>DAOOBP010000001.1:0-81531 GCA_035407925.1 Salinivirgaceae bacterium
TTTTTTGACAAATATTAGTAAAACCTTGCACTTAAATAAGGGAAAATGCATATATCTTACTTAAAATCAAAAGAATAGGACTTTTTCAGTAGACCCTAAATTAATCCATATATCTTCATATGTGCAAAAAGACATAACTTCGGTGATTAAAAGCGGAGAAGCTCTTACTTTGCCAAATTTTGAACTATCATTCAAATGGTGTGAAATCTATATTAACCATAAATGCAGTATTGACAAAAATTGTGTGCCATTGAAAAGTTTTGTGTTACATTGTTCTAATAATTATTAGTTAAAAGTAGGCTTATAGGTCAAAAAGTAGGCTAAAAACTTCTGAATCCATTACCATCACTACCTTTATAGCAAATTAAAGGTTATGAATAAAAAAAATGCTTTTATTGCAGTAGTCCAATTGTCAAAAAAAACGGACACAAAAATGGATTTCAAATGTATAAATGCCACGTTTGTGGTAAGCAGTTTCGAGGAGGCAATCGAGTAAACTATGATTTATTTTGGCAAGAATATTTGCATAATAAGCAGACTTACGATGAGATAAGTAGCCGCTACGGTGTAAGTGCTAGCATGGTTAAACGTAAGATAGCAACCGTTAGTGAAGAATGGCATCCTGTAATTCCACAAAAGACAGGTTTTTTGCTTATAGATGTAACCTACTTTGGGCGCAACTGGGGTGTTCTTGTAGCAATGGATGTAGAGACGGGTTCCGTTTTATACAGGAAATATATTCTGCATGAACATATAAAGGATTATGTTGAATGTGTTCAATATATTGTTAGTCAGGGTTTTATTGTCAAGGGTATTGTTATTGATGGAATGAGAGGACTTTTTAAAGCTTTTGCACAATATCAGGTTCAAATGTGTCAATACCACCAGTGTGCCATATTACGAAGATATTTAACGAAGAATCCAAAATTAGAAGCAGGGAAAGAACTTTTAATCCTGTCAAAAACACTTGCTACAAGCACTAAATTAGAGTTTACAACTCAATTTAGAGACTGGGAAACAAAATGGAATGATTTTCTAAATGAACGTAATAAAAATCCTGTAACTGGGAAAAGTTATTACGCTCACAAAAAGTTACGATCAGCTAGACGTAGCATTAAATCAAATATCCCACATCTATTTGTATATCAGGAAGATGGAAATGACGGACTCCCTAACACAAACAACAAATTAGAAGGAAAATTTACAGATTTAAAAAAGAATTTGAACAATCACAGTGGAATGAGTAGAGAGAACCGCAAGCGGTTCATAGATGGGTTTTTTAAGGCATAGAGAGTCATCACAGCATATTATATATAAATGAGTGTCATAAAAGACACTCATTTATAATATGCATTAGATGCTCGTAAACTTATCCCTCGTAAAGTTGCTCCCCAGCAGAGCTTTACTCCGTTTCAGTTTACAAAAACAAAAATAGAACTAATTCTTGAATACAATAAATATCGTCATAAAAAACAGCCTACTTTTTGACCTATTGACAAGATCAACTCAAAAATAGCCTACTTTTTGACCTATACACCTAAAAGTACAATTAACAGAAATCGAATATGTTAGGAAAATTTATAATTTATTTAATAATTGAAATAAATATCATAAAATTACTGATAATCAATTATAATAAATGTATTATTTTAATAAATTAATAATTCAATACGATTTTATCAACTGAATTAAAAGTAATTATCATATATTTTTAAGCATAAAACGTTAAAAATATAATCTAAACAGACCACCGGGCATAACCCCCATTTGATAATCAGTCTTTATTGTTTGTGTTTCGGCATCGTAGCTTTGTCGCCAAATATTTTTTCGGTTTGTGATATTTGTAAGCTCGAAGCCACATTCGTAACTCATTTTTTTCAAATTTGCCCGATAAATCAGTTTAACGTTTGCCTTGAAAAAATCGGGGTTTTTATTTCTATAAGCATTATCGTAATCGTAAATTGTGTAACCTGCGATTTTCGACTCTTCAAGATCTATTGGAATATTACGCAATCCACCAGCATAAACAATATTCGCATTTATCGCCAATGTTCGTTGTTTTGGTAATTGAAATTCGTAACCACCAAGCGCATTGAAAATAAAATTGCTATTATAAACTGTGCTTCTCCAAATGTTATCAGACGACAAGTATTCAGAGTTAAACAGTGATGCCGTTATCAAAAAATAGTAATTATTAGAAAAATATTTCTCCAATGTTAATTCAGTTCCGTAATTTTTCCCTTTCCCATTATTAATCAAACTGTCGTTTATAACTTCATAAAAATCAGCGCCATAGTTTATTACTGAATAGTGTGATTTCCTCATCTCAATCGGTATATTGAACAAACTTTGATAATAAACTTCTGTTTTAAAATTAAAATTTCTTGTAATACTCACATTATAACCCAACACAAAGTGGTGACTTTTAGAAAAATCTAAACCGGTGTTAGTATGCTCGTATATTTGATTTGTGGAATCTGTTAAAGTTTGGCAAAAATATACGTTGCCGGGCTGAGTTTGAGAGTGTAAACCATAAGCAAAACTAAAACTATTATCTTCGTTTGGCGAATATTTAATTGCTGCTCGCGGCTCAACAGATTGGGAACTATTTAGTAGTAAATATTGACTAAATGTTCCTAAAATTAACTCAAATTTTTTGTGAAAATTATGTTGATATTGAGCGTTAAACTGCGCAAGTCCATAGTTTCCACCGTTTTTAGTCATATAAAAGTATCGATTTTCTATTTTTGCGCTATCAGCAAAATTTATAAATGAATGAATGTAAGAGGCTCCTACAATTATTCTGTTTTTTGGGTTAAAGCGATACCTATATTTAGTAGTTGCAATTAGCTTGTTTTCAGCATAATCGCCACCAAAGAAATTAAAATCGTTACCATTTTTGAAAACAGTGTCAACAGACATGATAGATTTATAGTTTGTGAAAGCAATTGAAGTTCGCAAATTTGATTTTGAGTTTATTATGTTTCTCATAGTAACTCCAGCCACATTAGTCTGTGACCCCATTATTGTTTTTAGATTTTTTGTAAAATTTAAAATATTTTTTTCGGGCTCCAATGTCATCGAACATAAACCACCAAAACCCCACAACGAAAAAGAGGTTTTCCCAATTTTGAAGTCAGATTTGAATGTTAGATCCTGATATTTGGGTATAGCAGGTGTATCGAAATTTATACCAATCTTGTTGAAAAGTTCTAAAAAGGCATAACGATAATTTATCATAAAACTTGAGTTTTCGTTTTTGGAAAGCGGACCTTCGATACCTGCTTCCAAACCGCCTGTTCCCATTTGAAGTGTATATTCAAACTTTTCGCTATTCCCCTTACGCATCGATAAATCAAATGCCCCAGCAGTAGCGTTCCCATATTGAGCGGGGAATGCGCCAGTCAAAAAATCGGAATTTGATAGTTGATTATTATTTAGCATCGAAATAGCGCCCCCGTTTGTTCCCATTGTTGCGAAATGGTTGGGATTTGGAATGGGAACCTCCTCGAGCATATACAACAATCCGAGTGGTGAATTTCCCCTGATGATTATATCATTACGTGAATCGCCTGTCGCCTGAACGCCTGCGAAGTAAGAAGCCATTTTTGCAGGGTCACCGCTTGTTCCTGCATATCGCTCAGTCTCTTTAACATCAAAAGATCGTGAACTTACATAAGCCAACTCATTGTTTACTTCTCCTCGCTTTTTTGCGGCAATTGTTACCTCTGACAAACTTTGAATTTCTTGCTCCATCATTACTTCAACTTCAAGTATTTTTCCACTCGCAAGTATCAAATTATTAGCGAAATATGGCTTGTAACCTAAATAATTTATTTGTAAGCTAATTCTACCAGCCTTAACCTTTTCAAAACTAAATTTCCCCTCACTATCGGAAGTTGTATAGAATTTTAGTGTGTCAACAGTAAGAGTGATTGTGGCAAACATTAACCTCTCATCTGTAAAAGCATCTTTAACTACACCTTTTACTTTATTTGTTAAATCTTGAGAATATGAGTTTAAACAAAATAGAGTAAGGATAATTGTTATAAAATGGTTTCTCATTGTCTCAGGTTTAAATTAAAAACTCTTTATAAGTAGAATTAACAAGCAAGTGCAATTTTTATGTTTACAAATTTATAGTAAATATTGGGCGGTAAAAGCTATTTTCAGTTAAGATTTTGTAATCGAAGTTAGAAGCTAAAAGTTTGCAATTAACATTTATGTAAAACATTACTTTTTCGTTGCTAATATCCTAATATTAATTACATATATTTGATTAACAAAAATATAGTTTAACTTTGTGATTAGGATTTTGAAACTAAAAAATTATAGATATGTTAAAATACCGTAGAATACTGCTAAAATTAAGCGGGGAGTCGTTGGCAGGACAAAATCAGCAGGGAATTAATACCGATGCGTTGATGAACTATACAAATCAAGTTAAAACAATTTCAGAATTGGGAGTAGAGGTAGCTATTGTTATAGGTGGAGGCAATATTTTCCGTGGGTTACAAGGTGTTGGTAAGGGTTTCGATAGAGTAACGGGCGATCAAATGGGAATGTTGGCAACGGTTATCAATAGTCTGGCATTACAGTCGGGAATAATTTCTATTGGAAAAAAATGTTCGGTTTTTACATCAATTCGTATGGAGCCGATAGGGGAGTTTTATTCCAAAAAGAAAGCAATTGATGCTTTGGAAAATGGAAATATTGTGATTGTCGCCGGAGGAACAGGAAATCCATATTTTACTACCGATACTGCTTCAGCGCTTAGAGCTATTGAACTTGAAGTTGACGGATACTTTAAAGCTACACGCGTTGATGGGGTTTATAGCGCTGATCCTGAAAAAACCCCGAACGCAACTAAATATGATACAATAACATATCAAGAGGCAATTAAACAAAACCTTAAGATAATGGATATGACGGCATTTGCTCTTTGTAGCGAAAACAACATGCCTATTATTGTTTTCAATGGCGATAATCCCGATAATATACTACGAATTATACGTGGCGAGAAGGTTGGAACGATTGTAAAACAAAGTTTCAATTAGCAATTTGAACACAGATGACACGGATTAAACGGATTTTCACAGATTTCGGATTTGAGGAGGGCTTAATATAGAACACGGAGCACACTGATTATCGCAGATTTGTTGTAGTGGAGACCCTTGTTGTTGTCAGGGCAACAATGAATAATTAGCAGGTAATTAGTTGATTATCGCTTCAATAGCCACGACTTTTAAGTCGTGGAAAGGAATGATGTATAATTTTTGGGCTTTAGCCCGAAACAATGTGCAATTAGCAATTAACAATTATCAATTAAGTAGTCTATTGATGTTTTTATTTAGATAAATAGATTTAATAGACTAATTATCAGCCTAAAGTATTTCCAAAAATGAGAAATAGTTTGGGAATGTAATATTAATTAATATCTATCGCTCCTTTTTTAACATTGCTGTGTAGCTCTGCAATTGCTCGCTGGTGGAAAAATGGATATAGATTACGGTCGCGGAATCTTGAGCCACTTTGATAATATGTAGTGTGTATGATTTCTGTTTCGTTGTCTGATTTAGCAATAAATTGCAACAATTGTTTCCCTTCCGACTTTCCGCCACGCAAATATGTAAATTCTATTATTTTATGCTCCTCATCTATTTTGGTAACTTTTAGGGCAGTAGGAAGATTAAATATCCCTTTTAAAAGTCGTAAGTTAATAAAATATATCTGATCGGTATTTAGGCTGTTTTTTTGTAAATCTGAAGGAAAATATAATTTGTCGTTGTTTTTATCATAAATAAATGATAGTGATAAAATTTTTCCTGTCCATATATCTATAGGATTAGATATTAATGCATTTTCCCACACTTTATCTATTGAAGAATCAAAATAAAATTTACCTACATGAACACAATAACTATTCAATGACGCAGTGTCACACAGCGATGCTTCAAGCTCACTAAATAAAGAAATTCCTTGCTTTTTGTATCCTTTGACATATTTGCATGTCTTTTTAGTGCAGTTATTTGTTATAGAAATATCTGAGAGTTGGGTTTGTGCCAACAATTTTATCGGGACAGTCCAGAGAATTAGGATAATAAAAATTTGAGAAACAAAACGCATTTTCTAAAAATAAGCGTGCAAGATAGCGGTTTTTTAAGAAATGAGACGGGAGCTTTCTTAAAAATTGGATCTGTTTTTTCGAAAATTCAATTATCAGCGAGTAAAAGATGATTTTAAACAAAAACGCTTAAACAACAATTTTTAATGTTCTTATCAATACACACTGTTAGCGCTTGTCGGTTGACACTCTAACTCTAAATTTATCAACTAAAACCTCACTATTACTATTGTTCCATAAATACCCTTTTAATTTACTCCATGAAGCTGTGTTTCTATATTGCACAAAATTCATAATATGATTCCATTTGTTACGGTCAATAAGCTGTCCATCTATTGGCAAACCTTTCCAGATGGTGTTTCCTTCATTGTTTTCTATTGATATTACGAAAATGATATCTTTGGATTTCTTGTAATCGTATTCTTTAACCCAACAATCAGCTTCTATTCTTATATCTTCAATCTTAATGCTATCTAAAGGAAAAGTAAAACTACAGGAAAACATATCAGGTTTTAATAGAAATGAATTTTCTCCTTCAAACGCATCTTTCGAAATCAAATCATCGTTTATTTTACTCCAGTACTCTTTTTTGTACTCTTCAAAGCTATTTGTAGTTTGAAATATTACACTGTCAGTAATATTCTCGTCAATAGCAAAGAAATTATTGATAACATTAGGTTTATTAAAGTCGTATGTTTCCCATGTTATGTTGATGTTTTTCTTTAGAATATCTTCATTAGAAGCTTTAAACATAATCTCTTTAACTGTTAACGCCTTGTTAGAATTATATATGTATGGGTTAATCCATAAACCATCAGCAGCGTTTTTCGGGACAATACGATATTTGTGTATAGAGTTATCATTAAGTTTTAGGTATATCCAAAACTGCTCATCTTTGTATAAAAAGCTTTTTATTCTCTGCAGTAAGCTTTTCTTAAAACTTATTTTTGCTCTAAGTAGCTGTCCATCATTTAGTTTTGGCACACTTTGCCATTCAGACCAAGTTGATTTTTCTCCTGTAATAGATGTATTTACTGTTATATTTAACGCTTCGTCTCTCTTACGTACAATAAGAAATCTATCATTAGAGAACCTGTACTCGTATGTTCTTATTGTTTCAATAATTGTTAGAGGTTCATCATTAAGTATATATCTATTATCGAGACTCGAATACAGCTCACTATTTATGTTTTCACGGCCAAATTTTTCAAGAATTAAATATTCAGGGGCTTTTACACTTGAAAAATGCAACGCATTCTGTCTGTCTAACCAAGAAGTATATGAAGCATAACTACTAATTACAACTCTTGGTTGCCAATTTAAATTATTAACTGGAATAATAGAATAATCCCACGGGTAAACATCAACAGTAGAATTTCCAATTGAGTTCAAAATATCTTTTGGGAGTTTATTTATTGATATTTCTTTTTGCGATATTTTTTCCGATTCTCTTTTTAAATTGTCAAAATTGGTAATAAACTGAATAAAGTTATTTGCACGAAAAATTTCATATTTAGAAGAATTATAATTGACAGAATATGTACAAATTACTGAAAATAAAATACTTGCAAATAAAATAAGTGATAGGTTTATAAAAGTATTTTTTTTATAATATGCCAAAAGAATAATTGAGCAAATAATAAAATAAACATAAAACCCTCTTACATGGTAAATATCTTGACGAGCCATTCCGTGCTTCCATGCTGCGAATAAGCTCAAGCCGACTAATATGGCATAAAAACCAAATTTTTTTGTCCTGTTAAGTAATATCAGTAGTAGGGGTGTTAATAATAATAGGCTCAAAACTAACCAGTTATTATATGGATAATAGGCTGCTGCAGAGGAGTTGTCTTGCGCCAAATGAACCATGCCCCAAATGTATTTGAGGAAGCCGTTAAAAGTGCCGTACATAACAAGCCAAAAGAGTAATATCAGCCCAAGTAATAATAGTCCGTCAAACAGAAAAGTTTTAAAACGTTTATATCTAAACAGATTGTAACTTATGAAAGAAACAAACAGTACCCCAGACATAATGCCAACATAGGCTTTAACATAAAAAGCAAATGCTGTTAAGAGATAAGCAAGGTACCGTAATTTTCTTTTATCTCGCGAATAGGCATTACAATATAACAAAATAAGATTTGCCAAAATAAGATGGTTGAATCCTGCAATAATTGAGATAAAATAAGCAATAGCAAAGCTAAGTAGCCACTTAGTTTGTGCTGAATGTTTTGAAAAAAGCAGTACCAGATTGAAAACAAGAAGTAATTTTAAGATAGAATCAACAAACGTCGATAACAGTATATTTTCCGGTAACGGATACATGAAAAGCGCTAAAGGTCCATGCGGAAATATTATATGTTTTCCAATAGATAACCCATTTTCAAACAGGTAGTTATAAACCCAAAATAGCGGTGGATCTACTCCGATAGAATAGGTCCATACAGTATTTGGAAATGTACATATTATTACTAAAAATCCGACTACAAAGAATTTTACAAATTCTATTATCGAATCTTTATTAATTGTTATTTTCATCTGTTTATAATTTTTCTAATTTAATTGCCTATTGCTTTTTCAGGTATATTGTTTTTATAAACTCAATTCTTCATTGAAAAATTGTTTTGTATGCTCGTGACGCACGTTTAGTATTATTTATCCAATAGTTCTAAATAATTTTTGACAAAGTAAACCCAAATATCCAATTTGTCAAATAGTTGTTCGGTAGCCGGAAATGGTATAATAACATCTGGCGCAATTCCGATATTGTCGATTGGGCTTTCGGGCAGACGTTTTGAACGAGTCATAGGACACCACAGTTCGTAATTGCCTGATGGTAATGGATTTGGAGTAATATTGGAATAATCTAAAACCCCTGCTGTATTGCAGTTTCCAAATAGAGTAACTTTGTCGCTCTGCTTACAAAAAAGCAAAAACTGCTCTGCTGATGAAGCGTTTCCTTCATTAATGATTATTCCGACTTTACGTGGCATTGCGTAAACCGTGTCTTTTTCGCGTATATCGCTATCGTTTTGGCTATATGGATGGGTTACAAAACCTCCCACGTTTTTTTTCATAGCTTCTAATAAAGATTGTATCCATTTCAAGCCCTCTTCACCGTTTTTATATTCGCCATTTTTTATGGCATCTTCAAAAAGTTTAATGTTTCCCTCTGTGGCATACCATTCCACTCCTTTTGATTCGTAAGGTTTTGTGTAAATTAACTTTGCGAGTTCTGCATAAAAATTATCTTGGCCTCCTCCGTTATATCTGATATCTATAATTAGATTTGGTCGAGACGTAATTTCATTCCAGTTTTTCAACACAAATTCATTTGCAGTTTCGTCATAAAAAGAGGGAACTCTTAGGAAATACGTGCTGTCATCCAGAGTCATAGCCATGGGGAAGATGTTTACACCATTTGGAAATAGTGGCACATACGAATAGAGTAGAACTTTATCCATAAGGTCGGAATTAGATTTTCGCACAAACCTTGTTTCATCGTGCATTTCCAAAACTTTGCCTGTTAAATGCAACGAGGCTTTTCCTTTTCGTGTTTTTTTGTCTTTAACTAAAGAATGTTTTATAACATCGAAAAGGGTATCGTTAACAGGTTCAAATTCATATATAACCTGTCCGCTATTCCAGCCTGAGAATGTTACAGCTACAGCTACAAATTTTTGCCCATCTTTTGTCACAACGAATTTTTTACTAAACCCTTCCCATACACCCTCTATTCCGCTCGCATCAATAGTGGCTTTTTGCAAGCTATCAATATTGATATGGAGATTTTTTCCATAGGTAGAGACCTCCATAATTTCTAGCTGCTGCTTTTGATCGCCACTAGTACGCCCGACTCTAAGATGATAGTCTTTAAAAAAATCGGTGTATTGGTTGAAGTAATGTCTGCAACTATCTGGGTATAAGGACATTTTGTTTCTAATATCGCTTTCTAAAAGTTTTAGTTGCGGGCGGTTGGCATCGTTAACTTTATCGTTATAACCGGGATAATCGGCTTGGATTTTTTTAACTAAATAATCGAAATCGTTTAAACAATCATTTGATTGTGAAAAAGATATGTTATTTATATAAAGTAAAGTTAGAGTTACTAAAAAAATCTTTGTTCTCATGGTAATTGTATTATGATTAGAGTATAACGAGTTTTTACGAAACAAATTTACAACATTTGTAAATGATTTTTACATCTTTTGTCTTCGGTAAATAAAAATGTACGCAGTGCGTACACAATGTTGCAGTTTGTAAAAACTCTAGTCTTTGACGTGTTTTTCAGTGAGAAGTTTAGCCAAACTTCTCTTTTTAAAGAGTTTATCAATTAATAATTTAAGTTTAAATCTTTGCTAGAATAAAAGTGCTTTCTTTTTTTGTCTTTCAACTTTTGGGTCTTCTTAAATTCGAACTGTCAAGAAATCCTTGACAGTTGAAATTTCACTAAGTACATGACAAAAATTTAAAAACACAAGTACACTCTTGAATACGAGGCACTTAAAAGACATGTTGCGAGTAGTTTTAAACCCTTAACTCTATTCGGCGACCGCACTTCGACAAGCTCAGTGACCGGGTTCTTTGCGTTACTATTGGGCTAAAGCCCAAAAATCACGTGTGTCAACCCAATCCACGACTTAAAAGTCGTGGCTATTGATACAACAATTGTCCCATTAACAGCCAATAGCTTTAGACAAATCGGCTACGCTCAATGCGCCCCGCACCCCCGCACCACATACCATAAATTATTTTTTGTCATGTACTAAACTCATTTAGTTTCATTATTGAACTAAACTTGGTGTGTAATTCCTCCAACGTATTTTTCGTATATTTGCATAAAAGTATTACCGAAAATGCAGCAACCGAAAAACGACAACTCTGTTGAAATATTCCACCCTACGGGCGAAAACTCATCTCAAGAGTTTCCCTTTGCGGGAGCGATTCCTGCGGGCTTCCCCTCTCCAGCTGCGGATTTCTCTTTCGAGCAGTTGGATATTTTGGGCAGATATCTAAAAAATAGCGAAGCCATATATATCGGCAGAGCTTACGGCATTTCAATGGATACGTTTATAAGCGATGGCGACTATTTCTATATGGACAGGTCTTTGCGTTCGGAACCTAAAGATGGCGACATTGCAGTATGTACTATTGACAACGAGTTTACCCTGAAAAGGATTAAGTTTTCCAAACAGGGAATTGACCTGCTTCCTTATAACGAGGATTTCCCGGTAATTCATGTTTCTAGAGATGATGATTTTACTATTTGGGCTATTGTTGTATTAATTATAAGACCAACTCCTACCAGATGTTTGCGCTAATTGACTGTAATAACTTTTATGCCTCCTGCGAACGAAACTTTGATCCTAAGCTCGTTGGAAAGCCTATTGTTGTATTGAGCAACAACGATGGGTGTGTCATTGCCCGTTCCGAAGAAGCAAAGCAGTTAGGAATACAGATGGGAGCGCCTGCTTTTCAATGTCAAGAACAATTTGACAAACATGGTGTAGAGATATTTTCAGCCAATTTTACTCTATATGGCGATATGAGTCGGCGAGTGATGAGCATACTTTCAAAGTACAGCCCCGTACAAGAGATTTATTCTATAGACGAGTGCTTTTTAGATTTGAACGGTATAGATGAAGATTTATCTCAATACGGATTAAAAATGAAAAAACAGGTTGATCTTTTTACCGGACTGCCCATATCGGTGGGTATAGCTCCCACAAAGACGTTGGCTAAAGCGGCAAACAGAATTGCAAAGAAATTTCCCAAACAAACCAGAGGTGTCCACGTGATAGACACCGATGAGTTGCGTTTGAAAGCCCTAAAGTGGTTAGATATAGGTGACGTTTGGGGAATAGGAAGGCGCAGCGCTGCAAAATTGCACAAAAATGGGGTTTATAAAGCCATCGATTTTATTAAGCTACCCGAAAGTTGGGTGCTGAAGAATATGACCATAGTAGGTTTAAATCTGCAAAAGGAGTTGAAAGGTTTGCCCGTTATTGAAATGGAGCGCGAGGAGAAGCATAAAAGCATCTCTACAACTCGCACATTTGAAACTGATTATCATTCCTTTGACCAACTAAAGGAGAGGATAGTTACCTTTACAACACTATGTGCCGACAAATTGCGCCGTCAAAATTCGCTCTGTAAACGTATGTCGCTTTTTATTAAAACCAATATTCATAAAGAGACAAGAACACAATATTCCAAGTCGATAGATATAAAGCTTCCTTTCCCCACATCATCGACTTTGGAGTTAATTGAGTTTGCAGTCGAGGGGCTTACTTCAATTTTCAAAGAAAACCTGCATTACAAGAGGGCAGGAGTAACGTTATCGGATTTTGTGGATGCTGACCAACATCAACTATCGCTATTTTTTAACTCAAACCCGAAGCATGAAAAGCTAATGCAAGCGGTAGATGAGATAAATCAAAAATACCACAAAAACCTTATTAGAGTCGCTACTACAGATACGCAAACATTTAAAATGAAGCAAGCGCGTCTATCTCCCTGTTATACAACGAATATTGACGATGTAATTAAAGTAAAGATTGGATAGGTTTAAGCAATTGGCAATCAGCAATTAGCGATGCTTGCACTGAGCAGAGCCGAAGTGAACAATTACGAGTTACAAGTTACAAATGAGTAATTGGAACACAGAACACACAGATTAGACAAATTATCAAGGATTTAACGTAGGGGCTATCCTTGTGGTCGCCCAAATTTTAATGTTCATTAATGCTTTAATGGTTAACAATATAGTTGAAAGTATTTAGCTGTTGGCAATTATATAAGGCGATGTAGAGGCTGTCTCAAAAGTCTCATTTAACAAAAAAGTGGTAAGATGGCTCAGAAGTATCCAAATGCAAGGCGCTGAGATTGAGGACGAAGGAGCGTACATGAAGCTACGCACTCGGTCGCTGAGCTTGTCGAAGTGAGCGAAGTCAAAGTACAGCAGTTGGGCACTTATGAGATGCCGCCTTTTTCTAATAATTGAGTTAAAAGTTAGAATTCATATTCCTAAGCGACAATTGTATAAGATTGGCAAAACTGATACAAATTTGCCAATCTCATACAAATTGTAATTTAAAAATAGTCCAATCCTTTTTAGGTATTACTATAATGAAACATAAACACACAAAATATTAAAATCTACAACTGTCAATAACAACGTGCATTTAACGCAAACAATAGTCGGGAACAATTTTTACACCATAATTTTATATATGTGAACGTTGTTTTATTTGTTGAATAAAATTTTGTTGTACATTTGTCTCTCAAAATTTTTAAAATGTCAATAAAGGTAAAAAATATAACTAAACTGTATGGCAAACAAAAAGCCTTAGACGATGTCTCTTTTAGCATTAATACAGGCGAAATAGTAGGTTTTATCGGTCCTAATGGAGCTGGAAAATCAACAATGATGAAGATTTTAACAGGAATAATTCCTCAAACTTCTGGCGAAGCCTCAATTAACAACATAAACGTTATTGAGAATAGCATGGCTATACGGGAAAAAATTGGATACCTTCCGGAAAACAATCCTCAATATGAAGATATGTATGTGGTTGAGTATTTAGAGTTTTTGGCTGGTATTTATTCTATTAAGAATTACAAGGAACGTATCAATGCAATTATCGAACAAATAGGATTGACGGTTGAGAAGCATAAAAAAATAGGACAATTGTCCAAGGGATACAGACAAAGGGTAGGGTTGGCACAGGCACTACTTCACGAACCCGAAGTATTAATATTAGATGAGCCAACAAGCGGTTTAGACCCAAATCAGATTGTAGAGATACGCAATTTGATTTCATCAGTTGGGAAAAATAAAACCGTTATGCTTTCAACACATATAATGCAAGAAGTTGAAGCTATTTGCGATAGAATTATAATTATCCACCGCGGAAAAATTGTCGCCAATGACACAACACAAAACATTAAACGGCAATTAGCCGATGATAGTCAGAAAGTTATTGTACAATTTGATAAAGCAGTTGACGTTGACAATATAAAAAAATATGTAAAGGCAGATTCCGTAAAAATCACAAAAAACAAACAAATAGAGATAACTGCGAAAAAAAATATCGACATTCAGACTTCGATAATGAATTTTGCAACATTAAATAAACTGACAATAGTACAATTAACGCAATATCAACGTACATTAGAAGAAATTTTTCAAGAATTAACAACTAATAATAATTAATAATTTAAAAAGTAATAAAAATGTCGTATCTATTTACATCTGAATCAGTATCCGAGGGACATCCCGATAAAATTGCAGATCAAATATCTGATGCTCTTCTCGATGAGTTTTTACGTAAAGATCCCGAATCAAAAGTAGCATGTGAAACCTTAGTAACAACTGGCTTGGTTGTTTTAAGTGGAGAAGTTCGCTCAAAAGCATACGTTGATGTACAAACCACCGCACGTAAGGTTATTAAAAACATCGGCTACACTAAGGCAAGCTATAAGTTCGATAGCGAATCGTGTGGCGTTATTTCGTGTATTCACGAACAATCGCCCGATATAAGACAGGGCGTAGTGCGCGAAAAAGAAGAAGACCAAGGCGCAGGCGACCAAGGCATGATGTTTGGCTATGCAACAAACGAAACAGAAGACTTTATGCCTGTATCTATAGAGCTTGCACATTTGATATTGCAAGAACTTTCGCAGGTTCGTAGAGAAGGTAACCGTATGAAATATTTAGGACCTGATAGCAAATCGCAAGTAACCGTGGAATACGCTGATAATCACAAACCTATAAGAATTGATACTATTGTGGTGTCAACACAGCATGACGACTTTATCACTCCTACGTCTGATACCCCAGAAGCAAGGAAAGAGGCTGACGAAAAAATGTTAGAAACAATACATAATGATATTGAAAAATATGTTATCCAAAGATTAAAACGCAAGTTACCTTATCGCTTAAAAGCATTGTTCCAAGATGATATCAAACTGTTTGTAAATCCTACAGGAAAGTTTGTTATCGGCGGACCACACGGAGATACGGGACTTACAGGTCGAAAAATTATTGTTGACACTTACGGTGGAAGGGGAGCACACGGCGGTGGAGCATTTTCAGGCAAAGATTCAAGTAAAGTTGACCGCTCGGCAGCTTATGCAGCACGCCATATCGCAAAAAATATCGTAGCAGCAAAACTTGCAAAACGCTGTTTAGTTCAAATATCATACGCTATTGGTATTGCCAAACCTGTTGGAGTATTCGTAAATACTTATGGTACAGCTAAATTACACGATGAAGAAGGTCGAAGATATTCAGATGGAGATATAGCTAAAATAATTGAAGAGGTCTTTGATTTACGCCCATACGCAATTGTAAAACGATTTGGTTTGAAAAACCCAATTTTCTTGCCAACAGCTTCATATGGGCACGTTGGAAGAACGCCATATACCGATGCAGTAACTGTTTACGAAAAAGGTAAAGAGGTAACTAAAGAGGTTGAGTTTTTTGGCTGGGAAAAACTTGATTATGTAGATAAACTGAAAGAAATATTTAAAGTAGACTAAGTAGAAATCTATCTAATATTATTATCGTATAGTTTATAATTTCGGAAGGCGGATTTCGGATTTCGGTGGAACACAGAATACACGGATTAAACAGATTTACACAGATTTTTCTTCCGACTTCGGCCTTCCGACTCCCAGCTCCCTTTTGTCATCTACTAAAAATTTTCGTATTTTGCAGAATCAAAATTTAATAACAAACCTTAAAAAAATTAATCATTATGTTTAACGCTGAAGTATATAAACGTCGCCGTTCCGCGCTAAAAAAACAGTTAAAAAGTGGAATAGCTCTTATTTTGGGTAACTCAGAAGCATCAATGAACTATCCAGCTAACACATATCACTTTAGGCAGGATAGCAACTTTCTCTATTTCTTCGGTCTAGATTTTCCTGATTTTGCGGGAGTTATTGACTTTGAAACCGGTCAAGATATAATATTCGCTGACGATTTATCTATTGACGATATCGTGTGGATGGGCGACCAACCATCGGTTCGCGAAAGAGCATTGTTAGCGGGTGTTGAAAATACCCGTCCCTTCTCAAAGCTCGCCGAATATATAAACGAAGCCATTAAAAAAGGTAAAAAAATTCATTTTACTCCCCCTTATCGAGCTGAAAATAAAATGCTACTTGAATCTTTAACAGGAATAAGAGCGGCTGTAGTTCGCGATCATGCTTCTACACAGCTTATTCGTGCCATTATAACATTAAGAAGCGTTAAAGAAGCGTGCGAAATTGAAGAGTTAGAAAAAGCAGCGGTAGCTGGCTACGAAATGCAGGTTAAAGCTATGCGAATGGCTAAAGTCGGCAGATGGGAACAAACAATCGCCGGAACAATCGAGGGCATTTCATTAGCGCACGGAGGAGTGCCATCATTTCCAATAATACTATCACAAAACGGACAAATACTGCACAATCACAGCCACAGCAATATCCTTGAAGCAGGACGTTTGATGGTTTGCGATTGCGGAGCCGAATCGCTTTTGCATTATGCATCAGACCATACTCGAACAACACCTGTAGGGGGCAAGTTTACCAAGAGACAAAAAGAGATATACGAAATTGTTTTGGCTGCCAACAATGCAACAAATAAAAACACAAAACCAGGTATAACTTATCAGCAGGTTCACCTAATGGCGTGCAAAATAATAGCACAAGGATTGTCAGAATTAGGATTAATGAAAGGGAACGTTGATGATGCTGTACGCGAAGGTGCGCACGCACTGTTTATGCCTCACGGTTTGGGTCATATGATAGGTTTAGACGTTCACGATATGGAGGACCTAGGACAAACTTTGGTGGGATACGACGAAGAGACACGTCCCATTAAACAATTTGGAACCGAAGCCCTACGTTTTGGACGTAAACTCGAACCAGGTTTCTGTTTAACTAACGAACCAGGTATATATTTTATTCCCGCTCTTATTGATACATGGAAAAAAGAGAACAAACATACCGATTTTATCAATTACGATTTGGTAGAAAAGTATAAAGATTTTGGTGGTATAAGACTTGAAGATATGCTTTTAGTTACCGAAAGTGGTTGTAGAATAATCGGAGAACGTCCACCAATTACCGTAGAAGAAGTTGAAGCTATTGCAGCAACGGAGTAATGCAATTAGCAATGTGCAATTAGCAATGAACAATTATGAATTGCGAAGTGACAGAAGTCGAAATGAGTATTGGTAGTGTTCTAGAATGTTTAAAAAAACGGAGCATGGCTCCGTTTTTTTTATAATTGATAATTGTTCTTGTTTTCCGCACTTTTTTGCAATACCCACATAAACAATTAATAATCAGCAATATAAGTTTCGTTTTTTCTTTTTTTGGGTGTTGCAAAAAAAATATGTTTATTAGAACGTTAACCCAACTTGCGCAAAAAGCCAGTAAAAACAAAAAAAATCGGTAAAATATGTTAAAATTTCGTTACATCACAGTTCAATTTCATGTAAGGAGGGCACAGAAATACCAATTGTAATTTTAAGACAGTCAAATATTTTTTAAATTTTACAAATTGTTTACCCCATACTCCGCACAGAGCGGAGTTAAGAGGTAAATGCCGATGTTACAGACACATAGTTCAATCGGTATTATTCTCTGTTTTTTGTATCAATAAAAATAGTTACCGGACCATCGTTAACAAGCGAAATCAACATATGTGCCCCGAAAATACCGGTCTCTACCGGTTTACCTATCTTTTGAGAAAGTAGCTCGTTAAATTTTTCGTACAATGGCTTTGAAATTTCAGGCGGGGCAGCATTTATAAAAGAGGGTCTATTCCCTTTTTTTGTTTTAGCATGCAACGTAAACTGACTGATTGACAAAATATTACCATCGTTTTCTTGAATAGATAGATTCATTAAACCGACCTTATCATCAAATACTCTTAGTTGTGCGATCTTTGAGCTAAGCCACTCGGCATCTTCTAATGTATCGGAGTGTTCTATTCCCAATAAAACTAAAAAACCCTTATCAATCTTTCCTACAACTTGGTTTTCAACAGTTACCGATGCACTAAGACATCTTTGTATAATTGCTCTCATCTCTGATTAATTTTTTCTATTAACATTTTTACTGTTTGGGCAGATATAGTGCAAGCAAATGCAGCAGGAACAAACACTGCTGTCCCTATTACCGATTTTTTGTTACGTTCTTCACACTCTACAACCGCTTCACCAATTTGATTTTCAGTGCTATATACAGCTGTAAATCGTGTTGTTACGTTCATACGTCTCAATCTCTTACGCACCGCTTTAGCTAATG
Source organism: Salinivirgaceae bacterium (assembly GCA_035407925.1). Taxonomy (GTDB): domain Bacteria; phylum Bacteroidota; class Bacteroidia; order Bacteroidales; family Salinivirgaceae; genus JAAYQU01. The sequence goes on from DAOOBP010000001.1 coordinate 18,428, forward strand.
GACAATTTTGCGTTTCTGAAATATCGCCAACAACAACTTTTGTGGGATCAAGTCTTGCTCCACTGCCCATACTGCTAATAACAGGGCAACCTTTCCGCAATGCGAAATTCAAAAACCAAACTTTAGGCGACAAAGTATCAATAGCGTCTATAATCAAATCGTAGTCAGGCTGTAATATCTCTGTATTTGTCTCCTCATTAATATATTTATTCACAACTGTTAAATTCAATTGTGGATTTATGCTAAGCAATCGCTCTTTCATTACATCAGTTTTGACTAAACCTATAGTTTTCTGAGTAGCAGGCAGTTGCCTGTTGATATTAGTCTCATCGACAATATCGGAATCGACTATAGTAAGATTTCCAATGCCGGAACGTACAAGAAACTCGGCTGTCCATGATCCGACTCCACCTAAACCAACCAATAGAACTCTGCTTTTTTGGAGTATCTTGATAGCTTCTTGCCCTAAAAGCAATTCGTTGCGTTTTAACCAATTAGGGGTCATAAATTAAAGGCTTTTTTTGTGTTTTCTATGAGTTGTTGCCTGAACAACTTCTTATCGGTTTGCAAAACTAAACAAATTGATTCCAATACCGATTCAATATTGACCTTTTCTTCGTCTGTTTCTATAAGAATTCTATTTTTAGGGATAATGCCCAAGACTTTTTTTATTTTATCTGAAGGTTTAAATATAGATTTTCCGAAAGAGAAATATGTGTTAAATTCTAAAAGTTTTGTTGTTTGAATGGTGTTTGCCCTAAAATCGTGAAGTATAAATGTAAGATTTTTAAACTTTTGCATAATGGGGACAATATCACTCCATGCTCTTACACAATGTATAACGACTGGAAGATTGTTTTCTGAAGCTAATTCTAATTGCGCAATAAACACCTCCCTCTGTTTCTTCAAATCACCTTTACGTACCCTATCTAAACCGCATTCGCCAACTGCCACAACATTACAGGCTGATTTGAACTGTTCAAACATTAGCCTGATTTTTTCAATTGATATTTGTTCCACATCCCAAGGATGAACGCCGATTGAACAAAAAGTGTCGGCGCTTGGAAGAGCGCTGTTAAATTCGCCAAGCATATTGCAATTAAATATTGCATTTGGCGATGGATTGTGTGAGTGTGAATTTATTATTTTATACATTATTGCGAATTATTGAACACAGATGACACGGATAAAACTGATTATCAAAGATTTTTTATCTGTACTCTATATCTAATTGTTAATTGTTCATTGCAGAGACGCCATAATATGACATCTCTACAACACCCTGACATTCAATTGTTCATTGTTAATTGCTTTAGTGTGCGTCTAACCAATTGTTTGCAACATTTACATCAACCTTAAGTTTAACCTTAAGCTTCATAGCATTCAACATTTTGTCTTCGACAATTTTTTTAACTATTTCAATCTCATCGGTTGGAACATCGAACACCAATTCATCATGAACCTGTAAAATCATTTTACTTTTCAAGTTCTCTTTGGTAAACTCATTATAAATATCAATCATTGCCAATTTAATCATATCTGCGGATGAGCCTTGTATTGGTGCATTTATTGCGTTTCGTTCTGCTGCTTTACGAACAGTTGCATTTGCTGAACGAATTTCAGGTAAGAAGCGCTTTCTACCCATTATTGTTTGAACATAGCCTTTTTCATGTGCCAAGTCAATTGAATAGTCCATATATTTTTTAACTCCAGGATAAGTGTTAAAGTAGTTGTCAATAAGGGTCTTAGCTTCGCTTTGAGATAATCCTGTGTTTTTAGCTAATCCGAAAGGAGAGATCCCATAAATAATTCCAAAATTTGCTCCTTTAGCGTGTCCGCGTTGCTCGCGTGTAACTTCATCGGGGGTTATTCCAAAAAGTTTGGCGGCAGTATCTTGATGTATATCCATATCTTTGGCAAAAGCCTCCAACATATTTTTGTCTTGACTAAGATGTGCCATTATTCTAAGTTCAATTTGGCTATAATCCGCAGAAATTAACGCATGATTTTCGTTAGCCGGAACGAATGCCTTTCTTATCGCTTTTCCACGTTCGTCGCGAATAGGAATGTTTTGCAGATTCGGGTTAGCGCTACTTAAACGACCTGTATTTGTAACTGCTTGATTAAACGATGTATGTATTCGCCCACTATTTGGATTAACCAATTTTGGAAGAGCTTCAATATAAGTATTAAGTAACTTCTGTAATTCTCTGTATTCCAATATTAAGCCAACAATTGGGTGGTTATCTTTCAACTCAACTAAAACCTCCTCACCTGTGGCATACTGTTTTGTTTTAGTTAGTTTGGGTTTATCAGTTATTTTTAATCGAGCAAATAGTAGCTCTCCAAGCTGTTTTGGCGAAGCAATATTAAATTGATAACCCGCATACTCAAATATCTTGTTTTCAATATCTTGGCTCTCTTGTTGATACTGTTGTCTCAGTGTGTTCAAATCCTCAATATTAATTTTCACTCCTATAAACTCCATTTCAACTAAAACTTTAACCAAGGGCATCTCAACAGTTTCAAAAACAATTTGAAGCTCATACTTTTCAAGTTCAGGAGAAAGTTTTTTCCACAAGCGGAATGCAACATCGGCATCTTCGCAGGCGTAGTCGCAAACCTGTTCGGGCTTCAATTGTGCCATATTCATTTGCCCACTCCCTTTTTTGCCGATAAGAGAATCGGTTGTGATTTTTTGCCAGTTCAAGTAATTAAGTGCGAGAAAATCAATGCTATGTCGTTGGTCGGAGTTTATTAAATAGTGAGCCAACATGGTGTCTATAAGCTTTGCTGTTGGCTTTATATCATATCCACGTAGAACGAGTAAATCGTACTTTAAGTTTTGTCCGATAATAGTCTTATTATCATCTTCTAATAGACATCTAATTTCTTTAACTATTTCAATATCTGACAGTTTTTCATTTGTCGAAATATAGTAAGCCTCGCCCTCAACAGCGCAAAATGAGACTCCAACAATTTTTGCTTTTATAGCGTCGATATTTGTTGTCTCAGTATCAAAACTAAAGGTATCAAATGATTTAAGAGTGTTGACAAGCTGAACTAAATCCTCTTTTTCTGTTATCAGTTTATAATTGTGATCTATATCTTGCAGCGTTTTGTGAGTAGCTAACTGGTTAAACATTTCTTTGTCATCATCTGAACCATTGTCCCATAATGTTTTTTGAACGTGAACTTGTTTTGGCTGAATATTTTGTTCAAATCGCTGTCGCAATGTTCTAAATTCAAGCTCGTTAAATAGTTCATCTATCTCCTGCATATTAGGCGGACTTACTTTCATCTCATCGAAATCAATTTCCATATCAATATCAGTAACGATAGTAACTAACTTCTTGGACATCTGGACTATATCCTTACTATTTAAAAGATTTTCTTTTGTTCTGCCTTTTAAATTGTTGATATTTTGATATATACCCTCAACGCTTTCATATTCAGCTATCAGTTTTGAAGCAGTTTTTTCGCCAACATTATCAACACCCTTGATATTGTCGGACGCATCTCCCCATAGAGCCAAAATATCAATTAACTGCGTAGGATTTTTAATTCCATATTTTTTGCAAATCTCGTTTACCCCTATTACATCAAATCCAGTCCCGAAACTCTTTGGTTTATACATCTTTATATTTTCTTCAACCAATTGTCCGTAATCTTTATCGGGGGTCATCATATAAACATCAAAACCCTCCTGAGAGGCTTTTTTGGCGATTGTTCCGATAACGTCGTCGGCTTCGTAACCGGGTTTTGCAACGATTGGGATATTCATTGCTTGGGCAAGTCGTTTTACATAAGGCACTGCAACACGCACTCCTTCGGGTGTTTCGTCTCTGTTAGCTTTATATTCAGGATACATCTCGTGACGAAATGTTGGCTGACTAAGGTCAAACCCTATGGCTAAATAGTCGGGTTTTTCGGTTTTTATAAGCTCAAGAAGTGTGTTTGTAAATCCGAATATTGCCGATGTATTTATCCCTGTGGTCGTCATTCGCGGATTATTAATAAACGCAAAGTAACTACGATAAATAAGTGCATAAGCGTCTATAAGAAAGAGTTTTTTGTTCATAAGTTCCAAACTTGATTATTACGACAATTTTAACGTTTTTTTCTGACTCTGCAAAGAGAAATTAGAACACAGAAGACACTATAGCAATTAGCAATGCGATGCACTGAGCGAAGCCGAAGTGTGCAATGCTTGTACTGAGCGCAGTCGAAGTAAACAATTAGCAATTATAAATATGCTGATTGTCAATCAATAGCTATTACTTTTAAGTCATGGGTTAAATTGATACATATGTTTTATGGACTTTAGCCGAAATTTATCTTTTTCTTTGATTTTGAAATATTTAACAGATTTCAGCTAAAGCCATTTATATTTTATTTATCGCCCGTGCTTTAAAAGGCAGGGCTATTGATTTTCTACTTTATATAAAACATCGTTTCTAATTGATTTTTATGTAGATTGAACAGTTAATATAGTTCAAACAAACGATAGTGAAGTTTTTGACTATATGTCTGTTACATCTGTATTTACTATTGTAAAATCAGTATAAGATGTAAGTAACACAGTGCGCTAACAAGCTATACTTAATAAAAACGGAAAATAATTTGTAGATTTGCAAAGATGAATGATAAAAAACTTTACATAATAGCTGGTTGTAATGGTGCAGGCAAAACTACTGCATCATATACTATTTTGCCAGAAATTTTGGAATGTAAAGAATTTGTTAATGCTGACGAAATTGCAAAGGGTTTGTCTCCTTTTCAGCCAGAAAAAGTCTCTTTTGAAGCTGGACGGATTATGCTCAATAGAATCAACGAACTGCTTTCAGTAGGCGGAAATTTTGCTTTTGAAACAACTTTGTCAACCAAAAGTTATAAAAACAAAATTATTGAAGCAAAAGAAAAAGGATACAGAGTGATTTTATTATTCTTTTGGCTTCAAAGTGTTGATTTGGCTAAAGAACGCGTAAAAACACGAGTTTTGGAAGGTGGGCATAATATCGAACCTCAGATTATTGAAAGAAGATATTTTAGAGGAATTAAAAATTTATTTAACATCTATCTTCCCATTGTTGACGGCGCTTTTATTTTTGATAATTCAAAAGTTAAACACGATATTATTGCAGAAAAGCAGATAAGTGCTCCACTTAACATTATAAACAATGAAAAATTTAATCTTTTAAAAAGTTATTATGACAGAAACTGACAAATTTTTAGAAGAAAGAAACAAAATCTTAAAAGGACTCGAAAAGGTCTATGAGGATTTAATAAAATATAAGAAAGCTAAAAATAGTGTTTTGGTTGTTATGCAAGACGATAAAATTGTGAAAATTAAACCAGAACAACTAACAATGGATAATGCGACGCAATGAACAATTATGTGAAACAGCAAATGCACTGTCTCACATAATTGTTCATTGCTAGTTACACATTGTTAATTGATATTCGGTATTATTTTCTCCAAAATCTTATCTTTCAACGCAGGTAACCTAAATGCTTTTGTTGCAGCATCGGCAGGAGTTCTGCCTGCAGCATACGCATCGGGGTCGTTAAAAAAGGTAAAGTCAACCGTTTTTTTGTTGGTTATCTTGTTGTATAGTGTTCCTTTCACGTTGGCGTAATATGACATAACTCCGTACTTTCCGCTGTCGTCGCTTCGATGTTTATTGAACCTGTGCTTCGACCAGCTCAGCAACCATCGAAATGCAAGCTCAGTGCATCGTTTTTTTAAATCTATTACCTAAAAATTCAGGACTTGGGGTTAACTTTTTCATTGACTAAAAATAAATTTAAAAGGGTAAAAGGCTGATACGCTGATTATTAACTCTATAATTCCACAAACAGCCTTTTACATACAGTCTCTTGCACACCTATGAATGGTAGCAAAAAAACTTACTTTGCCTTACTTGGATAACTTGATGTTTCGACTACTTAAAAATTAATTGTTAAACCAACACTATTAGGCGTAATTCCAAAGTTATATTTTACCTGAGTGCTTTGTTTACCTCCATTGTATAAGTCTACAGATTTACATATGTTCTTCTTTGCAAGAATTTTTGGTACGATACTACAAGGAACACTTACAAATAATACTGGAAGAGAGATTAATATAAAACCCTCCGCATCTAAAATTAATGTTAACGTAGCCCCAAGTGCAACAGAGCCAACACCAGTCCATAATAAAGCGTTACCCCATTTCCTTTGTTTTAACCCTTTTTCGTATAAAATCAATGCATGAGTGTTACTTTTCATCAAGTGTCTCACTTCTTGTTTTTCAAGAATTTCACCTTTTTGGTACACCCTTTTCCCATCTGTAATAAGCAAATCTGTAGAAATTTCTTCTTTCGAAACTTCAGATTGTGCTAAGTCTTGCGTTGTTGAAGTGAACATTTCTTTTGTCAATCGTTGAACAACATCAACAAGATCATCTGCACCTCGCTCGGTACGTGTGGTTTTTTGTTTGTCAATGCGAGCTGTTTGCACCTCTATCATTTTACAGGAAATGTGATAGTTACTTCCCAACGAGGCAATGCTTGTAACAAAAACATAGTTTGCACCCATACGCTTACCCATCTCGCTTATTTGGGAGTCATCAACCAATCCACCAGCTTGGAACTTGTTCTCCTCCAAAACTTTGTCTATCAGCGAACGTTCCAGAACGGTGTAGTCCGCAGAATTAACAATAGTAGCGCTTATCTCTTCGCGAACAATACCCTTAATAGTGCTTGTCACATCACCGGCTGGGTCGAAAACTGCCACTTTTTTGTCCTGTGCCTTTACGGCAAAACTGCCTAATATAATAATGGCAGTAAAAATTAATTGTTTTGACATATTCTTTAAATTTTAGTTAAAATTGATTTATTTAATTTTGATTTATTTCGTTTTTTGGCATAAAAAAAGCGCGGACTAAAACTTATCAGCTATCGAGGCTCTAGCATGCCCTTGCACCAAATAAGTAAAGCCCACGCGAGATGCGTGAGCGTTTCACTTATTATTCTTGGTGCAATTATAAATTTGCTAGATTTAGACTGCCAGAATAAAAGCTAACGCTTTCTAATATGTCTTGCGCGTTGTTAATACGCTACTGTTATACCATAGGCAAAAATTTGTTTTGTTTTGCAGGCGTAAAAGTAATAATAATTATTTAGTTAAAAGTTAAAAGTTAAAAGTTAAAAGTTTATAAAGTAGGGGATGCCCTTGTGTTTGCCATAAAAGAATTTCGGTAAATTAGTCAATGGTCACTTCGATGGTTATTGAGCGTGTGTTTCGATATACTCAACAACCATCGAAATACAGCCTCAGCATACCACTGTTGTCAATCGGCATAGCTTAAGCGAGCATGGCTCTGCTCTCGCTAATAAAAAATTGTTAGTTTTTTTAGGGTAAATATTCAGCTATCATTAAGCCATCGCGCAGTGGTAAAATGATATTTTGAAAACGTTTATCGCTGTTTATCATTGCATTAAATTCAGCCAAGGCTTTGGTCGAAGGGTCAGCATGGGCTGATAGATCAAGAACTTTTTCATACCACAACACGTTATCGGCGACAATAAATGCATTTTTGTTTAGTAACGGAATTATCAATTGCAAATATGAAGGATATTCTGTTTTATCAGCATCAATAAACACAAAATCAAACTTCTCTTTAAGTTTGGGCAATACTTCTAAAGCCTCTCCAATAATCAACTTTAAAGCCTCCGGACGACTATATTTTGCAAAATTATTTAAAATCAGCTCCTCTAATTCGTCATTACTTTCAATGGTAATTAATTCGCCATTGTCAACAAGACCTTCGGCTAAGCATAAAGCCGAATATCCTGTGAATGTGCCCAATTCGAGTATTCGTTTAGGCATTATCATTCTACTTAGCATTGACAAGAGCCGACCCTGTATGTGCCCCGAAATCATGTGTGGTTGTAAAACTTTCAAAAACGTTTGTCGGTTCACTTCGTGCAACAATTGCGACTCAGGCGACGTGTGAGCCGCTATATACTCATGCAGTTCAGTTTTGGAAGCTTGCATAATTTTAGTGAAATAGAAATGTTGATAATTGACGATTTTCGAACAGACGACTTGCCGTCTCTAACAATAGTGAGTCGGTTACAGACTCAACATCCGACAAAATCTCTTCGATAGTCCAAATTCTATCAAAAAAAAGTACCGATTTTGCTGTCGATAACATTAAACTTGCGTGATTTTCAGAGCCAAGTATTATTTGTCCTTGAATTTGACGCTTGGCATTGTGTAACTGCATGGTTCCCAATTTGCGAGCCATTAGCTTTGATATCTCTTTATATACCAACTCTTTACACCTGTCAACACTGTTGGAATCGGTACCAAAATATATCCCAAAATTACCGCTATCAGAAAACGGATAGTAATAGGCGTCAACCTGATAGACCAACCCGTACTTCTCACGTAAAGTCAAGTTTAAACGTGAATTCATTCCAGGTCCGCCGAGTAAATTTGTAAGAATTTTAAGCGGAACACGATATTTGCTTCTAACGTCAAAAGCCGAAGTTCCCATAATACAGTGGGCTTGATGTGTCTTCCTCTTTACAGATTTTGAAAATATAGGAGCAATTTCTGGTTTTTCTCGCTTTACAGGAGATGATATATTTTTAAAATCGCAAAAACTCTTCTCTACCAATGAAACCACCTTTTTAAAAGAGATATCACCAGCTGAACAAACTATTGTATTTAAAGGAATAACCTGTCTTGCCCAAAAATTTTTAAGGCTTATTTCATTAATTTTTTTTATCGATTCTGGTGTGCCGAGAATATTTCTACCCATTGGATGATCACCATATAGCAGGCTATCAAAAACATCGTATATAAACTCTGACGGAGAGTCTTTGTACATGTTAATCTCCTCAAACACAACCTCTTTTTCTTTCTGAATCTCCTTAGCAGGAAAAGTCGAATTGAATGTTATATCTGAAACTAACTCAACCGCACGACTAAAATATTGTTTAGGAAAGCTCGATGCAATAACAATCATCTCTTTAGTAGTGTAAGCATCTATCTCACCGCCAACATCTTCCATTCGACTAAGAATATGATAAGGTTTGCGGTTTGTCGTGCCTTTAAAAAGCATATGTTCTATAAAATGAGCTATGCCATGTTCGTTTGGTAATTCATCGCGCGAGCCTGTGCCAAAAACAACACCAAAATGTGCAACCATACTTTTATCGGAAAGATGAACCAAACGCAAGCCTGATGGGAAAGTATGTTGTTGAAAATCAATCATATCAGAATTTGCTTTTTTACAAATAAATTGCAAAGATAGTTTTTATACCGATTGGACAGCTACTATAGTCCAAACTTCACTATCGTTCGTTTGAACTATGTATCTGTTACATCGGTATTTACCATTGTAAAATTTTAAAAAAGATTGAACTATTTTAAAATTACAATTGGTATTATTGTGCTTGTGATAAGGTGAATTCTCCCAATAAATGGAGATAGTTTTTTTTGAAATGCCGTTAGCTATGGTAAAAGAGTCGTACTATGGCATCTCTACAGAACGTAAGTTGAAAAATTTCAAGTTTTGGTTGGCATGTTCGCTTCAATAAATGCGTTTATCTCTACTGACGCTTTATCCCATATCTCACCAATCTCTTTCAGGTGTAAACTATAGTCAATAGGGATGTTATCTATAGATGTTTTTTCTATTTCAAAAGCCAACTCCTGTGCTCTTCCCATTCCCAAATATCTGAAAGAGGTTTTTAAAGTGTGCGACAACAATTTTATTTCTTCGTTGTTTGCATTTTTAATTCCATTTTCCAACTCGATTATCTGGTCGGGTATTGATTTTGAATACATTTCGATATATTTGACAAATCGGTCAACTTTCCCTGCCGAGTTTTTCCATAATTGTATTGGATCAATCAAGTTAAATGTGGGCATTGTCTGAGTAGAAGAGAGTTCCACTTCGCCAATTGGTTCTGCCGTGGCGTCGGTAAGTTTTAATATGTGCTCAAATAACATACGTGGTACGAACGGCTTTGCTATATATTCATTCATGCCTTGTTGTAAACACTTTTCTCGTTCATGACTTAAAGCGTGAGCTGTCATTCCTAAAATTGGGGTTTGATTTATAGGCGTAGGAAGTTCTTCTCTGATAATTTTTGTTGCCGTGTATCCATCCATTTCGGGCATTTGAATATCCATTACAACTATATCATAATCACCTTGTTGTACTAATTCAACAGCTTCTTTACCATTTAGAGCAGTTTGAATTTCGAATTGAGAACTATAACCTGTAAGTGTGCTTTCGGCGAGTGCAAGGTTAATCTGATTATCGTCAACTAATAAAACCTTAACGTTTTTAGATAAAGTGTGTTTGAAAATGGCATAATCAAGTTTATTATCTTCTGCGGGGTTTGTATCCGATTTTTCGTAGGGGATTACTACTGTAAACCGGCTTCCTTGGTTTTCTTCACTCTCGACATAAATATACCCATTCTGTTTTTCGACAAGACGTTTAACTATTGAAAGCCCCAAACCTGTACCTCCATATTTTCTTGTTGACTCGCTACTTACTTGTGAAAAACTGTCGAATATTTTATCTAATTTTTCAGCAGGAATACCGATACCACTATCTTTAACGACTACTTTTAAAAGTACTGTGTCGCTATTATTACTAATGTCGCTGACATCAACCACTATTTCACCTTTTGGAGTAAATTTAATCGCATTTCTAATAAGATTAGAAACTATTTGATTTAACCTGACAGGGTCGCCAATAACAATCGAATGCAATATATTAGATAAGTTTAACTCCAATGACAAGGCTTTTTTTGCAGCCTCAATCTCCATTTGATTGCACGTTAAATTTATAGATTTTACAAAATCAAATGGTATGCTTTCAAATTCTAACTTATCGGCTTCAATCTTTGAAAAGTCGAGGATATCATTGATTATAACTTTGAGATTATCCAAACTCTCTTTTATGTAGTTTAGATATTTATTCTGGACATTATCTACTTTAGTATTAATCAACAAGTTAGTATAGCCCGAAATAACATTAAGTGGTGTTCTTATTTCATGGCTTGTGTTAGCGAGAAACTGCTCTTTCATTTGTGCACTTTGACTAATCTGGATATTGGCTTCATGCAACTCCTCTTTTTGTTTTTGCAAATCGAGCGTTCTTTCATTAACTATTCCTTCAAGTCTCCTTTCATTAAGTCTAATAATTCTTAATCGCCAATTCCATACTCCCAAAACAGAAGCAATCAATAGTGTGATAATTAGAATAATAAACCATGTTTCAAACCATAACGGTTTAAGAATTTCAAATTGAAAAAAACCTGGTTTATTTGAAAATTGATCTGCTGAATACCACGATCTTACTTTCATGGTATATTTCCCCGGAGGTAAATTGGTATAGTTAATAAATCGTTGACTGGTTGGAGTTGTCCAGTTTTGGTCGAATCCTTCCAAACGAAATTGAAACATTAATTTTTGAGGCGTTTGATAATCGTTTGCCCCGAAGAAAAAAGTAATGTTGTTTTCGCGATACGGAAGTCTGAGATTATAAGGCAATAAACTCCAATTAATTACAGAATCAGTATAAGTTAACCAATCTATTTTACTGTAATACAATTCAATATCGCGAATATATGCGGGCGGGATAGGGTTTTTTACACTATCTGCTAATGAGTTAAAAATTGTAACACCCTGTTTAGTACCGAAAAAGACCTCGCCCCTCTCTCCCTTCATCACGGAATTTAAGTTACACTCAATGCCAAAAAAGCCATCTTCACGTCTAAGTTTCTTAATCAGAAAGATATTGCTTTTGTTATCTAAAGTAATAATATCGATTCCACGTTCGGTGCCTATGAGTAGGTTGCCAAAAAGGTCATTAACAATAGAATAAATAATGTTGGCATCGGTTATGCTCTCTAAAGGGATATTATAAAAACGCTCATCTTCAAATCGAGAAATACCTTTTTCGGAAACAAGCCACAATTTGTTGTTTTTATCAATAATTAAAGATGTTATATTTTCGGCTGGCAAACCATGTTTATAGGTATAGTTTGATATTCCTGATTTTGAAATTATTGATAGCCCTTCGTCTGTGGCAACAACTATTTCGCCTTGTCTGTTTTGTAGGATATCGTAAATGGTGTTTCCTGCTATATTTTTATTTTTTGTATATCTTATTTTCTTAGTTTTGCTGTAGTGAATTAGCCCATATCCAGCGGTGCCTATCCAGACCGAACCACTGTTATCAATAAAAATTTTTTTTGTGGGATAGGTAACATTTATATCATTTTTTAGTTTCTTGTCAATTCTCGTGTTCTTTATAATGTCCAAACCTTTATCTGTTCCAATATAGGCGACTTCATTTTTATCAGTAACAATTGTGTGTACTATATTGCTTTTCAATCCATTATCAGTATTAAACAGCTTTCTTTTGTTACCATCGACATACAACAATCCATATCCATTTGTACCTAAAAATATTTTATTTTTTGATGATATATGTACCGCAGTAATTGAAACTGTTTCAATAAATTCGGGTGTTTCAAACTTTGTAAAACGAAATCCTTTAAAAACGTACGCCCCTGCGCCATCAGTTCCTACCCACATGTTTTTATAGTTGTCGCAATAGAGTGCATTAATACAGTTGTGACCTATTCCTTGTTGTGCAGTGATATTAATAATCCTCTCATCAGTAAAGATATTTAGCCCACCAGCATCGGTTCCTGCCCATATATTGCCAAAACGGTCCTCGGCGACGCATGTAATATGATCATCAACCAAGCCATCGTCGTAACTGTATATTTTATAAAAATAGCCATCTCTTGTAATAAGTCCATCTGTTGTGCTAACCCAAATCCTGTCTTGCGAATCGAAAAAGCAATCTTTTATTTCTGTTCTTTTGGAAATGGGTAGTCGTAGCTCTTCCAGATTAATCCCGTCGAAGATTAACAATGGATTATTTCTACTTATTAGATACAATAGATTGTTAGTTCGTGCGGTTATTTTTGTTACAACTGCATTTGCTAATTGGGGTATAAGATTAAAGCATCCTATAGAATCATCATAGGCATATACCCCGAAGTTTGTTGCAAAAACGATAATGCCATCGGAGCGTTGAGCAATGTCATAAACAGTAGTTGTGTCGAGTATTTCACCATTATCTGGCCTAACTAAAACTTTTCCATTATAGTATCTAACGCCACGGTTTGTGCCAATCCACATTCTATGTTTTTGATCATAAAATAATGAGAGTGTTGTTGTTCCGGGTAAACTATCGCTTCTTCCTATATAAGAAGGGAAATCTCCGGACAATATTGTAACACCGCCACGCTCTGTGGCTAACCAAATTCGTCCAAGCGTATCCTGTTTTATGTCTAATACCTGACTTTGCGACAATCCTTCGGGCAAAGAGTATCGCTCGAAGTTATATGTTTGTGCAAATAATAAGTTCGTACATGGTATTACTCCAAAAAAACAGAGCAAAAACAATAAAAATAAGAACTTTTTATGTTTTTGAATTGTACGCATATTTGATTAATCGGTCTGATTTTTTGTTTATAAAAAACATTGCTAAGATATAAAATTTTAGTTCTATGCACAATTACTAAAACAATTAGTAAAGTAGAGTACTCAAAAACAGAAAATACACTGTTTCCATTAAACCACAACCGTTAATAATCAAAACTTTATGGTGTAACTTACTGACGGTATTATCGGGAACAGGCTACGCGAGTAGGTTGTTTTTTTGTATTCATCTGTTCCATCTATCTTATTTATAGTCGTGTAGTAGTAATACGGATTATGTCTGTTGTATGCGTTATAAATACTAAAACTCCAAATTCTTTCGCTATTGCGCTTCGTCTTGATATAAGTTAATCCCAAATCTAAACGATGATATGGGTGCATTCGTACATTATTTTTTTTGTAATATGTTCTGTAGCTTACTATTTCATAATCAGGGATTTCACTTTCAGTAAGATTTTGGTTGTGTTGCAAACGTATTGAAGAATAATGTTCGTTTGGCATAGTAATAGCTCTACCCGTTGTGTAAACCCATGTTACTGAAAAATATAGATGCTCTTTAAAATAGTAATTTGATGTAATAGCAAAATCGTGAGTTGCATCGTAGGTGTAAATAAATTCACGACCTAAGTTCAAATTGTCGAATTTGCGTGTGGCTCTCGATAGCGTATACGCGATCCAGCCGTTGAGTTTGCCTTGCTTTTTTTGTACTAATAACTCTATGCCTTTCGATTTGCCAGTTCCGTCTATCTCAATAAGTTGTTCCCAATTTTTTGTGTTGTTACCGGCAAAACTTTCGCCCTCTGAGTAATCAATTAAATTACTCATGGTTTTATAATATGCTTCAACGCTCAGTTCAATTGCGTTATTTAGCATTGATTTTGAAACACCTAACGCAAATAAATTTGAGTTTTGAGGAGGTACATATTCAGTAGTTGGCATCCATAGATCGGCAGGCAAGCCCGAACCTGAATAACTTAAAAGATGAACATATTGTATCATCTTGCAATACGATGCTTTTAACGCAAACCGGCCCAAAACGTTTACGTTGGTTAAAAAACGTGGCTCAATATTCCTATAATGCTTATTTTCAATAGAATAAATAGTTGCTTTTGCCCCTATATTAAAATTAACAATTTCGCTAAAACTAATCTCATTTTCGATGTACAACGAGTTTTCCAACGCAAAATATTTTTTTGTATTCAAAACGCTATCTATTTCTGAAAAACCACTTTGTTTAATCAAGTTTACGTTTGGTTTAAAAACATGAGACACGTGATTAGAACCAAATCGAACTGTAATGTTTGGGATATAAAATTCAAAATCGCTTTTTATACAAAGGTCATTGATGCCCGATGAAAATTTGTATTGAATTGCGTTATTTTCATTTATTTGCTCGTTTTTGAATTGAAAATCAGACAAGTAGTTATACCTTGTGTAATATGATGTAATGTTACCAAACAGACGATCGTTAAAAACGTGGTTCCATCTGAGAGCAACTAATTGATTGCCCCATTTTCCTACATTTTTCATAAACTCCCTTTCGCCGTTATCGTTTTTATTCTTTTTGGTAATAATTTTATCATTCCCGAAATAAACACTAAGATAGAGTCTGTCGTTTTGTGAGAACTTGTAATTCAGTTTAGCATTTATATCATAAAACGTATAACCAGTTGACTGCTTATCATTTAATAGCCAAGTAATTGGACGGCTAAACAAATCATACATAAATCTTCTTCCCGAAATCATGTACGATGATGTATCTTTTTTAATTGGTCCTTCGGTTTGGAATTTAGAGCTTATCAAACCAATTGTAACGATTGATTTTCGACTGTTTAGGTTTCCGTCTTTCATGCGTAAATCTGTTACTGACGACAATCGTCCGCCGTAACGCGCGGGAAAACCGCCCTTGTATAATTTCAAATTGTTTATTGCATCGGGATTAAAAGCTGACACAAATCCGCCAAGGTGATTGATATAGTAGATTGGGACATCATCGAGTAAAATTAGGTTTTGATCGTGACTGCCGCCTCGAACAAACATTCCACTTTGTCCTTCGTTACCCGATTTAATACCGGGCATAAGTTGCATAGCTTTAATTATATCGACCTCACCGGCAAGCATTGGCAATGTTTTAAGCTGCTGAACAGGTATTTGAATTACACTCATCTCTGTTCTTTTTTCAATTGGTCGCTCGGCAGATACTTCAACTTCATTAAGCGTAATACTTGGACTTAGTCTGAAATTTATTACGGTATCTTGCTTTAACTCAAGATTCAAAACAATAGTTTTATAGCCTATAAATGACACTCTTAGTTGGCAAGAAGAGTCACTTTTTAACGAAACAGAGTAATAACCATATTGATTTGCAACTGTACCTTTTTTTGAGTTTATATCAAAAATATTAGCTCCGATTAATCTTTCTCCTGTCTCATTATCGAAAACATAACCGCTAAGGCGTGCTTGCGAATAGATATTTACACTTATTGCGCAAAGTATGAAAAAGAGTAGTGCTTTCATTTGGTAGCTATGACAACACGTTCAGAAATAACATTGCTAAATGATAAGCCTGCAAAAATACCATACCCGTTTTCGATATTTGAATAGATTAAAGGAGGGTTGTTTTGCTCAAATATATTGTTTTGATTTTCAGTGTACTTCTTTAGACTTTTTTCGTATAGGTATAACTCTTGACTTAAAGAATACATTTGAGAAGAAATTGTAAACCTTACAGTATCTATATCAAAAAACAGGTCGGCTGGATCTTCAAAGTAAAGGTTTAAGTTAAATGTTGAGGTGTTATATAATTGGGTAGAAAAGAATCTGTTATATATATCGCCCTCGTTCATAATAACGGCATCGTAACTAAAAGCTTTGTTGAAGTTCAATTGTCCGTAACCGTCTAAGGAGTCGGTAAGAACTTCGAAGATGTATTTATAGTAAGATATATCATTGTTTGCCCCAGCGGAACTGATAAACATTTGATAGTACGAGAGTTTCCTACCGTTAACACTTGTTCCGACATTTCTCGTTGTTTTTATACTGTCAATAGTAACTGGAATAGGTACACTTGTTTGAGCCTTTATGGTTTTGAATCCTTGTACGTTAATTTCAACAGAGTAGCTTTTTCCTATTTCTGGTTGTAAATCAGAGCGGTAAAAGCCGTTTTCAGCGTGAGGTATTGTCTCTATCATTACGTTTTCTTTGTATAAATCGACCGTTGCATTGGTAATCGGTATCTCTTTAGTATCGTAAATATAAATGCTTTGGCAAATATATATTTCTATGTTTTTTTTCGGTATCAAGAGGCAACTAACTACTATTTTAGGCTCGCTTTCGGGTATATCAACTTTGGTTTCACGTTCGCAAGCAAAGAGAAACACGATAACAGCTATTAAAAGGAAGTTTTTCATACGCCTATAATTTTTTCGTATTTAACGATTGTTTGAGAGTTTTATTTTTGCTTTTTGTGAATTAAAATATAACTAACATTTAAATAAAATCTGTGCTTTATGTGTGCATATTCAGACATCTAAAAACTTTTAACCAGAATAATTGCTTTTTTTGAAAAATTTTCATACGTTTACTGTAAATTCTAAATGTAAAAGTGATGAAGAGTACATTGATAAAAAAAACAACTCGCAGACGCATACTTTTCTTTTCTATAATTTTATTAATCAGCAGTGTAGTCCTATCGTGTAAAAACGATTACGCTTCTATGCTTGGTGTTATTTCTTACTCGGAATCTGATAAACCTGAGACAATTTTTCCCTATTTAGAAACTAAACAGAGTGAGACACAAATATCATCGCAAATTCATAGTACATTAGTTACAATAGATAAGGAAACAGGAGAGCCCTGTCCGTCAATAGCTTACGACTGGATGATTAATTCAGACTATTCAAGATTTGTATTTTATCTGCGCGACGATGTAAGTTTTCACGAAGATGAGGTGTTTGGAAAGAATAAAAGCCGTATTGTTCAGGCAATTGATATTGTTAGTTCAATTAAACATTATGTCTGGACTTGTAAAAAATACAATCGACCCTTGGGTTTTGTAACCTCGATACAAGGCATTGAAGTGTTTTATGACGCATGTTCAAATGATGTTGTCCCAGAAATTGGAATTGAAGGCATTATTTTTTCAAACGAACATACTTTAGTCATAGAGTTATCAGAATCTTATCCCACATTCCTGTATCATTTAGCTATGCCCAAAATGGCTATTATGCCACAAGAAGCGCTCTCCAAATATGGGATTGAAACAACGGTTGGCTGCGGTCCTTATAAAATTTCTAAAAATTTAATGAAAGAGAATAAGTGGATATTAATACGAAATGAAAATTATGTTTTAGACACATTAGAGCATTTAGGGTTTTCAAAAATTCGTATATTTTTCAATAATTCAATTGATAAAGAGTTGCAAATGTTGAATGAAGGTAACCTTAGTTTAATATTTGGTTTAAGTCAAAATGTAGTAACTAAATTTGTGGAATCAAATATTGAGAGATTTAGGGGGGAAAATCCTGATTTCGTACTTATGCAAACTGATGAGATGAAAAACAGTGATTTATACGTTATTCACGATTCTAAAATCAAAGGGCTGTTTTTTGATAGTTTTGGTATTATTCGCTTCGACAAAGCGTATTTCAATGAACAATGAGCAATTAACAATTAGCAATTTAGTTAAAAGGCGGTGTACTGAGCGCAGCATTTCGGCAGGCTCAATAACCACTGAAGTGTTAAAAGTTATTTGAACGCAGATGACACAGATGTGACAGATTTACACAGATTATTACCCGTGCAAATCCGTTTAATCCGTGTGTTCTGTGTTCATTCATTCGTAATTCTTCGACAAGCGAAGCGGCAAAGCCGATGGCGTAACTCATAATTGTTCATTGCTAATTGCTAATTGATTAGAACGCCGCTAAAAGCAGGTCAATATCTCTGCTTGGCAATCCGAACTTTCTGCCTATTGCTTCTTTTGTAAGTATTCCGTTGTAGAGATATACTCCATTTCTAAACCCAACGTTTTCACTAATTATGTGGTTTAATCCACCCATTTCGGCTATATCTATTAAAAGAGGACCAAATATATTGCTCAATGCATACGAAGCTGTTCTTGAAACCCTTGATGGAATATTTGGTACACAGTAGTGTATTACATTAAATTTCTTAAAAGTTGGTGTTTCTAATGTTGTTACCTCACTGGTTTCAAAGCAACCACCGTGATCCATACCTATATCGACGATAACAGAGTTGGGTTTCATTTGCGTGATAGAATCAAGACTAACCTTAAATCTGCTCTCTTCGCTAAATGGCAGGGCTCCAATAGCGACATCGGCAATTTTAAGCGCTTTATGCAAAACGCGGGGTTGTATTATACTGGTATAGATTGGTTGTCCAAGCTTATATTGAAGTTCCCTTAGCTTATATATTGAATGGTCAAACACACGGACAACTGCGCCTAAGCCCAACGCTGTTCTTGCTGCGCACTCTCCAGCGGTGCTAGCTCCCAAAACAATGACATCTGTGGGGCTTATTCCAGCAATGCCACCTAACATTTCGCCTTTTCCCCTATTTGCATTACTCAAATATTCAGCGGCTATTAGAATTGATGCTGCACCTGATATTTCGCTCATAGACTCAGTAACCGGACAAAACTTATTCTCTTTATCTCTAAGATATTCAAATGCAATTGCTGTTATCTTCTTCTCTATAAGGGCTTTAATATACTCTGGTTCTTGTGTTCCTATAAGTAGTGATGATATCAAAATTTGGCTACCTCTCATCAAAGATATCTCTTCTTGTGTCGGTGGTGCAACCTTAATAACTATATCTGAATTATAGATATCTTTTACATCTTCGGTGATTGATCCTCCTGCCTCCGAGTACTCGATATCGGTAAAGTTCGCCGAGTCTCCTGCTGTACTTTGAATATATACAGTGTGTCCATTGCTGACTAATAGTTCAACTGCGTGAGGAGCTAACGCAACTCTATTCTCAAGATTCTCACATTCTAAAGGCACGCCAATAGTTAACTGTTTCTTCTCGCGTATAACTTCAAGCATCTCCTCTTTTGGCAGAAGTGCATTTTGTGAAAATGTTATATTTTTCCTTGATTTTGAACTGTCTTTCATCTGACTAAAATGTTATTAATATCAATTTACGTGTCAATTTAGTTTTTATGTTTGAATTATCAAAAAAACAGAACAGTTTTTATCTTTTCGACATTCTATTTTTGATAAAAAACAAGTGGCAAGCATCTAATATGTGGTAAATTATAAAATTTCAATAATTAATAATAAAACATAAATATGAGAAACGAATTTACTCATTTTTTCGGACAATCGGTTTTACTTATACGATTTTATTTTTCCTTAGTACATGACAAAAAAACAATTAATGATGCGTTGAACGTGATGGTGTGAGAGATTTGGGTGTATAGACACAATGCATGTGTCTGAATATTGAAAACATAGCCTGCGTGAATAATGCGACATACTCGGTCGCTGAGTCTGTCGAAGCGACCTTTCATTATAGGTAGCCTATGACTTTGGCTTCGACGGTTATTGAGCTTGTCGAAATATAAACTCAGCCGACGTATCACAGTCACTGAACCTGTCGAAGAGTGGTCTTTAAGCGGAGTATTTAGGCTCTGCTCGATTAGTGAGTAAAACTATTTGTTACATGTTTTTCAAACCCTTCATTTACAATAATATACAAATAATTTTAAATTTTTGTCATGTACTTAGTTATTTTTCAATTAATAATTTGAACGCATATCACACAGATATTACTGATTTACATAGGATTTTGATTAGTTGCGGGATATTCATTATTCATTGTTCGTCGCTAATTGCTATTTGTTAATTGTTAATTGCTATCTTTGCTTTACAAAAGATGAATCAATGGAACTTTTACCCATATTAGTAACGTGGGATTTTACAAATGTCTCTGCTCATGCTTTAGAACACGCTGTACGAATGTCTAACATGTCAGGGAAGAATATTGTTTTGCTACATATTATTAAAAATAATAATAGTGAAGATACAGTTTTTGAGCAACTAAAGTCTGTCTCAAAAGAGTGTAAAAGGAAACATGGTATAGAACCGAAAATTATAGTTAAAGCAGGCAATATTTTTACTACCATAAGCGAAACAGCCAACAACATACAGGCAAAGCTTATCGTTATGGGGACACATGGTTACAGTGGAATACAAAAGATAATTGGTAGTCGTGTAAAAAGAGTTCTGTCAAAGTCGAATGCACCATTTTTTATTGTACAAGCTCCTCCCAAACAAATATATTTAAAAAGAATTATTTTTCCAATTGATTCAAATACAGAAATGAAAGAAAATGTGTCGTTTATAATAAATCTTGCTAATCTTTATAGAAGCGAGGTAATTATTTTCAAAAATATTACTAATAACCTAAAGTTTGACTTTAAAACTAATTTAACAAGTGAGTTCATTGTTAATAATTTACAAAGTAATAAAATATATTACAGTGAACAAATACACAATGATAGAACCAACTTTTATAAAGCTGCTATTGACTTGGTAGGCAAAAAACAGGCTGATTTAATTGCTATAACAACTAATGAAGTTAGTTCATTAAAAGATTATTTTTATGACACTGCAAAACAACAATTAGTGGCTAATTGTCATAAAGTTCCTGTTATATGCTTCAATCCAAGGAGAGATAATATACATACAATTTGATTTGGTTTAAATAATTTTTTATTTGGCTTATAATCTGGTGTTTACAATTTTTTATTTAAAGTAATATTTCAATTTTAAAATCACAACTATGGAACTTTTAAATAAATACAATTTAGTGATAAATGAAATTGAAACTAAAGAGAGTGTTAATAGAATCGTTAAAGAGTCTGGTAAATATAACGATGTTGAAACTCTAAAGTTTTTGTTCAGCATTATCGACCTCACATCTTTGAATGTCAGCGATACCCGTTCAGAAATAGCTGATATGACTGAAAAGGTTAATTGGTTTACCAAAACATTTCCAAATTTGCCAAATGTTGCTGCTATTTGCGTTTATCCGGCATTAGTTCCTGTTGTTAAAAAGACCCTTACCACAGACGAAGTAGAGATAGCTTCGGTTGCCGCGGGATTTCCAGCATCTCAAACATATTTTGATATAAAAACTTTAGAATGCAAACGAGCGGTTATAGAAGGAGCGACAGAGGTTGATACTGTAATTTCTGTTGGAGAGTTTTTTGAAAAGAATTATGACTACGTATTTCGCGAAATTGCGGCGCAAAAAAGTTCTATTGACGGAGCATATTTAAAACTTATTATAGAATCTGGAGCGATGCGGAATATGAAAGAAATTCGTGTTGCTTCACTACTTGCAATGGAAGCTGGCGCCGATTTTATTAAGACAAGTACAGGTAAAATCACTCCAGCTGCAACACCAGAGGCTGCGTATATTATGTGTAATTGTATAAAAGAGTTCTATAAATTAACGGGGAAAAAGATTGGATTTAAACCTGCAGGCGGAATCTCCACACCCGATGATGCAATTGTTTACTATGCAATTGTAAAAGAGATATTAGGAGCAGATTGGTTAAATAAAAAACTGTTTAGAATTGGCGCCAGCAGATTAGCTAATAACCTATTAACTGAAATTTCTAAAATATCTACTGATAATGATAAGCCTATTTTATACTTTTAAACAATTAATTTGATTATAAGATTAGTAATTAATTTTAATTAAACAAAGAGTTTAGTATATGGATACTATACAATCAACCCTAAGTACAGATCCAGATATGCCGGGAAGTTTTTTATTCGACAGCATTGTATTTGGACCTGTATATAGCAGACGCTTGGGGTCATCTTTAGGTATTAATCTATTACCAGCAAACAAAAAGGTTTGCACATTTAACTGCATTTATTGTGAGTGTGGCTTTACTCACGCAACAACAGAAAAAAGCAAGTTACCAAGTACAACTGATGTAATTACAACAATAGAAAATTCTCTTATTCTCAACAAAAAAGAGGGTAAAACCATTGATCATATCACATTTGCCGGTAATGGCGAACCAACTATTCATCCCAATTTTTTAGAAATAATAGAAAAGATAATTGTCTTAAAACAAAAATATTTCCCCGATTCAAAAATTGCAGCGCTTACAAATGGCACACAATTACATAAACCCGATGTAGTAAAAGCATTGTCGCTTGTTGATAACCCTATAATTAAGCTCGATTCAGCCATCGAAGAGACCGTGCATATAATGGATTCTCCATTGGTTGATTACAATTTAAAAAATGTAATTGAAGCAATGATTAAAATGAATTCTAATTTTATTCTACAAACCATGTTTATACGAGCTGAATGTAAAGGCGTTATAGTTGACAATACCACAGATTTTGAAGTTAACGCATGGTTAGATGTATTAAAAAGAATAAAACCACGTTTAGTTCAAATATACACCATATCGCGTATTCCTGCATCGATTAGTGTTGAGAAAATAAACGCTGAAACGCTTGAAGCCATCGCGTTAAAAGTTAATAAGTTAGGAATAAAAACATTGGTTACACCTTAGATTATGAACATTGGAGTTAACACACGAATACTTATCGAAAACAACATGACTGGTATAGGTTGGTTTACTTTTGAAACTATGAAACGTATTGTTACAAAGCATCCCGAGCATACATTTTATTATTTTTTTGACCGTCCATATAGCCATAAATTCATAACTTCTCCGAACATTGTTCCAGTTGTTGTCCCTCCTAAATGTAGGTATCATCCATTGTTTTATAGATTTTGGTATGATTATCAATTGCCCAGGGCATTGAAAAAACATAAAATTGATCTTTTTATTTCGGGCGATACCATAAACACTACAAAATCTAAAGTTCCTTCGTTATTAGTAATACACGATTTGGCATTCGAACATTATCCAAGTTTTACTCCCTCTTATATGACAAAATATTTAAAAAAGATTGTCCCTAAAGGAGCGAATAAAGCTACCGAAATTGCCACTGTATCAGAATATTCTAAAAAAGACATTGCTACAAAATATAAAATTGACGTAAATAAAATATCAGTAGTTTATAATGGAATAAACAATCATTTTGAACCGCTTGATAATGATTCAAAATTGAAGGTTAAAGCCCAATATTCAGATAATTGCGATTATTTTCTATTTGTTGGCACTATTCATCCACGTAAAAATCTTAAAAATCAGCTTTTGGCATTCGAAATGTTTAGAAAGGCAAATAATGACTCCATACATAAATTTTTAATCGTGGGAACTAAGTGGATATGGGACAAAGAATTAGACGATGCCTACTCTAAAATGGAATTTAAAAGTGATGTGGTTTTTATTGGACATTTGCCAACTGGAGAATTAAGTAGAGTTACTGCATCTGCAACTGCATTAATGTATGTTTCTATTTTTGAAGGATTTGGAATACCAATTATAGAAGCTTTTGAATCTAAAACTCCGGTAATTACATCTAACACCTCATCAATGCCCGAAGTTGCGGGTAATGGGGCATTAATAGTTGATCCTTTCAAGCCAGACGAAATTTTTGAAGCTATGAATGTAATTTACAAAAATCCCGATACTACTAATCAATTAATTGAAAATGGATTAAAAAGAAAAGAACTTTTCTCATGGGATTTAACAGCAGAAAAATTCGATAAGGTTTTCGCGAAAGCAATTAACAATGTGCAATGAACAATTACGAGCTACGAATAGTGAATAGTTGGAACACAGATGACACAGATTAAACGGATTTACACAGATAAAAATCTGTGTTATCAGTGTTAAAATAACTTTTAACTTTTGTAGAGACAGGGCATGCCCTGTCTCTACTTTACAAACTTTTAACTTTTAACTTATTTAAAACTGACAGAACCTTCTCCAATTTTATGGTTATCTGCATATAACTCAAGTTTATAAGTTCCTTTCGGGATTTCAGTTTTTACATCAACATAGATACAAACATCAAGACTTTCGTTTTGATAATCAACTTCACGTCTTGCCGAATATAAAATGGGAGTATCACCAACAAGTAAAGTATCACCCTGATTACTACTCATTACGATACCATTTGGTTGAGTTACAGAAAGATAAATATATCTGTTACCTGGTATTGCTATAGGATTTTGGTCAAGCGTGAAACAGACCTTAATTTTATCAACATTTCGCGCACGTGTTATGTCACGACCTCGTTTACTTAGACCTTCACCTACAATATTTATAGGTCGCAATACACTGGCGATATTAACTTTTTCGGAAGCCTCTTGGTAACGTTTATCAATCTCGGCACGTTCGGTTTCAACCTTTTTGATTTTTTGTCTTACATCTCTATTCTCTGAACGGAGAGCTATATTACTTTGGTTAAGTGAGTCAATTTGAACAATATAGCTACGCATAATCTTTCTCATTGTACCCAGCTCTTTTTCGTACTCCTCAAATTTTGCATGACTATAATTTCGCTCATTACGCAAACGAGTAAGTAATTCTTTTACTTTCTCTTTTTCACTAAGAAGCTGTTGATTAATCTCCTGATTGTCGGTTTTAAGCATTTCGTACTCTGATATCATTTCAACGAGCCTATTTTCAAGACTATCCTTAGTGGTTGTTAATTCGACATTTATTTCAATTTGTTCTACTTTTTTCTTCTTTTCAACAAAATACAGAACTCCTAATAACCCAACCATTAGAGTTAAAACACCTATTAAAATATTTTGAATTAATGATTGTTTTGATGATTCACTATTCATAAGTTTACAATTTTTTCAGTTTAAGGTCGTATAAAACCTTTGGTGATTAAAATAATCATTTCCTTCGGATGTTTAAAGACTATTTTAATCATACAGGTTTCATAATGCGCTTCAGTTTAATTTTTAAATTTTTATGTTTTTCTTTTTCAAATATATTAGTATGTATTGATTAAAATTTAATTCAATACTTTATCTAATACCAATTGAACATCCTCTTTAGTCCAAACTTCACTGTCGTTTGTTTGGACTATGTATCTGTTACATCAATATTTACTCCTTAAATCCGCTCGGTGCGAAGTCTGGGGTGAAACACTGTAAAATTTAAAAAAGAACGGACTTTTTTTAAATTACAATTGGTATAACTTATATTTAAGCGACAAATATAGCAAATTGTTATATAATAGTTTAAAATGATTTTTAAATAAAACTGAGAATATACTTTTTTCAAGAATAATGGCGTCAAAATTATTATTTTTAATAAAACATATTTAGGTTTTTGGCATTTTATAAATAAATTATGGTTAATATTCAAATAAAAACTTTAATTTTACATTTCAGTTGTTAAACTGGCAAGTAATAATATTATCAGTATGCTATGATGAACAGAAAAATTTTATTAATAATTGTTTGTCTGTTGTTTTATATCTCATCTTTTGCTGGAGAGATCGTACTTAAAGGCGTTTACCAAGGCAAGAATTTATTTGTTATGAATCCCTTTTCGCCAAGCGGGGGTTTTTGTGTGACTGAGGTTAAGGTAAACGATCATAAATTACATGATGATATAAACAGCAGCGCTTTTGAGATAGACTTATCAACACATCAATTAAATCCAGGAGACAAATTAACTATTGTAATTAAGCACAAAGATGGTTGTATGCCACGTGTTTTAAACGAAAATGTTATTAAACCTAGTAGCACTTTTGAGGTTAAATCGCTAAAGTTTGATTTAAAAACCTCTACAATAAACATGGAAACAATTAAGGAATCGGGTTCGCTGCCGTATATAATTGAACAATACAGATGGAACAAGTGGATTAGGATTGGCACAATAGATGGTCTGGGCGGATATGAATCCAACACCTACAGTGTTCCTGTTACAATGCATAGTGGAGTAAATAAATTTAGATTTCGTCAACGTGATTTCACTAATGAAGACAGGTTTTCAAGAGAAATTGCAGTTCGCTCTCCTGTTCGTCCTGTAACCTATGAACCTAAAAAGCCTACTACCACTATTACTTTTAGCGCCGAAACTGAATATGAAATTTTTAATTCGGTTGGCACAAGGGTATTACATGGTAAAGGCACAACTATCGACATATCAGGGCTTCCCAAAGGCGATTACTTTCTAAACTACGATGCTTTCACGGAAAGTTTGAAAAAAAGGTAGAAAAAGTTCATAAATTGCAAAAAAGTTCGTATTATTGCAACCCGAAAAACGCATTACATTATAGCGGAGGGGCCCATAGCTCAGCAGGTTAGTAGCACCTGACTCATAATCAGGGGGTCGCTGGTTCGAGCCCAGCTGGGCCCACAAAAATAAAAAAGCCACCTAAAAGGTGGCTTTTTTATTTTTGCAATTAGCAATGTGCAATTAACAATTAGTACACCGTGCTCATAATAAACAACGAGCTGTTATCAATTAACAGTTAATATTTTGATTTTCATTCAATTGCCACGCCTTTTAAGGCGTTAAATTAATGCTTTAAATTAGATATAATGCGTAATCTGTTTATTTTTAATTATTAACCAAATGTTATTTCAAGTAGAGACAGAACATACTCCATATTCAATTAACAATTAGCAATGAACAATTATTTATTAACCATTGCTGTTTGATAATTGTTAATTGATTTTTAATATAACTGATTTTTTTGATTTTCAAGGCGTTGAAAGCTAATAGACGGAGCATGCTCCGTCTCTACAATTGTTCATTGTTAATTGCTAATTGTCTTGCGTTTTCTGTCGGTTTCCTTAAGGAATATTTTACGTATCCTTATTGATTTTGGGGTTAGCTCCACATATTCATCCCGTTGGATGTATTCTAATGCCTCTTCTAAACTAAATTTGACTGCTGGGGCAATTTGTACTTTATCATCTGAACCACTTGCGCGCATATTGGTGAGTTTTTTGGTTTTTGTGACGTTCAAAACTAAATCATCTTGACGGGCGCTCTCTCCTACAACCTGACCCTCGTATATATCTTCACCTGGCTCAACAAAAAAGACTCCTCTGTCTTGTAATTTATCAAGAGCATAGGCTATTGCTTTCCCGTCCTCCATAGCTATTAATGAACCGTTTGTACGACTTTCGATATCGCC
Source organism: Salinivirgaceae bacterium (assembly GCA_035407925.1). Lineage (GTDB taxonomy): Bacteria > Bacteroidota > Bacteroidia > Bacteroidales > Salinivirgaceae > JAAYQU01. The sequence continues at coordinate 46,045 of DAOOBP010000001.1, forward strand.
TTTCCACGGTTTGAAGCCTACAAAACGGTGAGCCATAATTGCTTCTCCTGCTGTTTGCGTGAGTATAAGAGTGTTTAATCCTATAATGCCTCGCGAAGGAATTTCAAATTCAAGGTTAACTCTATCGCCAACCCTCTCCATTGAAAGCATTTCACCTTTTCTTTGTGCAACGGTTTCGATTATTCTACCACTGTATTCTTCGGCTGAGTTGATTTTCAAATTCTCGAATGGTTCGTGCTTAACACCATCGATAGTTTTAATAATTACTTTTGGCTGTCCTACAAGTAGCTCATAGCCCTCACGTCTCATGGTTTCAATTAAAATACTTAGATGAAGTATTCCTCGTCCATAAACGAGGAACTTATCGGCTGAGTCGGTGTATTCCAAACGCATAGCTAAGTTTTTCTCAAGTTCTTTTTCAAGTCGTTCTTTTATCTGCCTTGATGTTACGTACTTACCCTCTTTACCGAAAAATGGAGAGTCGTTCACAGCGAATATCATGCTAATAGTTGGTTCATCAATTGCGATTGTAGGAAGCGCCTCAATTTTATTTGAGTCGCACAGTGTGTCGCCAATATCAAAATCTTCTATTCCAACAATAGCGCATATATCTCCTGCTTCTACAATATCTACTTTACGTTTACCAAGTCCATCGAAAGAGTATAACTCCTTAATATTGGACATTTTAACAGAATTATCTCGTTTAATCAGTCCTACTCTCATTCCCTCTTTAAATGCTCCGCGCTTTACTCTGCCTACAGCTATTCGCCCAACATAGTTTGAAAAATCGAGCGAGGTAATTAGCATTTGTGCAGCGCCTATTTCGATACGTGGTTCTGGAATGTAGTCAATGATTGTTTCTAGCAAAGGGGTAAAATCATCTCCTCGTTTTTTCCAATCGGTTGACATCCAGCCCTCTTTAGCGGAACCGTACACTACAGGGAAATTTAACTGCTCTTCAGTTGCATCGAGTGAAAACATTAAATCGAAAACCTCTTCATAAACTATATCTGGTCTGCAATTGGGTTTATCAACCTTGTTAATTACAACTATTATTTTTAGGTTTAAGTCGATGGCTTTTTGCAACACAAAACGGGTTTGTGGCATACAACCCTCAAAAGCGTCAACAAGTAGAATAACTCCATCGGTCATATTTAACACTCTCTCTACCTCGCCACCGAAATCGTGGTGACCTGGGGTATCTATGATATTAATTTTTGTGTTTTTATATTTAACGGCAATATTTTTTGAAAAAATTGTTATTCCTCTTTCTCGCTCGAGGTCGTTATTGTCGAGCAAAAGTTCGCCCGGAATTTCGTGATCTTTGAAGAGTTTGCACTGTCGCATGATTTTATCAACAAGTGTTGTTTTACCGTGATCGACGTGAGCAATAATGGCAATATTTCTAATATTTAAAGACATATATCTATTTTGTAATTATGCTGTTTAGGATGTTGAATATAAATGTGTTAACTTAAAAGAGTTAATATAAAACTTTAAGAAAAACATTTTATATAAAACTGCATAAAGAAGTCGAAGAGATGAATATAGTAAGCTGGCTGTAGCATAATGCTAATGATATTTTGGGGGTGTTTAATAATCATATGTTCAGCTTAAAAATTTCGAGGTGCAAAATTAATATATTATGTTGAAAGTTGAAAGAAATTTGGAACACAGATGACACGGATTTAACGGATTTACGCAGATTTTTATATATGATAATATGTGCTGTTCCTAAACAAAAAAGAATTATTACCAAACTTTAGTGTTTATAATGGATATTTTTTATAGCTTTGTTGATGATGAAGAGGCATTTGGTAGTTAAGGTTATCTGTGTTATCTTTTCAGACAAAATTTTTTAATGTTTAACTAAATGAATAACAGTATGTAAATAAAATTGAAACATAAAACATAGCGTTTAGCGATATTCTGTTATCAAAATCTAGCAAATTTCCAAAGCAGAATAGGATAGAGAGCGAAACGTCACGCTACGGCGTGGTCGTTGCTTTACTTATTCTGCGGGTCATGCTAGAACCTCGGTAATAGTAAATTTTCGATCACGCTTTTTTTTATGCAATTTTTTAAAAGTAGAAACGGTCTTGCGAAAGCCAACGGGCTGACCACCCATAGTGACAATAAAAACTTACTTAATGATTTTAAAAAAAGTGGAGACCAGAACCCACTCAAAAAAAACGGAGCGAAACCGAAAAGCCTTACGAGTAGGAACAACAAACAAGTTAATACTATGAATTTTAAATTTATTCTTTTTGCAGCGTTGTTCTTCATTCTCTCGAACTTGCAAGGACAAAATAATTTAATTAGAAATAACAAGTTTTTATTTCCTGATGAAGATTATAAAAAAGCGGAGCTTTTGATTAATCAAATGGGCAACAAACCACAGGTTTTTAAAAGCAGTTATTTAAACCCTAATTTTCAGCAAAATTCTACAAGTGCGGTAAAGCAGAAACTGGATAGTGTTGTTTCAACGTATGGTACCATATCGGATACCTGTCAAGGTAAAAGTGAGTACATTTATAATAGCTATGGTAAAGTCATACAGGGAAATTATTATAGAAGATATATTAACAGTCAATGGAAAAATAGCTGGAGAGATGAACTCTCGTATGATGTCAATAATCGTTTATCAAAAGAATCCTCCTACAGCTGGGATTCTGATAATAACAGATGGAAAAATGAGGAAGAAAAAAATTATACTTACGATGCTTATGGAAATTTAAAAAGTGAAATTTATTTCTCTAGTTGGGACACTGTAAATAATAAATGGAGATACTGTGGCAAATGTGAGTATAGTTATGATAACAACTCCAACCTGATTCTTGAAACAGGTTATCGATGGGATACTTTAAATAACGACTGGACTTTAAGATCGAAAACTGAATACAGTTACGATAGCAACTCAAATTTAATTTTAGAAGGTTATTATAGTTGGGATATCGACTCAAGCCAATGGAAATGCAATTGGAAAAACGAATACAGTTACGATATAAACGGAAATTTAATACAGTATATTTATTATAGTTTGAATGAGTCAACTAATCAAATGTATATATACTATAAAATTGAGTACAGTTATGATGACTATAATAATATGATAATGCAAATATATTGGGAATGCATTCATGGTACAGAAGAATTGCGATGTCTTTACAAATATGAATACTCATATGATAACAATAATAATATGATAATGGAAATTAGATGGGAGTACTCGTCATTCACTAATGAATGGCATCAAGACATAAAATATGAATATTCATATGATAGCAACAATAATACTACAGAAAAAACATACTTCCATTGGAACTTCAATGAAAACACATGGATACCAGAGGAGAAATTTGAGTTTCTTTATAATTCATCATATACTTTTTCTGACATAATACTTCCTGCTGTCGATTATTTTTATGACTCATTTGAAGAAATAAATTTAAATAATATGCTAATAGAATATAAAGAATATACGATGTACGACGGAGAGTTTAGTGAAAAATATTCAGAAAAATACTATTATTCAGAAATAACCGTAGGCATTGATGATGTTAAGAAATCTACGTTTAATGTTTTTCCTAATCCTGCTTCATCGTATATAATTATTCAACCGCAATTGTCAGACAATAGTGGCGTGTTTGAATTCTATGATATAAAAGGTAATAAAGTAATCTCGCTTGTTTTTTCAGATAGAACACAGGTTTCTGTTAGTGACTTACAATCTGGGATTTATTTTTATAACATTATTTCGAAGGAGGGGAGAGAGAGTGGGAAACTTGTTATTAATTAGTAATTAATTGAAAACCAAAGTTTTGTAGAGACGACATAATAAGTCGTCTCTACTTATTTAATTGAAGTTAAAAATTAGAAAACAGCTTTTATCTTAATGATTATTAACATTTTTGTAGTTCAAAAATCCTGATTATTGTGTGAACAACGGTATAAATTCTGAAGAGGTGAAATAACATCATGGCTGGTACATTTTCACAAATTTTTTTCAATATGTTTTTGCAGTTAAAGGACGTGAAAACCTTTATAAAAAAATATTTATTTGAATGTACAGATTAATTATGTTACCCCATCGGGGTTTGATTGCTCGGTATTATTTTTGTCATGTACTAAATTTTGTTGATTTAAAAAGAAAATTATAAATTTGCATTTCGACATGAGATAACCTCTCTTTTTGCGGGGTTATAGTAAATCGAAATGTGTAGTTATGGCAAAAAAAGGAAGAATAACAAAGTTTTTAACAGTAGAACAAATGGATTTTCTTAAATATTTGGATAGAGAAGAGATTCAAATATTTTCATTAGAAGATGCTAAGGGCTTTGATTATCAGGGAGAAGTAACCAATGAATTGTTGGAAAATCTTACTAAAAAAGAGTTTCTCTCTCGCATTGAGCGAGGCAAATACTGTCGTGCTAACTTCCGAGATGAGAATGTAATAGGCACTTTCCTTGCCAAGAAGAGTGCAGTAGCTTATTGGTCGGCATTGAACTTACACGGACTTACCGAACAATTTCCCAATAAAATTTTCATTCAAACTACACAACTTAAAAAAGATGTTGAGTTTGATGGAACAATTTACCAATTTGTCAAAATTGCAGAAAATAAAAGAACGGGAATTATTTTTAATGGCTACGGAAATTACAAATACCCTATTACCGATATTGAAAAGACTATAGTCGATTGTTTCGACCTGCCGCAGTATAGTGGCGGTTTTGCGGAATTAATCCGAGCCTACTATAATGCAAAATTAAGTGCTGACAAATTAATAAATTATTGTATTGCGGTTGATAACATAGCTGTTGTCAAGCGTTTAGGTTTTTTGTCCGAACTCTTTAAAAAAGATGATTTAAGTAATTTTGTAAAGTTTGCAAAATCAAATGTAAATCGTAGTTATAATTTGCTCGACACTTCTGGAGATAAAATAGGAAAAACGAACAGTGATTGGCGGTTACAATTGAATTTACCTGAAAAAAATATTATGCAAATTGTTCAAAATCAATATTGACATGATAAGTAGAAGTGAAATAATTAAGTTGGCACAAGAGCAACAAGTTCGTGCAACAACCATCGATAAAGATTGGGCATTGGGGCATTTTATTGACGCAATTTATTCTATTGACGAGCGCCGCAACTGCTTGATTTTTAAAGGTGGAACTTGTTTGAAAAAATGTCGTTTCCCCAATTATCGATTTTCTGAAGACCTCGATTTTACCTCAACAAATAAAAATTTTGAGTTAGATATAAAAACCTTGGAACAGATTGCAACATTAATAACAGAGCGGACGGAAATGCTTACACATATACAATCGTATGAAAATTTACAATTTAACAATCAATTAACTGGATATAGTGCCAAAATAAAATTTTGGGGAGCTAACCATAGTAGAAATCAGCAACCTCCAGATCCAAGTCGCTGGCAGACAAGTATAAAAATTGAGATAATATTATATGAGAAATTAGTATTTGAACCAGAGTTTGCAACCGTTATTCATAACTATAGTGACAAGCTAACAGAAAACTCACAAAACATACCTATCTACAGCATTAATGAAATATTGGCTGAAAAACTTAGGGCATTAATACAGCGTTCATATACAGCGCCGAGAGATTATTTTGATATCTGGTATTTGAACAAAAATATTGAAAATATTGATTGGAAAGAAGTTTTGAAAGGATTCTATGAGAAAATAAGGTATAAAAATTTGCCATTTTCTGGGGTACAACAAATAATTGATGGGATTAATGACAAAATTCTAAAATCGGCATGGAAAAACAGCTTACAACACCAGATTACTAATGGGGAACTACCTGAATATGAGGTTGTTAAAAAGGAGTTGAGTATGCTGTTGAAAATAATATTTGAATCTTGACATGAATAGCGACAGTATAATATTACGTTTCTACTGTTTTTAATTGAAGTTAAAAATTAGATACCTGCTCTTATCTTAATGGTTATTAATTTCTTAATGGTTAAAAAAATCTGTGCTAATCAGTTCAATCTGTGTCATCTGTGTTCTATAGTTCTATTCGAAGTTTTCTATAAATTTTTGTTTTGTTACATCAAAAAGACCTCTGTCGCCAAGCTTTAATTTTGGGATTACTAACAGGCTCATAAAAGCGAGTGTCATAAATGGCGCTGTGAGTTTTGAGCCGTTGGCTTTTATAATTTTGTTGAGTTCTTGATATTGTTTCGATATTGTTTCAAGTGGCTCGTCAGAAAGTAATCCTGCTATTGGAAGTTGCAACTGTTCGACTCCTTTATCAGAAACTACAGATAAACCTCCATTGTTTTCTATAATAGAGTTAATTGCAGTAGCAATATCATTATCATTGGCGCCTACAGCTATTATATTGTGGCTATCATGTGCAACGCTACTGGCAAAAGCTCCTCTCTTTAAACCAAATCCGATAATAAAAGAGACTTGTGGAGTAGCGTTCTCTTTGTATCGATTTAAAACAACGAGCTTTAAGATATCGCTGCCTATATTTGGTACACAATAGCCGTTTTCTATTTTGGGTGGGGTATTTACATGATCGGTAAATAATTTCCCATCGAAAGCTCTGATAACATTAAGCATAGCTACTTCAGCTTTTACTCTTAAAGAGTTGGGTGAAATAGGCTGCGCTTTAAAGTTGTTTATTATTTCGTTAGAGCTTTCATATTCGAAAGAGCTAATCCCATCAAAAACCAAATTACCGTTAATCCAAGTTTGCAAAATTCTAAAGCTTTGCAAATTGTCAACCAAAATAAAGTCTGCATTATCGCCTTGCTGTAGCAATCCCACATCAAGTTTATAGTGTGAAACAGGATTGATTGTTACGGCTTGCATAAGGTTCCAGAAGTCAAGTCCGTTGTTTTGTCCTAAACGAATTAGTCTATCTAAATATGATTTTGAAAAGTTATCAGGATGAAGGTCATCACTGCAAAGCATAACTTGATCGGGGAACATATCAATTAGTGGATAAAGCTCTTCAAAGTTTTTTGCTGCTGAACCTTCTCTAATTAAGATTTTCATTCCGCATTTAATTTTTTCTTCTGCTTCGGCTAATGTTGTACATTCATGATCTGTTTCAATTCCAGAGTTAATGTATTGTACCAAAGGTTCACCTGTTAAGCCTGGGGCGTGACCATCAATGGGCAAGTTTCTAATTATGGCTTCTTTTATTCTATCCATAACGTCGTGATTTTGGTTCACGACACCGGGATAGTTCATCATTTCTGCCAAGTATTTTAAGCCAAATTTATCAAACAGCTCTCCTATTTGCGCAGAATTTATTTCTGCGCCGCTCTGTTCGAAAGGTGTTGCCGGCACGCAAGAGGGCGCTCCAAACCAAAATTTGAATGGTACTGCTTTGGCATTTTCAATCATAAACTTTATTCCATCAACACCGCACACATTTGCTATTTCATGCGGGTCGGAAATGGCTGAAACGACACCAAATTTTACGGCATTTTGAGCAAATCGCGCTGGCGTTAGCATTGTGCTTTCAATATGGATATGAGAATCTATCAATCCTGGTAAAATATAGACGGGATTTGCTGTCTCTGTTGGCTGAATATCAGATATTTTACCGTTAGTTATATATAGTCTTCCTTTAAATGTTTTACGCCTTAATACATCTACAATTGTTCCACTAATTACCATAACTTAGTTTTTTATGCTCCACGTGGAGCATAATTTGTTAAATTTTAAATATTATTATGCTCCACGTGGAGCATTTGATAATACTTTAATTATCTACCCAAAAGTGCCAGAATCACAATAATATCACTTGGATTTACTCCACTAATACTTAATGCCTCGCTAATGGTTTTAGGTTTAAACTTCTTTAGCTTTTGCCTTCCCTCGATACTTATACTTAACAGTTTGTCGTAATCTATATTATCTGGAATTATAAAGCGATTGAACTTTTGAATTTTCTCAGCATTAGCTCTCTCCTTTTCAATATATCCTTCATACTTCAGCTTTATATCTATAATTTCAAAATAGGAATATGAAAGAGTTTCATCGAACGTGTAGAGATCTTTGAAATATGATGTTTTAATTTCCGGTCTAACTATAACTTTGGATATTTTTGTCTTTTGCTGTAGTGGCGACGATCCGTAAGTTTCTAATATAGCATTTACATCGGTTGGGTTGAAACTATTTGTGCTTGCATATTCAAGAAAACTATTTATGCGTTCGTACTTTTTCTCTGTAATTTCTAACCTTTTGTTTGAAGCTAAACCTAATCTATGTCCAATATGTGTTAATCTTTCATCAGCATTATCGGAACGAAGTAAAATACGAAATTCAGCACGACTTGTAAACATCCTATAGGGGTCGTTAATACCTTTCGTTATTAAATCGTTAATAAGAACGCCTATATATGCTTGGTCTCTACCTAAAATAAATTCCTCTTTACCGTTAATTTTTAAAACTGCATTTATGGCTGCCATTAAACCTTGTGCTGCAGCTTCTTCGTATCCTGTTGTTCCGTTAATCTGACCTGCGAAGTATAGGTTTTCTATTTGCTTAGTTTCTAAAGTAGGTTTTAGATCTAAGGGATCGAAAAAATCATATTCTATGGCGTAACCGGGCCTATAAATCTTCGCCTTTTCGAATCCTGGTATTAAGTGTAAAGCTTTTACTTGAACCTCCCAAGGTAAGGAACTACTAAATCCGTTTAAATAATATTCATTTGTGTACCAACCTTCAGGCTCAAAGAATAACTGGTGAGACCTCTTCTCAGAAAAGGTTACAATTTTGTCTTCAATACTTGGACAATATCGTGGTCCTATCCCTTTAATATCTCCAGTAAAGAGTGGCGATTTATCAAATCCTGTTTTCAATACTTCATGAACATTCTCGTTGGTGTATCCAATCCAACAACTTAGTTGTTGAGTTGGAGGGGTCATGTGAGGAAGATAACTAAAAAGTTGGGGTTCTTTATCACCTTTTTGCTCCTCTAATTTTGTAAAATCTACTGAACGAGCGTCAATCCGAACAGGGGTACCTGTCTTAAGAGTTCTTATATTTGGGAAAATATCTTGTAATTGTTCTGTTATAGTTGTATTATTTTTCTCTCCTAAACGTCCTCCTACAATTTTTTTGTCGCCAACATGTATTAAACCATTTAAAAATGTTCCATTAGTTAAAATAACAGCTTTTGAATGAAATTTGAAACCTATTTCTGTAATTACACCTGTTACTCTGTTTGAGTCTAAAAGGAGTCTTGTAACATTATCTTGAAAAAGGTCTAAGTTATGGGTATTTTCAAGTAAACGTCTCCACTCCCAAGAGTATAATCTTTTGTCTGATTGTACGCGATTAGACCAAACAGCGGGTCCCTTACTTTTATTAAGCATTCTAAATTGAACGGCTGTCTTATCTGAAATTATCCCCATTGAACCACCTAATGCATCAATTTCTCTGACTATTTGTCCCTTAGCGATGCCTCCTATGGCAGGATTACACGACATTGATGCAATTTTTTCCAAATCCATTGTAATTAGCAGGGTTTTGCACCCCATATTTGCAGCAGCAACGGCAGCTTCGCATCCTGCATGTCCAGCCCCAACAATTATAATATCATAGGTATTAAGCATTAGAATAGTGTCAAATAAAAGTTTTCTTTTTGAGTCATTAATTCCTTCTCGGCTGGTGTGTGATCTTGATATCTAAGAAGATGCAAAATACCATGAATTATAACTCTTTTTAATTCATCAATAGTGGTGTTTTCGTAGTGTTTTGCATTTTCGGCGATTCTATCATAACTAATATACAAATCTCCAGATATTCTGTCTTTAGTTGAGTAATCAAAAGTAATTATATCGGTGTAATAATTATGATTAAGATATTCGATATTTATTTTTAATAGCAATTCGTCTGATGTGACAATAATATTAATAGTTCCTAATTGACTGTTTTCATTTAATAGTGTTTGATTTATCCAATGAGAGCAACGTTTTTTAAACCCATAAGGATATTTAAAACTTGTACTGTCTATATGATAAAATATCATCGTATGGGTTCTCGAGATTTGAGGGGGTAAAATTTTAAATTGAATGATCTGTTTTCGACAGAATATGAAAATTCATCACAAAGTTTTTTCATTAAAAAAATACCTCTTCCATGAGGATTTTCGATATTTTCTTCTTTAGTAGGGTCTGGAACGAGATTAAGATCGAAACCATGACCTTCGTCAGAAATTTCAAAAAGAATCTCGCCTATATCATAACTCATCTTAATTGTAACAAACTTTGATGAGTCTCTATTATTACCATGTATTATGCAATTTGTAACAGCCTCAGAAACAGTAACCAAAATATTCCCGAAAATATCCATACAACCGGTAACTTCCGCACATATATCCTCAACAAGTTTTTCTACGATAGCAATATTCTTAACCTCACTATTGATTGTTATTTCCTTAACTACTCTATTGGTCGCCATATAATTTTTAATTTATAAGTATTAAGTCGAATGATATAAATTTGTATTTTTTATGATAGTAGATTGACGTATGAAGTTATTACTAATATATTAGTTTCAAATACCTTTCCTTTGGCGTCTATATATGATATTATTATTTATTTTAATTTACTGTATTGAGATACTTTTGGTACAAATCTAAATAATATTTATTTAAATTTAAAAGTCTAAAATATAATGATTCATTAAAATTATTCTCGTTTATGTCGTCTATAACTATCTCGCTTGGTGTAGTAATAAATTCATGCACATTTTCGATTGATTGACGTTTTTTATCTTTATCTCTCTCTTGTTCGGCTTTTTCAGACTCGAGTAACCTAGTTATTATACGCTCTTGACGTGCGATTGTTTCGGTATTGATAGATTTATTTAAAATATTGTCGATGTTTTGATCTATTAATTGATTAATCTCTCTCATTAACTGTTTTGCTGCTTGTCCAAATTGCCCTTGATTCATAATTTCATTTAGCATCTTTTGCATTTGCTCTTGTTGTGATAAAATAGAACCAAGCTGTTCACTCAACGACTCGGAGGGGTTTGAACCATCGCCTGCTTGTTTCATCTTATTCATTAAATCTTTTAACTGCTGTTTTAATCCCTGTAGAGCATTTTTACTGTCTCCTGAACTGGGTTTGCCTTGACCGGGTTTTGAACAACTTCCTCCTCCTTGCCCGGAACTATTCATATCACTTTCAGATTTTTGAATGGCTTCGTCAATAAATAAAAGTAAAGTGTTGTAATGCGAAAGAACTTTATATTCTTGAACCGTTGGGTTAGTAGGATGCTCTTTGAATATATTTGAAAGAATAATTTCGTTAAAATTCTCTACACCACTGAGCTCATCAGCCATAATATTGCCTAACATAGGATTTCGGATTATTAGGGTGTTAATAGAGTCTTTTATAAACTGCCAAGAAGCGATTATCTCTTTTTGTTTAACTCTATAAATATTAAAATCTGGCGAGTCTGTTCGGGCGTTCTTAAAGTTCTCGACTAAAAACTCTTGAATAAACGAGAGTTGCAAAAGATTTGAACGAATTTGCTTAAGATTACTTAAATCTTCAACATTCTGCTCTTCAAAACAATCTGATAGATTAGAGTCTATCATTTGTGCTAATTCATTGATTTTTTGAGAGTTTCGTCTGTTTTGGCTCTGTTGATTTTCGTTAGAATCGTTGCTATCTAAGTTTTGGGTTATATCTTGTTTCTCTTTACTAAAATTTTCTAAATTATAAGGATCTTTTAACTTTTGGTTTTTATCTAAAAGTTCGGAGTGTTTATCTAAAGTTTCTTTAACATGATTTTCGATATCCTCTCTTGATGATTTATTACTCACGGTATCGAGATTTTGCGCTTGTTCTTTTAAATCATCGACAACTTTAGAAAGTCCTTTTTCGATCTCGAAACGTTTTAGAATCTCTAAGTTTCTATTCATAAGCTCTTCTAGTTGCTCTGTTGAGAGTTTATCTTGAGATTTAGATAGTGGTTTATCTTTTAGTTCACTTTTAAGTCTTTCAAGTTCTTTAAATAACTCAGATAACTCGTTGTCCATCAACTTATCGAGTAACTCTTGAATTTGCGATTGTTTTTCATAAAGTTTATTTTCGTAGCTATTAATCTTACTTAAAGATTTGATTTGTTGATTTAGAGTATTAATCTCATTTAAGATTTTATTAATATCTGATTTATTTTGTTCCAATTGCTGAGTAAGTTGATCTTGCTCCCACTTGTTTAGTTTTTCATTTTTAAATTTGGCTTCAATGTCTTTTTGTCTGATATTTAATTCTTTAAGAAGTTCTAAGCCTAGGGCGAGTTTGTCTGTTATATCTGTTGATATATTATCGATTTTGTTTTCAAGCTCTTTAGAATCAGGTACTTCAAATACTAAAAATTGAGAATTCGTACTCTTAAAATTATTAATAAAGTCATTGTCAGTAATCCTTAAATAGTATTCTATTTTGTTTGTATTGAGTTGAGAATACAACTCATATATATTATGCTGATAATAAAAGGTTTGCTTAATATTTTGCTTATTGAATTGAAGAGGAATTACAAAAATTGTATCGTTATATTTATGTATGATTTCAAAATTTGTGAAACCATAATCATCACTAATTGAGCCACTTAAAATAATAGGATCGACTATATTTCCTGTTTCAGAGACTTGCAAATCGATTTTTGGATATTCATCTTTTATACAATTGGTAGAAAATTCGTAACTATCTTCATTCCAGACAAAACCAGAGAACAATTTGAAGGAGTAATTAAAACTGTTTTTTGCAAATGTTTCGACAATAAAAGCATTATCAGACTTTTTGAAATCCTTTTCTTTATCGTCAACTATAAATATTAAATCTTCCGAATTAAGGGCATCTATAAACCATTTAATTTTACTTCCTTCTGGGAAACTAAAATTTCCTAATCCAGTGAGTGAAAACGACTCAATATTTGTATATGAAGGAGGAAAAACTTCGACTGAGAGATTTTTAAGCACTGGTAGCTGATTTACGTTTATTCGGTATATCTGACTTTGATTTAAGTTATCGTGAAAATAAAACTGCACTGATTGATTCAGTTTTGCAAATTTATAAGACCAAACTGTGTCATTTAAGCTTTTAGCGAATATGTCTTTGTCGCCTATTCTAAGAAAAACCTGATCAGGAATATACGTTCCTTCAATTTTTACAATAACCTCAATATCTTGATTTTGAATTATATCAAGTGTATCATTTAAAAGGATATAATTTAATGATTTGTAAGAAATTTTGTGTGTTGGATAAAAAAATCTAAGAGCAGCTTTCTGTAGAGGACTCTCAATCAAAAGAGAAGAGATAAAAAAAACTAAAAGAAATAGAGAAACTGTTACAAATAGTTTACTTGGTAGGCGAATATTTAGCCTTCTTGAAAAGTCAAAATTTTTAAGCTCAAATCTCTTTTGTTCAAGAGCTTGATTAATTAAAATATTTGCCTGATCATACTCCTTTAACTCTAAATAAATCAACACTTTATCTTGAATATCTGAATCAGCAATCAACTTCAGAGCTATGGAATAATTATCGTATCCTTTAAATAAATTAAAGTATTTTAAAATATTGTAAAATAAATACTTATACAAAACATAAATAAAATAAAGGACAATAAAGATTAATACGACAACTCTAAATGTTTGATTTAGTTCAAAAGCGATATCGACGAAAAAAAGAAGTATTATAACAGGAATTAAATATACAATTGAATTAACAAATCCAATGAATAAATCGTTCTTAAACAAGTGGTTTTTAGCGCGCTTGAGTTGTAAATATATATCTTTATTAGATATTAGTTCATTGTTGTTAACCATCTTTCTGGATCTAGTTTTTCATTTTCTTTCCATATTTGGAATTTAAGCACCGATACGTCTGATTTAGTGTCAGTAGCGAGAATACCAATATTTTGTTTAGTTTTTACATTTTGACCGGGCTTAACATAAACTTCTATAAGATTCGAATACACAGAGAGATAACTTCCATGTCTTATAATAATAACTTTATTTAGTCCTGGAATTACAAAAACATTTCGTACTGTGCCGTTGAAAACAGCTCTTACTTTACTTGATTTTTCTGTCGAAATGTCAATACCATCGTTTCTAACTTTAATTCCGCTTAAAACTGGATGATTATGTTCACCGAATTTTTCAGTTACTATACCTCTTTCGAGGGGCCAAGGCAAACGCTTAACATTTGAAGAAAACTGATCATCAATAAGTTTCTCTTCAGGAGTAAGTTTGTAAGTTTTTGAGCCTTTTTTACTTTTTTCTATCTCCTCTGCTATAAGCTTTTGTATTTTTGTATTTAATTCTCTAGCAAGCTTCTGTTTTTTATCAATTTCTGCTTTAAGTTGTTTCTCTTTATTTGAAAGCTCTTTTAAAAGTTTTTCTTTCTGCTTATTTTCAACTACAAGTTTCTTACTTTCGCTAGATATTTCATATAAAAGAGAATTTTTATCATTTTTCAAATCCTCTAATTCGTTTACCCTTTTTTCTAATAGTATTTTTTTTGCTTCAATAGATTTAATCTGATTTTTACGATGCTTAGAATATTGGTGTAAATATTTTAAACGTAGAAAAGCTTGATTAAAATCTGAACTTGATAAAACATACATCAATTTATCGTTTGTTTGTTTGGTTTTATATGCCTGATATATAAGCTTTTCGTACTCCATACGTAATTTAAAAAGATCATTTTGCAAGTTGTTTATTGCCTCCTGCTCTATATTTATGTCGCTATCTATTTTGTCGATTTCTTTGTTTATTTGTCTGATATTAGTTTTTCGGGATTCAATTTTCTTGTTGGTCAAGATAAATTCTTGTACGGATTGTTGTCTCTTTTGTTGAGTTAATTTAAGCAAATTATTAGTGTATTCAATCTCATCTTGAGTTTTTTTTCTCTCATCTTCTAAATCCTTACGATTTTGAGAGAAAACATAACTAAAGGATAGAATATAAACGAATAACAAAAATATGTATCTTGCTTTAAACATAATGTTTGATATTATTTAAAATTTGCTTGCTCATATTTTTTAGGTATTCTAAAAGGCGCTTTAAACTCTTTATTGAACACTACATTATTGTAATTTATTGTTAGAGACACTGGGTTTGAAGTGTTATTATTACAAACCGTAATTTTGTGAGGAAATAAAAATCCGTCAATTTTTACATATTTATCGTAACATATTTCGAGAATAATTTTTAAATCTTTGGAAAGATTTAATTCACTTATTTTAAATGATTTGGCATCAACCTTTATGGTTGTATTAAAATCATCTATTTTACTTTCCATTACATACTTATCATCATCATTTACGAAAAGTGTATCATGTAATGAATAGAAATAATTTTGATGTTCATTTATGAAACTTGCGGTGAGAAAATTTTGTAAAAAATTAAAATTCAAATCATTACGAGTATATTTTTTCAAAGATGAATAACTTCCTTGGAAATATGTTTTTTCGTGATAATTAACAATAGTAAAAGAGTCTCGTTCAAATAACCCCCTCGCTAATTCAATTCCGAGAGGAGCGCTTATACTTATCCATATTAAACTATCTTTTTTGATACGAATGTTGGCGTTAAAAGAGTTAGTTATATTACTTCGCACGAAATTGATATTACTTTTTATACTTATAGTATTTAAAATTGGGTGATTAGCAGTTATTATAGAAATTAACTCTTTTCTTTCCATTTTTCGTAAATTTACACGTGTTTTTGAGGTAGATTTACAAGAAACGATAATAACTATGGATAAAAATATAATAATAAAATTGTAATTTTTCATTTCACATCAATCGTTAATCAATTTGATCTATATAGATTTCATTATCAATTTTATACCTTAGTATTTCAGTATCTTGACCTTTTTCTAAAGCCTCTTTCCATGTAGTTACGGCTAAATCTGTTTGTCCATTTTTGTAAAGGATATCACCGTAATGTTCTAAAATTACGCCATTGTTACCTCCACCATTTAAAATGGCTAATTCGATATATTTTAAGGCATCGACATATCGTTTTAACTCAAAAAGAATATAAGCATAAGTATCTAAATAAGTTGAGTTTTTTCCTTCAACTTTGATTGTTTTAGCGCTCATTTCTAATGCCTTATTTAGTTCCTTCTTCTCAAGTGACAAAAAATAAGCATAATTATTTAAAGCGACTAGATCATTTTGATTTGATTTTAATATCTCTTCGTAGTATTTATATGTCTCTTCAGACTTATTCATTTTGTGACAAATTTCTGCTAGAAAGTGTAAAATTTGAGTTCTATCTTCGTCTAATGCGCCTGTTAGCTTTAGAGCAAAGAGAAAATCTTGATAACTTGTTTCATCATTATCTAATTGCATATTGGCAAATCCGCGAAATAGAAATAGATCCTTTTGATTTGGGAAATAAACAAGAGCAGAGTCGGCAACTGAGATTATTCTGGTATAGTTTTTCTCTTGCTCTAAAATATATATTGTAAATATCCATGATTGTAGATTAGATGGGTCGATACTTATGGCTTTAGAAAAATATTTAAGCGCTTGATTATTGTTACCCTTTTTAAAAAGCAAATTACCATAAATATTTAAAACATCGGGATTTTCGGGATACTGGAGTTTAAGAATATGAACTAACTCTTCTAATTGATAATCAGACTTAGTATTTGGTGTATTAATTTTTTCCAAAACCTCGAAAATAAAACTAAGTTTAAAATTTAATTCAATTGCAGTATTACTTATAATGTCTTTTGCCAAAGCCATAATTTCTTTAGCGTTACCTAATTGTATTTGGTTACTCAAAAGACCGATCAAAGCCTGCTCATCGTTTTGATTGATTTTTAGAATAATTTTAAAATATTCATTCGATTTTTCAAGTTTTCCGTTTATAAAATAGAAGTTTGCAAATAATAAATTGGCAACACGATTGTTAGGATCTTTCGACAAAATGGAGTTGAGGTATTTTGGTATATCTTTGAACTTTCTTTGTTTAAGAAGTGTTTGGTAACGATTTAAAATTATATCATCACTGAGACCAAAATATTTTTCAAATTGTATAAGCTTCTGTGTTAACTCTTTATACTTTTCCTGTCTATCTAAAAAAGAGAAGTATTCATACCATGTTTCTAAGTTGGAAAAGTCTTTTTTTAATAAATCTTCATAAATATTTGGAATATCTTTGGTTTGATTATTTAACTCTAATACATTAATATATAGCTTTGTGAACCAAGTATTTTCGGGATTTAGTTCATATGATTTTGTTGCATGAAAAAGAGCCGTCTCATAATCTTTCTCAAATAATGATATTTTAGCTAACTCGTAATGTGCAGTTGCGTGACATGAATCAGCGTTAATCACAGTATTTAAAGCATCTTTAGCTTTTGTCAAATCGCTATAGAGGCTTTTAATCTTGGAATCAATTATATAACTTTTAAATTTTGGATCGGGTATATGAACTAATTCTTTACTACTTTTCCTTGAAGATGTACAAGAAAAAAGAAAGAGCAAGCTATATAAAACAACCTTACAAATATTTGTATTAATCTTGTTCATTAATTGCTTATTAAATTCCTGTATGACCAAAACCGCCATCGTTCCTTTCTGTTGAATTTAAAGAATCTACAACATTAATTTTTGCTTTATCGAACTTTGAAAAAACGATCTGTGCAATTCTATCTCCATTATTTACGGTAAAAATAGTATTTGAATGGTTAATTAAAATTACTCCTATTTCGCCTCGATAGTCAGTATCAATTGTTCCTGGTGAATTTAAGACTGTAATACCGTGTTTTAAAGCTAAACCACTACGTGGACGGACTTGTGCTTCATAATTATCAGGAAGTTCGATAAATATGCCTGTTTTTATCAATTTTGTCTGATTTGGATTAATACTAATACTTCCTTCAGGAAGAAAAGCGAATAAATCCATTCCAGAGCTGCCACTAGTCTTATATTCTGGCAAAATAGCTCCATCAACTACTTGAATTTTTACTTCTAACATAATTTGAAACAATATCTTTTATCTCTCTGTTTGACAAAATTACAAAGATAACATAACCTAATATTAAAACAGAACTAAATAGAAATTTTATATAAATGCTCTCTATTTTAACAAAATAGCTCAATATAACAATTAACAGTGAAAATAAAATAAGATTTACCATAAATTTAAAATCATAGTTGATCCTGTAATGGATTCTTTCATAATATATTGTTAAAAATAACATTACACTATAACATATCAATGTTGCCAAGGCAGAACCCGTATAACCGAAAATTGGAATTAACAGATAGTTGCCAAGAATTGTTAAAACAGCGCCAACTAATGAAAAATAAGCTGAAAAATAGGTTTTATCGATAACCTTATACCAAACACCCATTGTGTAATATAAACCAAAAATTAAATTAGAGAATAAAATAATGGGTACTATATGTAATCCTTCGTGATATTTTGAGCCTATAAAAAATTTAAAAATATCAATATATAAAACTATTACCAAAAGAACGAAGGTTCCAAAAATTAGATAATATTTTGATATCAAAGCATATATATCTTTACTATCTTTATTACCATACACTTTAAAGAAAAAGGGCTCAAGTGCATATCTAAACATCGAATTAAAAATTGTTATTAGGGCAGCTAATTTATAGTTTGCTGCGTAAATGCCAATTTGCTCAAATGCTACAACATCTTTTGGTAGAAGATATTTTAATAAAATTTTATCAGCAACTTCATTTATCATACCTAAAATTCCGCTAATCATAATAGGAAAAGAGTAAAAAATCATCTCTTTGAATAGTGGAAACTGAAACTTTTTAAAATAGGATTTTGTATGAGGTATAAGCAAAAGAAAAGTACAAAAACTGGCAATTACATTTGCTCTAAATGTATATTCAAGTAGATTATCTTGAGAAAAGAATCTATCGAAATTAAATCCATAATTTTTTATTAATAGAGGTATTAACCATAAATAGATAAGGTTGATAATGATATTGATAATTATATTAACAATTTTTAAAAGAGCGAATGTCTTTGCTTTCTCATTATATCTTAGAGCAGAAAATGGTATTGCAGTAACAACATCAAAAAATATAATTCCAACAAAATACCATAAATATTTAACATTATTAATTCCAATTAGGTTAGCAATATCGACTTGAAATATCAAAACTAATAAACTAAAAATAAACGCATTAGTGAATAAAAAATAAAATGATGTTGTAAATACATTCTCTATTCCTCTGTTTTTGGCATAACGGAAAAAAGTTGTTTCCATTCCAAAAGTTAAAAGGATTATAATAAAAGCGCTAAAAGAATAGAGATAGGAGTGTGTTCCATAATCGGCAACCGAATTTAGAACACGTGTATAAAAAGGTGTTAAAAGAATATAATTTAATATTCTTGGAATAACTGAACCTAACCCGTAAATTGCGGTTTGTCCAGCTAATTTTTTAAATTGATTCATTTAATAGCTATTAACTCAATTTAATCATCTCTTCTAATGGCTTTAGAGCCTTAATTCTTATATCCTCTGAAATATTAATTTCTGGAAGCTCGTATTTAAGAGTTAAATAAATATTTTTTAAATTATTTAATTTCATATAGTTACATTCATTATGAGAACAAATTGAATTTTCAGGAGGCGCTGGAATAAAAAGTTTATTTTTGTTTTTCAACTGCATTTGATGAATTACTCCAGGTTCTGTTACAATAATAAAACTATTTGCAGAATTAATTGTAACAAAATCTAAAAGCGCTGATGTACTTCCCACAAAATCAGAGAGTTGGATTATATCTTGGGGACATTCAGGATGAGCAACTACTAATGCATAAGGATTATCTTGTTTTAATTGTAAAATTTTCGATATACTAAATCGCTTATGAACATGACACGCTCCATTCCATAAAACCATTTTTCTGCCAGAAATCTTTTCAACATATCTACCTAAATTTTCATCTGGAGCGAAAATTATATTTTGATTTTCTGGAACACTTTGAACTATTTTTACGGCATTGCTACTCGTACAGATAATGTCAGATAATACCTTAATATCTGTTGAGCTATTTATATAAGTAATAACTTTATGATTAGGGTATTTTAAAATAAACTCTTTAAAATCTTTTGGATTACAACTATCAGATAATGAACAACCTGCGTTTAAATCAGGAATTAAAACTTTTTTCGATGGGTTTAATATTTTTGCTGTCTCAGCCATAAACTTAACGCCAGCAAAGACTATTACGTCAGCAGCAGTATTCTTTGCTTCTAACGAAAGAGCTAAGCTATCACCAAGGAAATCGGATATATCTTGAACTTCAGGAGAGAGATAATAATGCCCTAATATAATTGCATTTTTCTCTTTTTTAAGTTTATTGATTTCTTTAACTAAATCGATTCCGTGTGGAAGCTCTTCTTCTATAAATCCATTTTTAAACATTTCATTATATATTATAAAAAAATAATTTTTAAAATTTTAATATTATGATGATGATTATATAATGTTAATAACGTTGATAATTTTTATAAAAATATATTGCAAATATCGTTTTAATATTTTATTAAATGGGAATTAACAACAGGCGATTTATAAAATCTCTTAAAATTAATAATTTAATATTTATATTCACAACTGTTAATAAAGTTAGTTTTTTAATACTTTTTACGTTAAAGCATATTTTTTAGTTCTAAAACCATTAAAAATTGGTTGATAAAATTAAATAAATAGACAATAAATATTTTGCATAAGAAAAAATTCTTTGTGATATATAAGTTTTGGAAAAATACAAATTAACTTTTTAATTTTTTATTCACAAAAACTTAACATTTTGTTGTTAAAAATTTAACAATAAAGTTTATGCAATAAAAATTGTTTTGGTTAGTGATTGTTTTATACCGATTGGACGGCTACTATAGTCCAAAAGAGTGATAGCGAAGTTTGGACTATGTATCTGTAACATCGGTATTTACAATTGTAAAATTTTAAAAAGATTGGACTATTTTAAAATTATAATTGGTATTACAATTTAATAAAACAAAAAAATGAGTAGTAAAATTAATAAACTACTCATTTTTACGACTTTACAACAGTTAAATAATCAACATCGCATCTCCATACGAACCAAACCTATATTTCTCTTTAATTGCTAAGTCGTATGCATTCATAATAATATCATAACCACCAAAAGCTGCCACCATCATCAACAGTGTTGATTTTGGGAGATGGAAATTTGATATTAATTTATCAACAATAGTAACTTCATATGGGGGGAAAATAAATTTGTTTGTCCAACCTTCAAAGGCTTTAATATTACCGGGTGTTGTTGTAACCGTTTCAAGAGTTTTAAGAACTGTTGTGCCTACGGCGCAAACACTATTTTTATTTCTATGAGCTGCACATACCATTTCAACGGTATCATTACTGACAACGATTTGTTCAGAATCCATTTTGTGTTTGGTAAGATCTTCTACTTCCACTTCTCTGAAATTTCCTAAGCCAGCGTGTAGGGTTATAAATGTTCGTTTAGCTCCGAGTATTTCAAAACGTTTTAACAGCTCTCTGCTAAAATGCATTCCTGCTGTTGGAGCGGCAACAGCGCCTTCGTGAGTTGCAAATATTGTTTGGTATCTTTCAGAATCTTCGGGTTCTACTTCTCGGTTGATAAATTTTGGAAGCGGAGTTTCTCCGAGTTTATATAGAATTTTTTTAAATTCTTCATGTGTACCGTCAAATAAAAAACGTAGTGTTCTGCCACGTGATGTAGTATTATCAATAACTTCTGCAACCAACTCGCTATCTTTGCCGAAATATAGTTTATTTCCGATACGAATTTTACGAGCGGGATCGACTAAAACGTCCCATAATCGTTGATCACGGTTGAGTTCACGCAAGAGAAAGACTTCAATGTCTGCGCCTGTTTTCTCTTTGGTTCCGTGTAGTCTTGCAGGAAATACTTTAGTATCGTTAAATACTAAGAGATCGTTTTCTTTAAAATAATCCAAGATTTCACGAAAAATTTTATGTTCTATCTCGCCGGTAGCTCTGTTTACTATCATTAACCGTGATTCATCACGATCGTGTGTAGGTTTTAAAGCAATTAGTTTGTCTGGCAAGGTGTATTGAAATTGCGATAACTTCATACTATATATGTTTTAAAAGTTATTAACAGAAAGGATTTGATTTTATTGTGTGTTTGTTAATTGTTTAATCTTATTACAGAAAGATTCAATATCTTGAGCGTTACTTAATTTAAAATCTCCTATTTCAATTCGTTGAAGCTCTTTTAAATATGCCCCATTATTGAGCAGTATCCCTATATCGCGGGCTATTGCTCTGATATACGTTCCTTTAGAACATAGTATCTCTAATTTTATTTCGTTTTGTGAATATTCTAAAAGTTTGTTCTCATAAATAGTTACTTCAACAGGTTCAAGTTTTTTAGAGTCTCCGTTTCGTGCTAAATCATAAGCTCTTACACCATCTACCCACTTTGCAGAGAATAGTGGTGGTTCTTGCAAAATAGCGCCTGTTAGTTTTTTTAACACCGAAAGTACACCACTTTCGCTAATATTATCAACTGACCACGTTTGGTTTATTGGTGTTTCAAGGTCGTAAGATGGAGTTGTATTTCCAAGACTTATAGTTGCAATATATTTTTTCGGTTGATTTTGAATTGCTTCAATAGTTTTTGTTTTTTGCCCGGTGCATAATATTAACAATCCTGTTGCTAAAGGGTCTAATGTGCCAGCGTGACCAATTTTAAGTTTTTTAATTTTAAGTGATCTACTTATTGTCCATTTTACTTTGTTGACAACATCAAATGAGGTCCATTTGTACGGCTTGTCGAAAAGAAGGGTTTCGCCATTGATTAAATTGGTTTTAACAGTGTTAATATTAGCGCTATACATTAAGCCCAGATTATTAAGAGAGTTAATAACAGGTTTTTAAATTAAATAAATTACATAAATAGTATAACAGAAAGACCGACTACTGCACAATATATTGCAAAATAGTGCAATCGTCCTTTTGTTACCACTTTTATCATAAACTTACAGGCGAGTAATCCGATGACAAATGCCGTAATAAATCCTGCAATAAGCGATGATGTTGGTGTTGCCGCTGTTGAAATATTGCCTTTTATTAGATCTAAGAAGTTTTCGCCAAGTATTGGAATTATTACCATAAGAAAGGAAAATTTTGCAGCTTTAGCTCTATCAATTTTTAAAATAAGCGCTGTTGCAATTGTTGCGCCACTTCTGCTGATACCGGGAATGACGGCAATTGCTTGTGCAATTCCTATTATAAGGGAATTGAAAAATCCAACCTCTTTTCTATTTTTTTCGCTTTTGTTTAGCCATGCAAAAAAGAGTAATGCAGCTGTAATCAACAGCATATATCCAATAAAAGCAACACTTTTGCTTTCAAAAATATTTTCTACATAATCTTTAAAAAACAACCCAACGATGGCAACAGGAATCATGGATATAAAAATTTTTACGGTGTATTTAGTTTCTTCGTTCCATTGAAATTTAAAAAGTCCTTTAAAAATTTCTAAAATATCTTTTCTAAAAACCACTAATGTGCTTAAAACCGTTGCGCCGTGGACTAATACAGTAAACATTAGACTATCTTCGCTACTTGTATTAAGCAGAGCTTCTCCTAATTTTAGGTGCCCAGAACTCGATATGGGTAGAAATTCGGTAATTCCCTGAATAGCGCCCAAAATAATAGCCTTTAAAATATCCATAGTTTATATCAATTATCAATTAGCAATGTGCAATTAACAATTATAAATAAGAGAGTTATAATTTATTGGTTTAGTTTATAATGTTTGAGAATAACGTTTTGTATCGACTGTAATTTTATAAAAGATAGGACTTTTATAAAATTTTCAATTGACATTACATGGTTTGTCGGTATCATAAAAAATAGGATCAAACGCTTTATCTTTCACAACATTCTTGCTTTCTAATACCCACTTATAATTACTAATTGCACATTGTTTATTGTTCATTGTTAATCGGTTTCCGCATAATTACCCAAATGTTAAATACAAACCCGGCTATAACTATAATAGGAGCAAGGGTAATTCTTACAAACGAAAACATTTCGGGTGTTTGGCTTGGGTCGTTGTTTGGATACCAAACATCTGGCGATGTAGGAGCCCCTCCTATCATCAAAATAAATCCTAAAACAACTATGCCAAATCCTAATAGTAAAAGTCGTGAGTTTTTACGCGAGATAGCAAAATCTTCTTCCTTCATATGTCTATAATTTTTTCGGTTAATTTTAAAATTAGAAAGTAAAGGAGTAAGGTACAAGTTTAAAGCCTTACGGCTTTTGGGTGGACGGCGCTTGTGCCGTCTCTACTTGTCCCTTGTCCCTTTTACCTTGTCCCTTTTCATTTTATATGTTAAAAATATAGTTTATCTGTGTTGATTTTTAGATATTTATTAACTGCAAACAGAGTAGAGAGCAAGCTAATAGTTACACCTAAAATTATAACAAATGCGTATAATATTGATATTAATGTAAAATTATCGAATATATGTAATTCAGGAAATTGCTTGTTTCCTACGTATATAATGCCACTTAATAGTATTATTGCAAAAAGCCCACTAATTATACCGTGAGAAACACCAATTCTAATAAAGGGCGTTAATATAAATTGTTTGGTGGCGCCCACCAATTCCATGGTTTTAATTAAAAATCGTTTAGAATAGATTGCCAAGTGTATTGTATTGTTAATCAACACTAATGATATGAAAAACAGTACTAATGCAAATCCTAAAATTATGAGGCTAATTTTGTGAATATTGTCATTAACTTGGGCAATCAGATTTTTTTGATACCACACCTCTTTTATTTGGTCAGATGTTTTTAACTTGTTTTCGATGACTTTTATTGAGTCATTGTTTGCGTATTCTGCTGTAAGCTTAATCTCTATTGAAACCGGAAGAGGATTGTGTCCGATAAATTGGACGAAATCTTCACCCAAATCTTCCTGTAATTCTTTTGCGGCCTGTTCTTTGCTTATGTATCGAGTTGAACGCACATACGACTGTGTTTCAAAGCCTTTTTGCAGACGTAAAATATCAGCTTCTTTTACATTTTCGTGCAAAATAATGCTTATTCCTATGTTTTCTTTTACGTGTACGCTGATTTTTCGGGCATTGATAATTAAAAAGCCCATTATTCCTAACAAGAGAAGAACCAAAGTTATTGAAACTATCGTGGTTATATATGATGTGTGTAATCGCCTTACAGATTGTTTATCTTCTCGCACCCCGATATACAAATAAAGTTGTTAGATATGATTACTAATAGTACTGAAAAATGAATATACTATAAGAATTTACAAAAATAGTATTTTTTACAGCAAAAAGCAATAGTAGAGTTCAATTAACAACTGGCAATTATCAATTAACAATTATTGATTTGTGCTTAATAGGTTGAAAATCAAAGCTTTGAATATGTCTCTACTTCTTTTTGTTAACTTCTGTAATATAACGGTCGATAGCCATAATCATTGAAGGAGCTTCTGGCGTTGGCGCTTCAATATTGAGTGTAAGACCTGCCTCACGCATGGCTGTATGTGTAGTAGGTCCGAAAGCTCCGAGAATTTTGTTGTTTTGAACAAAATTGGGGAAATTTTCAAACAAAGAGGCTATTCCGCCGGGAGAAAAGAATATCATGGCATCGTAGTCGTCTAAATTAAGATCTGATAAATCGCTTGAAACAGTGTGGTATAAAACAGCTGATTGAAACTTTATTTTCTCTTCCTTAAGTCGGTTTGGTATCTCTTGGTTGTGTATATCAGAAAGAGGAACTAAAAAGTTTTCGTTTTTATTTTTTTGTATTGTTTTAATCAAATCTTCAAATTGTCCGTTTCCGAAAGAGATTTTTCGTTTTCTGTAAACAATATATTTTTGCAAATAAACGGCAACTGACTCTGAAATACACATATATTTCATCGAATCTGGAACCGAGAATCGTAATTCTTCACATAAGCGAAAATAGTGATCTACGGCGACGCGTGATGTGAAAATTATAGCTCCATAATCTTGAAAATTTATTCGTTCCTTGCGAAAGTCTCTGGCAGAAACGCCTTGAACGCGAATAAACTGTCGAAATTCGAATACAATCCCATGTTTTTCTGCAAGCTCTGAATATGGGTTTTTCTCTGTCTCGGGAGCAGGTTGAGATACTAAAATTCGTTTGATTTTCAAGGCTTTAACTTTTTAAATTTAATGTCCTGCCAATTTTAAATTGAATTACTAAGCATTTTAAAAATAACTAAGCAGGGACCAATTTCCAAAGTGCAAAAATACAAAATCAAATAGAAAATAGAAAATCCTTTGCGAATTGTAATTGAAAATAAACGAAGAATTCGTATAAAATAGAATAGTAATAAAACTATAACAACGGCTATAATAAAAAATTCTACAACGTTTTCTGGCATGTAAGGAATAATAATTATTATTGGAATTATCAGCAGACCCGAAATTTTAAGAAACAGATTTCCTTGGAATGTGTACTCTGCAATAACATTATTTATACGAAATAACGAACCTATAAATAGGCTTATAGCCTTTTTTATAAATATGATAACAAAGAGCAGAGCTAAAAAGATCAAATAGTGTTGCCAAAAATTAAAATTGTAAATTCTAAACCCATAAAAATCTAAAGATAGCGCCATAAAGGCTGGCAGAGCTATTAAGAAAAGAGTGTTTAGGATATTAAAAAATCGGTTTAAGACTAAGTTTTTTTCATTAAAAACGCGGACAGATAAGTTATATACAAGTGTAGATTGGAACATTGGTTTAAAAAACTTGCCAAAAACAACTCTAATATATACAATAAGAATAAGAACAATGATATTAAATCCTGTAACCCAATCGACATTGGTAAACTGTTTTATCTCTGATTTTGGCCGTCTGTTAATAAGATGTTCGCTAACAAAGTGAGTATCAGTTTTTTGAGTGGACTCTATAATAGGAAAAATAGTATGTTGCGGCGTGTCTCCCTCCTTAGTGATTTTGTTAGAAAATATATCAAAAGTAAACTGATAGTTTTTTGTTAATTCGACAGTGTCTGCTTTATCAATGTCTGTTACTTTTTTTGTCGGGGTTGCTATTTTTTCTGTTGGAGTGGTAGTTTTTTTTGGTTTTATATCCTTCAGTTCTCTGTTTTCTGATCTAATTATTTTATTTGTAATAGGGTCGTATTCTTTAAAAGAGACACATTTATTTACAGCTTTTAAAGGTGTTAATATAAAAGACTCCTTGATAAGTTCGATTTTATCGGGCGAAGCAAACTGTTTTTTGGCTAAAACATCATAAACGGGTATGTCTGACGTCTGTGTCAACAAATTATCAACAGTATCGTTGGTTTCTGTTGATTTAGCGAGATTGCTTAGATTTTTATTTTGGTTTGTTTGTGGCATAGCTATTTGCTAATTTCATTTAGATATTCAGCCACCTTGCCGACTTGATTTTTTACTGAATATTGCTCAATATTAGCGGATTGAACACTGTTGTTGTTATTTAAAAAAAGATTGTATCTGTTTTCGACAAAGGTACGTATTCCTTTGTAATCATCGTACTCAAAACTATTTCCTGAGGTATTTTCTTCTAAATTCATTTGTTAGATTTTGCTCTTTTTAAAAAAAAATAAAAGCCAAAAATAGCAATTATATAAGTTAAAAGTTAAAAGTTAAAAGGAGAAAGTTTGTAAAGTTGAAAATAGTTAGTTGCTTATCAGACAATTAAAACAAAAAATCCTCGTATTAGACGGGGCTATGGGAACTATGATACAGCAACTAAATCTTGTTGAAGAGGAGTTTCGTGGAGCATCATTTATCTATCATTCCCAAGATACTAAGGGTAATAACGATACTTTGAATATAACTTATACCAATTGGACAGCTTGTCATAAACTGCCAATAAATATCAATTCAGACGTTTATGATGAGAATAAAAGTAAAAGTGCTCAAATAGAGTCAATTAGATTAGGGAAAATTCAGGTGGAGTAAGAGGAAGGTTGGGAAGTAGTTTGTAGGTGAGGTTGTTTTTGGGGAATATAATTACCCAAGCGGTTAAGAATATGATTTTCATATCGATACAAAAAGAGGCGTTTTTTTGATACCACATTTCAAGCTCTCCTTTGAAAGGGGCTAACGCGTTTTCAAAGTTTTCAACACCATCTTTTTGGAATTTGCTACGCAAGGTTTCTTGATCACGTAGAATAATTGATCCAATACCGGTTATTCCGGGTTTTGATTTATAAATTGTTTTTTGCATCTCTTCGGGATACCGTAAAAAATCGATTTCCATAAGTGGACGCGGTCCGACAATAGACATATCGCCGAGCAATACGTTAAAAACTTGTGGTAATTCGTTTATTTTCGTTTTTCGTAAAAATCTGCCAAATGGAAATACGCGGGGGTCGTTTTTCAATGTTATACTACCTGTTCCTATGTTTGGACTATTTTTAAGCATCGTGGCAAACTTCCAGATTTTAAACGGTTTATTGTTGTATCCAATGCGTTTTTGTTTGTAGAAAACGTAGTGTTCGCCTGTTAAAAGTAAAATAATTATTACGGGCAACAATAGAGGCGACAAAATAATAATTGCCAGTAGCGATATAATAATATCTAACAAACGTTTAAAAAACTTGTACATAGAGCGTTAAGATTTACATTTTGGAATCAAGACCTTTGCCTGTTTCGATATGGTCAAAGTTAGGAAGATATGATTTAAGAGCCGTGACGATTTCAGATTTATCGGAAGTAGGTTTATCAAAAACTGTACGCAACGATTTTATTATCTGGTTGATTTCCTCGACAGAGCGTTTTTTTGAGTTTTTAACTACACCTAATGCGTGGAATGTATCTATATCGAGTTCCTCTTTTTCTGTATAAAACTCCTCGAAAGGTTTTTCACCAGATGTATCGGATTCAAAAAAGTAGATGGGATAGCTTTTTGAGTTTTCGTTTAACAACAGTGATTTTTCCCTTGCTTCGCTTTCAGTTTTGCATATATCGGCGGTGTAGCCTAATGTTTTAAGTAGGTCTATCGCAATTTCGTCGAAAGGGATCATATCCGTTTCTGGGTCTAATTTCGGGAAGAAGATATCGCCAGAACTACCGAGAATAGAGGCTATCAGACACAGTTCACCCGATTCTTGTGGCGACACGAAAAAACGTCTAATATTTTTTGGACACGACCAAGGTTGTTTTTTTGCAAATCGTTCGAGAAATCCTAACGGAAGACTTCCATTTGAGAAAGCAACATTTGCAAATCGAGCGGTAGTAATGGGAATGGTTTTGGAGTAAGCCATAATTAGTTCTTCCATAAGTTTTTTGGTTGCACCCATGATGTTTACAGGGTTTGCAGCTTTATCGGTTGAGACACAGAAAAAGTGTTCAACATTCGATTTTGAAATCAGTTCAATAAGTCGTTGTGCTCTAAGAACATTGTTTTCGATCATTGCCTCGATTGAAAAAATATCTTTCTCGCTCCGAACGTGTTTGTGCGCTGCGAAGTTTGCCACTATTTGAAAGGGTCCGTGATGTTTCAGTATTTTTTCAAAAACAGGGTCGGCAAAATTTACTGGATAAGTTATAAAGTCGTTAGGAATATGATATTGTGTAGAACTACGCAAGTCGCGTACAAGTTCAGTAAGCCCGTTTTCGTTTATGTCAACAACGATTAGCTTGGCAATTTTGAATTTTAAAAGTGCCTTGATATACCATGAGCCGATGGTTCCTGCTCCACCAATAACCAAAACATTTTTGTTGGTTAATCTTTCCGACAGCTGTTTGTTAAATTTTTCAAGGTCGGTTTTTAGCAAGCTCTCGTTGCGCTTGGTAACGTATTGACTGATAAAGTTTTCTAAGTTGAAACGTATCATTGTTTTATTTTGTCAAAGGGTTAGTATGGTTGTTTTTATATCCGGGGATAATTACACTGCTTGGTAAATTAACAACTCTATCTGCCAGCCACTCTGAGTTTTCAAGATTACCTTTCTCACAGTTTTTGAACATTGGCAAGCGGTTCATCAATTCCCATAAGGGACGTGTCATTATATCGTTTTGATTTGTGTAGTTTAGGAACTCGTCTCGTTCATTTATATCTTTCAATATCAGCGCATTAAGCCAATAGTTTGATTTAGCATCTTTGAGTTCTGTAAAGAAATTGAAATCGGTGTTTTTAAAGAAATTCTGATATTTGAGTGCGAGTTCGCGTTTCTTTTCAACAAAAAGTGACAGTTGCTCAATTTGTGCACAGCCAAGAGCTGCTGCAATGTTTGTAAGCCTGTAGTTGTACCCTATTTGGTCGTGAACAAACTCCCATTTATGAGGTTTTTTAGCTTGAGTTGTAAGGTGTTTAGCTTGTTTGGCAAGTTGTTCGTTGTTGGTTAGAATCATACCGCCACCTCCGGTTGTAATTATTTTGTTGCCGTTAAAACTCAGAGTGCCTAACAAACCAAAGCTACCTGTATGACGGTTTTTATAGATGCTTCCGAGACTTTCTGCAGCATCTTCGATACACGGGACATTAAATTTGTTGCAAATTTCTACGATCTCATCTATTCTAACAGGGTGTCCGAAGGTGTGCATTGGCAAGCATGCTGCTATTTTTCGACCTGTGTTTTTGTTGTATGTGAACCCGTCAGCCTTGATTTCACAGTTTTTATTCAGAAAATTGGACAGCTTTTCAGGCGACATTCCCATTGTATCCTTGTCAACATCTATAAAAACAGGATGTGAGCCCGTATATGAAATGGCATTTGCTGTTGCAATAAATGTAACAGATTGTGTTATAACCTCTTCGTTGGCTTTGGCTCCTGCGACGATTAAGGCTATATGCAGAGCTGCCGTTCCGTTTACTGCTGCTACAGCATATTTAACGCCTGTATATTGGGCGCACAGTTGTTCAAATTTTGCAACATATTCGCCAACGCTTGAGACAAAGTTTGAATCCATTACATCCGTCAAATACTTACGCTCATTACCAATGAAACGAGGGTCGTGTAAAGGAATAAAACCAGTTGGTTCTTGGAATGTTTCGCGAATAAAATCAACTATTTTAGAGTAACGTGTCATAGAATTAATTTTAGTTTTGGCAGTTACATTATAAACGGCTAATTACCACCAATATATGCCCACAAAAGTCCAATGTATTCGTGCATTGTTCGTTCAACATTGGACAGATTTTTGCCCGAAGGTACGATTTTTTTATAGAAAGGCATGCTAGATTTTTTAACAATAAAGTTGACTGGGGCAGGTAATGGGTTTAGACCACAATTTTTGAAGTGATGTAGTGAGCGGTGCATATGAATAGCGTCTGTAACTAATATTAGATTATATTTTGTGCCAAATCGTTTTTTGTACTCAAAGGCTTCGCTTTTAGTGTTCCAAGGTTCGCTTATAGCTATAATTACGCTGTCTGGTATTCCGTTTTCTAAAGCAGCTTGTTTCAAAACTTCGGCTTGTGGCATAATTTGATCTGCATTATAGCCTGAAGTAATAATCTTGCAGTTTGGTATCTGTTTATATATCCGAATGCCTTCAATAAGGCGACCATAGGCTAAATTGGTCAGTTGTTCTCGATATGGCAAAGTGAGGTCATTTTCGTGACCACCTCCTAAGACTAAAACGTGTGTTTCTTGGAGTAGCACGGAGTCGGGGACAATGATTAATGGTGCATATTTTTTCTCTAAAAAAGCGGTAGGATAATCTGACAGTAACTGTGTAGTGATAATAAAAAGCCATGCGAAAGCAGAAATAAATATAGCATTTGACCATCTAAACTTCTTTCTGTTGTTCAATACTAACGAAATGACAATTAATATAATAAAGATAAAAAGAGGTGTAACCAATAGGGAAACAATATATCGCATGCAAAATAGAATTAATAAAATCGATGTTTATCTATAAAAAAGAAGTTAACTATTTTTAAATATTCAGAAATCACAAATTTTTTACTTGCACTGTTTTTCCACCAACCGACTGGTTTGAGGATTTTACTGTGTACAGGTCTGTAAATAAACTTAACATTAACGCCCTCTTTTTTACAAAACCAATTTAGAAAGATTTTAATTCGGCGCATATGAAAATTGTTTGAAACAACTATACATTTTTCTATTTGTGGGTTTTGCTTAAGATATTTAACAAAAGAGGAGGCTTCGTCTGCGGTATTTGTGACCAAATTGTGCAAGACGACTATAGAGGTGTCGTTAATACTCTCTTTTCTAATATATAATACAGTTTCTGCTGTAGAGGAATACATTTTTTCGCCCTTAAATTCTGAGCCAGATACAGAATTTCGTTCTGTTGACGAAAAGACAGTTTTTTTTGCCCAACCTTCCTTTAAGTAATCAGTAACTTCTTTATATTGCCCTCCTCCGAGGAAAAGCAGAACAACATCGGCTTTTTCTAAAGGGCTTTCGACTATAAGGAAACGTCCCATATATATCACAATAATGAGTACAGCAGTTAGTGTGATTAAAAGACAAACACAGATACGTTTAAGCATCAAAAATATTTTCAGGCTTTAAGTTGAGGCAGGTTTTTAAAGAATTTGTTATAAAGTTTACTTTTAGGGAATAGAATTACCCATGCGGTAAGAAATATGATTTTAAAATCAGTTATCATTGAAGCATGTTTTTGGTAATACATTTCCAATTCGCCTTTGTAAGGCGCTATTATTTGAGTATAGACGGTAAGTTGGTCCTCTTTACGTGAAGCAACAAATGAGGGCTCATCGCTAAAAACAACTGAGCCAATGCCTGTCAGACCGGGTTTTGCATTGTAAATATTTGAACGAATATGTTCGGGGTATCTTAGCCATCCCGAGTATAAAAGTGGTCGGGGTCCTACAAAGGACAATTCTCCCTTGAGTATATTAATTAGTTGAGGTAGTTCATTAATATTTGTTTTTCGTAAAATTTTTCCAACAGGTAAAACTCTTTTGTCTCCGGGCGTAGTGGTGAGATTTTTCCCGCTCTCTTTTCCGCTCTCCTTTGTCATGGTAACAAATTTAATTAGTTTGAAGGGTTTGTTTCTATAGCCAATTCTCTCTTGACAGAAAAAAACTAAATGTTCTCCTGACAGAAGAAGTATTATCGAGACTAAAATTAACAATGGGGAAAAAATAATCAAACAAATGAAAGAGACAGAGAAGTCGAACGCTCTTTTGGCAATTATGTATGTTTTTTTTCGCATATTGAAAGCGATGATGAAAATATTTTATAATATGATTAATAAGGGATTAGCATGTAGGGTGACCTTGAATCCGTCCGATAAATTCTCAAACGTTGGAGAGGGTAGTCCGTAATCAAAGCAAAAAGAAATAATGTGTTTAATGCCTGAACTATATTTTTCGATAACACCTAAATCTAAAAAAATAGCAATAAGTTTGATTCAGGGAACTGATTTTTGTCTGAAGGAGAGTAAATTTTCTATTGCTATGTTATAATGTAAACGTCCCGGATTATAAGACTCGTTTTTAATTCACTATCAGTTACTTTTCGGATAATTGCTCAAGTACTTTACTAAAATAATTCCAGCCATTTATCTCAACATCTCCTATTGTAAAAGAGTTGTCCCCAGTGTATATAATATGCTTTTCAACGTCTGATTCTATAATAGGAAAAGATTTTAGGTTTTTCATGTAATCTTTATTGATGGTGGCGCCACCTTTAATTTCAATTAGGTGTAACTTTCCATTTTCTCTTTCTATTATACAGTCAATTTCGACTCCGTTGTTGTCGCGCCAGTAATACGTATTTTTTCTATTGTGTCCTTTATGTGATTGTAGTTTAATAATTTCAGCGATAACAAGATTTTCAAACAAGGCTCCGTACAAGTAGTGTGATAGGAGCATCTTAGCCGATTGGATGTTTAGTAACGAACAAACAACTCCGGTATCATAAAAGTATATTTTCGGTGATTTAATCAACCGTTTGTTGAAATTTTTGTAGTATGGTTGTAGTTGAAAAATAATGAAACTTGCTTCTAATAGCGACAGCCAAGATTTTGCTGTATTGACAGATATTCCTGCATCGTTTGCTAAAGAAGTTAGGTTCAGTGTCTGCCCAATCCGTCCTGCGCATAGAGCAAGAAATCGAGTAAAAGTTGTTAGGTTTTCAACCGATCTCAGAGTTCTTACGTCCCTTTCTATATAGGTTTGAATGTAAGGGGGATAAAATTCTTCAGGCTCAATGTTGAAGTCGTATATTCGAGGATAAAAACCTGTGTAAATAGTATCAAAAACCGTTTCTCGTAGCCCTATTTCTGATATATCGAAAGGGAAAAGGTGATTTATACTTGTTCTGCCTGCCAGTGATTGAGATATGCGCTCGTTCATCAAAAAACTTTGCGAACCTGATAGAATATATTGTCCGGCTCTGTTTTTTTCATCAGAGACTACCTGTAAGTAATTAAACAATTCGGGCACTTGTTGAGCTTCGTCAAAAATGATACTCTTTTCTTGACTCTTTAGAAAACCAATGGGGTCATTCATTATCAAATTACGGTAATCTAATCTTTCTAAATTAATGTATTCGTAATCAGGAAAATATTTTTTAAGTAAAGTGCTTTTTCCTGATTGGCGAGGTCCCGTAAGCGTGAGTATAGGAAATTTATTTAATCGCTTTTTAAGAGTATGTGCAAGTTGTCTTTCAATCATGTTTATACATTCGTGCAATTGAAATGCAAATATACATAAAATTTGTGGTTAATCAGTTTTTGATCCGTTAGTTGTTTCTTATTACATTAACGATTTTATAATTCTGCACCTATTTCCTGAAGCCAAAGAGTAATCGGGAATATTTTTGGTTACTATAGAACCTGCCCCAATCACACACCATTTACCGATAGTTACTCCTGGAATAATAGCGCTTCCTGCTCCTACCCAAGTACCTTCTCCAATAGTTACATTTCCACACACCGCACAATTAGGGGAAATATGTACATAATTTCCTATAACACAGTCGTGGTCAATGGAAGCCGATGTATTGATAATACAATGTTTTCCTATCTGACAAGAAGTTTGTACAACTGCGTTCTGCATCACAACAGTTCCTTCACCAAGATGCGAATATTTAGATAC
The DNA here is from genome assembly GCA_035407925.1 of Salinivirgaceae bacterium. Classification (GTDB taxonomy): domain Bacteria; phylum Bacteroidota; class Bacteroidia; order Bacteroidales; family Salinivirgaceae; genus JAAYQU01. The sequence goes on from DAOOBP010000001.1 coordinate 81,164, forward strand.
AACGGCAGAGGGATGAATAGCAGTTATGAATTCAGCAGTTATACGTTCAGCAATTGTTTTTCTTTTTTTATTGTCTCCTATTGAAATAATTATAGGTGAAATTATTTCATCAGTCGTAAAAACAGGATAGCCTAATAACTCTTTAATGTTTTCATCATTATCAAATAATCCAAGAATATCAATTCCTTGTGCTGTTAGTATATCAATAATTACTTTGGCGTGTCCGCCTGCTCCGAGTAAGTACATAGTTTATAAGCTTAAAAGAGATTTAAAAAAATGTTTTTTAGTACATGACAAAAAAACAATTAATGAAGCGTTGAACGTGATGGTGTGAGAGATTTGGGTGTATAGACACAATGCATGCGTCT
>DAOOBP010000002.1:0-72453 GCA_035407925.1 Salinivirgaceae bacterium
CTTCATTTACAATAATATACAAATAATTTTAAATTTTTGTCATGTACTTAGAAAATGTTTAAGTAATTTTTTGTATGTAATTAAGAAGACAACAAATCTTTTTCTAACTTTTTATATTCCGCTAATATAGCTTCCCACACGATGCGTTGCTCGTATCGATTTGTAATCAGCCCTCTTGAATTACCAGCCATTCGCTTTACTTCTTTTTCATAATCTAAAAAGAATAGCATAGCATCAAACAATTTTTCTTCATCTTTTGGGGGTATAATTACACCGTTTTCTTTTTCTATAATTATCTCATTACAACCATTTATATCGGTGACAATACTTGGTAATCCCATGGATCCGGCTTGCATAACTACATTGGGGAACCCTTCGCGATAACTTGGAAAAACAAGTGCATCTGAAATAGCAAAATAGGGACGAACATCATCTTGCCAGCCTAACGAAATAATATTTTTATTGATTTTAATTTCAGACAATGTTTCAGGAAGTAGTGGGTCAAGTTCTTCTTCAAAAGGGCCAACTAACAATAGTTTTGAATTTTGCGCTTTCAGTCTCGAAAAAGCTGAAATCAATTCATTTAATCCCTTATCTTTGACCAAACGACCTATGAAAATAAAAACAAAATCAGATTTAGCTATGTTTAACTCTTCTCTTAGCTTATCTGTTTCTTTTTCAGTAAAATGAGAAGATGAATAATAATCTGTATCTATGCCGTTAGAACTACCATTTGCCAGCACAATAAGCTTACGAGCAGGGGCAAACTTTTCTTTAATAATGATGTCTTTTAGAGCGTGCGAGTTGGGATAAATTTTGGTAGCGCACATATAAGTTATTCGTTCGACAAAGTTAAGCACTCTTCTTTTAAACCCTTTATGAACAAGCAGGGGGAGACCGGCTACTGTATGCATTCTTATTGGGACTTTGCACCACCACCCCGCCAACATGCCCACCATACCCGCTTTTGGTGTGTGAGTATGGATGATATCCGGTTTAATTTTCCGAATTAATTTTACCATTTCAAATAGAGCTGCAAAATCCTGTCCAACACTCACTGGTCTGATCAAGTGTTTAAGTTGAAACACCACTACTTTTTCTTGCTTGGCAACAGTGTCTATTCTATCAAAAGGTTCTCCTGAAGCGGCATAAACATCTATTCCTTGCTGAGTCATATATTTTAGTTGCCCTTTTAACAAACAGAAGGATACCGAACTGGTGACTACTCGTAGTATTTTGCCCTTTTTCTTCATTTTTTCATTACTCCTTTCACACTTCGGCTTTGCTCAGTGCATCGCCTTGTATCTTCTTAGAAGGTTGGCATGTTTGTTTCATACCATTTTTGAAAACAATAGAATGGCCATACTCTAAATGTGTTGTCTATTTTTCCTGATATATGGTTTTCAACTAATGTCGTAATATATTCAATATTAAAAATGCCTTGTTTTTTTAGGAAATCTTTTTCAGTATAACTTTCTATTTTATCTCTTAAAGAACCACGTAACCAGTCACCAACGGGGACGCCGAAACCTTTTTTGGATTTGTCTAAAAACCCCTTTGGAAAATCCTTTTCAAATGCTTTTTTAAGAATATATTTCTTATTTATTCCTTTTATCAAATAGTTTTCGGGAAGCTGTGAACTAAATTCCCAGAGTTCTTTATTCAGAAACGGTGAGCGAGTTTCAATGGAAGCAAGCATGGCCGTTCTATCCACTTTCACGTTCATATCCCCTTCTAAACTTAACAAACGATCTATTTCCCTAAAACCATGAATAGTGTTTCTTTTTTCAATATTTTTTTGTTTGTAGATTAGCATAGGATTGTGTACATAGGCATCGCCAATTAACAATTCCTCGGCCTCATCTTCCATAAAGCCCAGCGAAATAATATTAAAGTAGTAATCGCTGTTATAATCAATACCTTTTAGTAATCGGTTTATTTTAAACTTAAAACCTCGGCTATCGTCTTTCATGTTTATCAATGATTTCGAACCTGCAAGTATCCATTTATGGAGCGATTGAGGCATCCACCGGGTATATGTTCTATTTAACTTACCCATATAGTACTTATTATAACCGCCAAAAACTTCATCACCTCCATCGCCTGTCAGCGCTACTTTACAATGCTCGGACGTATGATATGCTACCATGTAAGATGGTAATGCAGAGGAATCGGCAAAAGGCTCGTCGAAATTTAGCAGGATGCGATCAATCACATCCAACATGTTTTTTTCTTTTACAACAAATTCATGATGATGACTTCCTATTAATTTGGCAACTGTTTGTGATTTATCTGTTTCGTCAAAACTTTTTTTATCAAAACCAATTGAAAAGGTTTTAAGTGGTGTACTTAACTGACGAGATGCGCAAAGCGAAATAATCGAAGAATCAACTCCTCCTGACAAAAACGCCCCAATGGGCACATCTGCCGCCAATCGGCTTATCACGGAACGATTAACTAATTCACGGGTTTTCTTTACAGCTTCCTCAAACCCTGAGACCGTTTCTTGTTTCATACCCACAACTATTGGATTGACACTAAATTCACCTGATAGACAATCTAACTCAATATAGTGATTGCCTTCCAACTTGCAAATGCCTGAATAAATAGTATATGGAGCAGGTATATAGCTTAACCTAAAAAACAAATTTAATCCTGTAAAGTCAATTTCGGGTTTGTGAGGTAGAATTGCTAAAATAGATTTTAATTCAGATGCCCAGTAAAAAACACCATTGACAGACGTGTAATAAAGTGGTTTCAGTCCAAAAAAATCACGTACCAAAAACAGTTTTTTCTTCTCTTTGTCGTATATAGAAAAAGCAAACATCCCCTCCAGTTTGCTGAAAGCTGAGACGCCGTGCTTTTTGTATAGTTTTAATATAATCTCAGCATCTGTTTTTGATGTAAGGTTTTCATCGTTCGCAAGGTATGTATTTTTTAATTCCTTAAAGTTATATATTTTGCCATCACATATTATTACCTGTCTTTTATCTGTAGAGAACATAGGTTGATTGTTGCCTTTTGGGGCAGATGTCGCCAGTTTTCTATGCCCTAGACCCACTGAATAGGAACTTTCTGCATCTACATATACTCCCTCACCATCCGAACCGCGATGTGATACGGTGGCGTTCATAACAACTATCTTTTTATTTAAATACTCTGAATTGTATGCTGATGGAAATGAGTATATACCGTTAATGGCGCACATAATTTAATTTTTATTTTGTTTTTGCTGTTGTTTAGTACCGATTAGAATATGTATCTGTAACATCGGTATTTACCAAAGTAAAATAAAAAATATTGGACATTTTTTAAATTACAATTGGTATTACTTGAAGGATAGTGTACAAAGAAGATAATATAACTACTTGAAGTAGTACATATATAGCTATTCTAGACAAAATAGATGAAATAGAAACTTTTATTTTACTAGAAAAAGTGTAAGTTTAGTAAAAAATCAGCGGTAATAAGTTAACATTTAAAAACTTAATATTTATTGGAACGACCTTTTCTGTGATATGAATAAAGAACAAAAAACCTGAAAACAAAACAATTATAGTTACAAAAATATTTATACTAACGACTTGTAAAGCGTTATAAACTCGTTCATCACATTGGATATATCATAATTTTGAAGTCTATCTTGTTGACTTTTGACGACTTGATCTTTCAGTTGTTTGTCTCTTTCTAAATTCATAATTATTTCAGCTAAACGCTCCTTATCGCCCACTTCAAAAAGACACTCTTTTTCTACAATTACTTCATTGAGTCCTTGTACATTTGTTCCGATAGCGGGTAACCCACAAGCCATATACTCTAAAGCTACTATTCCAAAGCCTTCCCAATTGGATGACAGTACGCCGTAATCACACGCTTTTAAAATAGAATAAACATCTTTTCTACTTCCCAGCAAAACAACCTTTTTTTGTAATTCTAATGCTTCAACTAACTCTTGTTTTTCCTTGAGTAATATTCCTTCACCAATCAGCAAAAGCTTATAGTTACTAGGTAATAGTGTCATTGCTTGAATTAAAGTGTTTTGATCTTTTTGCCTATCTCTAAAGCTACCAATCATTACTAAAATTTTATCAGAAGAGTCAAGATTTAACAATTTTCTTTCAATAGGCTTTGTTTTGGTAATCTCATCTATTATTACGAAGTTATTTATGAGTACAGTTTTGCTTGAAGTTATCCAGTTTTCTAGTGCCTTCTTGACGCCTTCACTTATACAGGTGGTAACAGAATAACGAGAATAAGCTATTCTTTCTATGAATTTATATCTTCTTTTCCTTCGGTTATTATGTGTATTGTGCTCTGTGTGTACAAATTTTTTATTTCTGAAGAAGAAAGATAGAAATGCTACAATATAAAATGGATGAAAAAGATGTACGTGTATAATATCATACTTTTTTATTGCGTTGTATAGCGCTCTTATCTTTTTCAAGCTAAAAAACTTTTCGTTCTCATTTTTAAAGTACAATACATCTGGGTTTAACCTATTTTCAAAGAAATCCCAATCGGAAACAAATACAAATAAGCCCACTTCGTGACCATTATCAACTAAGTAGTTACACATTTCCACAACAAGCTTTTCAGCGCCACCGGAAAATAAGCTACTTATAACATGAAGAATTCTCATAATTTCTTTATTGCCTAATAATTTTCGTTTGAAATTTTAGATTAAAAACACCTGTTTTTGACACAACTTTTTTTCCTCTTTTTGATTAATTGTCGTTTTTTCCTTTTTAGTATATCTTTTAAAGTTTAACGTATTGATTTTATTCTTTATCGTGACATATTGCTATGCATTTTGTTTAAATTTCGCTTTTGGCACGAAGACCACGAAGCACATGAGTTTGATCGCATCTATAATTATCAAGTTTAAGCAATAGCAAAAGTAACCGTAAACGAGGAGTATTGTTTTTTATCAAAATCAAACGGAAAATAAAATACTTGAGGTTTAGTTCTCTAATGTTGTCAGTAACGGCAAAATCTGGATTTATTATTTTTTTTATCTATAAAATCCATATATTTTCGTAGTAATGATCTGTTGTTGTATTGTGATACCAACTTATTATAGCTTTTTTCAATTAAACTATCTACAAACCATTTGTTTTCAACCATATAAATGATGTTGCTTTTTATTCTATTCGAATCCCCCACTTCAAACAACATAGCTTCTTTTCCATCAATTAGTAAATTATTTATACCCTTAATATTTGTTGCTATAATCGGCACTTTACAAGCCATTACTTGTAAAAGACTAGTGCTTAACGTTTCAGCCAAGGATGAATGTATGTAAATATCTGTTTTATGCAATAAATCTACTACTTCGTCTTCATCTAGTTTTCCAGTAAAGTGTACTAAGTTTTCCAGTTTCCGTTTCTTGACCATTTCCATCAGTTCAGGTTTTGTATCTCCGTCACCAGCAATATATAATTTACAAGGGTGAGTTTTGGCCACTTCTTCAACAGCTTCTATCAGTGTTTTATGGTCACGAAGTGGAGTTAGCCGACTTATCATAGAAAATACAAGCTCCTTGTTATCTAACTTTTTTTCGTTTGGATAAAATTTTTTTGTGTTTATCCCGTTAGGTATGGTTTGTATCTTTTTATCACATACTAAACACCTAAATTTACTCTTTATCTCCGATTTGTACAGTTCTGTCAGATACACTATCTTTGGAGAAAGTAAAAGTATAAAAAGGCTATAAATCCAATCTATTTTTGTTTTGGCATGATTTGACTGGTGTTCTACCATTAACCACTTCACCTTATGGAACAACGAATAAAGAAAAACAACAAAAACCAAAGATGTGTTGTGCACAATCATATAGTTTGGTTTTTGTTTTTTTAACAGTCGATAAACTCTCTTTTGTGAAGCAAAATCAAAACCTTTTTTTTTCCTTACGTTTTCAAATTCTACATTTAGTTCGTTTGCTTTTGTGATAAACATTTCCGAAGGCTCTTCAATGCCAAACCCAAGTAAACTATGGTTGTAAAAACACTCTTCATCTGCTTCTATCAGCGAAAAAGCTACTGATGAATGACCACCAAGACCAGGATATAGAATTTGAAGAAGTTTCATTTAGTGTTTTACAAGTATTATATCAACTTATTTTTTTTTATATGCAGCATCAATTACAAATAATCCATTTGCTTGGTGTAAATGGTGCATAGATATTAATCCTTTATAAAAATTTGGGTAAGTTGTTACAATGGTTTTTTCAATATATTCATTAATAGTAAGTTTTTCAATTCTATTAATATTTAGCGCTCGCCCATAAATTCCGTCAATATTTGCTTGTGAAGGTCTATAAATTTCATTCTCATATTCAAAGATAGCGCCTCCATTTCTTGCCACTTTAGAATTAATTATGACAGGATTATTTTTATGAGCTTCTAAATCTTCCAAATTTTGTTGGTTTACTTTGTAAATGTATAATTCACTTTCCAGTGGCGTGTAAAAATCTGCTTTTTTATTAATAAATAACCATTTTGTTTTACTCTTATCTGTATAAAAGAAAGCATCAGCTACTTTTTCTCCTTCAAAAGCTGTTGTATAAAGTTCCCAGTCGCTGGGAAATTTCTTACACTTGTATATTTCTAAACGATTATTGGTATTAGTTTCTGGCATAAGGAAAATATCTTCATTTTCTTTATAAATAAATGGATATGATAAATGATAATCTTTTTCTAAAACATCGACTATGTCAATTAACTGATTTTCAACAATTTTACCACACGATATTTTTCCTTTCTTTGTTTTATAATTATAATTCTCAAAAAACACATAATTTTCATCTTTATAGTTAAAAATAAAAGGGTCTGCCCAAAATTCATTTTTAGGTAGCTTTACGGGTTTCAATCTATATAATGTAGAATTAAGAAAGTCACCTTTACCTATAAATATTGTCCAACAATTATATCTAGTACCAAATATTTTATAACTTACTTTTTCTATTATTTTCTCAGCCATTTTTAAATAAAAATTTATTGAGTATTTTAGAACGACTCCAAATTTAGGAGCTTTGTACAATGGGTTATAGTACACAAGCGATTTTTTTGGATTAAAATCGCCTTGTTGTAGTTTCTTAATATTTTTAAATAAAATGGAAACAGATGCTTCTAAAATATGATGTCTTGTTTTAATAAAAGACCAATAACGATTAAAAAATGACTTATCTATAACAAGCCCCCCATCTAATTCAGGTGTTAATTTTTGTAATGTTACCCCAACAGAGGATTGATTTAAAAATACTTCCCAAAACCCGGGAGGTCCACCTCTATTAATTGAATTATCTCCGTGATGAAACGACCAGATACCATATTTTGCCGCGTATAATATTTCTCCTCTAATTATGTTAAATTCGTGGCGTAGAATTATATCAAGGTTATATTTTTTAATTTTATCAACATCGTTTTTACTAAAAATATCCAAAAAGCCTTTTCTTTCAGGTGTTACTTTTATTTTATCTACTTTGTTTAGTTCTTGAACAATTCGAGTTTTATCGACAATGGATTTTTCCTTTAATAATTTATTCTCTATTTTACACTGAAAAGAAAATAATGCTTTTCCAAAGATGTCTTTAGATTTTAATAGTCTTTTTAGCTTGTTTTTTAATGCTTTTGGATTATCATTTTCTTTCCTACCATCTTGGATTAGTAAAACCAATTCAAGAGATGGGTTTTCTATAATACCTTTAATTATTCTTAACTCATAATTTGACAATGCTTCAAACTCTTTAATTAATATTCCTATTTTCATTTTATCTCCTAATTATGATGCAGTTAACATATGGTCTACAAAAAAAATATAAAATATCTTTATGCTACTTTCTATATTTTTCTTTTTTATAAATTTTTACTAATCAGCAAAATACAACAAATAAATCTGATTAAAAAAATTGCAAGTGTAAATTTTTTTATTGTTTTTGCAAAAAGCTCTCTCCTTTATCGCTACGAATTCATATTTCGTTTCCTACAATTTCTGCTGATAATTTATGGGGCTTATACAATTTAACTATCTGATTAATAAATTAGTTTTCTCTTTTTCTTGCATCATTAATCCCAGCATAACCAAAAACACTGGAACTATTTTTTGTCTATGTCTTAAGGCTGTTCCTGCATTACCAACTCCAATACCGAAGATAATGGCTACAATAACTATACTCACAAACAGTATAATTATCAACTTTTTATTTTGTGAAAAATACCTTTTATTTTTAAAAAAGTAATATAGAATGAACATATACAATAAAGCATCTAAAAAGAAAGTAACTATATCTTTTACTCCACGCCAATCAAAAGGTAATGGTGAAAATAAGAAATAAAATGCTCGTATAGGAGCAAAAAGGATAAATTGCAATGGGTTATTTACCGTAAACCCTTGCAAATATGCAGATTCCCCTAATGGTAACATGGTGCTTTCAAATATATCAGAAGGTTCCTCTAAAGTTCTAAATTTATCGAACATCACGTCACCGAATGAGGTAGAAAACAAAAACACAAAAATCAAAACAGGGATAAACAGCAAAAAGTTTTGAAAAGAGAAAACAAACTTTTTACTAGAATGCTTATAAAACAGTAACATAATTAAATATCCCAAAGCCAATCCTATTACACCCGAATGAAACATAGCTCCCAAAGCTAAAGAGAAAAGAGATATTATAAACGCCCAAAGCTTTTCTTCCTTATACCACTTTGCAAAATAGTACAATGATACTACTACAAAAAAGGTTGGCAATATCTCTCGTAATAAAATAGCCGACACTATTAGTGAGTTTGGGAAAAAGGAAGTAATAAGAAGAATTGTCTTAGTAATATTATGTTCAATATTTAACAGCACAAGAGTCTTGTAAACAAAAATTACAACCATCAGTCCAAACAGTACGTTAACATAATGACCTAAAATTCGTGCAGGACCAGTAAAATAAAACAAAACACCTAAAATTTTTGGATAAAATCCACTTCGGATAGGCTCCTTTAATTGAGTTAAATCTTCAGAAACAGACACAGCAATACGATAGAAATATTCAGAATCCATACCGCTTCCAGGGAATGTAAAGATATGTCTCGCATTCAAATCCCATAACATAAAAAGGGTACGTAAAATTAAAGCCCAAACAAAAATAGATGAATATTTAGAGTCACTGATAATAAGCGTTATTATTGTTACAATAAAATGTATTGAAACAACAACATAAGCATTAGTATCACAATCAGATGTGGGATTTCTAAAAAAAGATATAGTAAGTAATTCAATTATTAAAACTATCCAAACAACCCATATGTATTTGCTAATACTTTTCACTGAAAGGTAATGTTTAAAAAATTTTTGAACCTAATAGACTAATAAACAAGCATGATAGAGAGTTGAGTTTCTATTTTTGCATCTGGGTTTTTAGTACATGGCAAAAAGTTAATAATATAATTAAAAAAATATTGGACAATTATTAAACGCAAACCCTGAATTTTTAGGTAATAGATTTTAAAAGGCGATGCACTGAGCGTAGCCGAAGTGTAAAAGGTAAAAGTGGAATTGTCCTACTGACAAAAAGTCCGATGATAATCCAAAACTCTAAATTTTTAGGGTTTGGGTTTAAATTACAATTGGTATAAAAAACAGAAACGTTCAAAGCCAAAAGGGATAAAATAATTTTATAACAATCTTGTTTTCATAATTTTATATCACCCTTTCAGGATTTAATTAACGTTTGGCTTTCATTAAGTTATAATCATTTCATCCTTTCAGGATTATTGGTTATGCGAAAACAATGTGCAATTGAGTTGAAAGTTGAAAGAAGAGGTGTTTATTGAGTGGGTCCTAGGTCATTGAGCTAAGTTGAAGTGTAGAAGTGAGCTAAGTCAAGGTAAAGACGGAAGTTGTGATAGTTACTTTCAACTTTACAAACTTTTAGACTTCGATAGTTATTGAGCAAGCATTTCGGCAGGTTCAATGCCAAATCCATGTAAGCTATGATTGTAAGAACGTTCTTCGTCTATTTCTATTAGCGAAAAAGCTACTGATGAATGACCACCAAGACCCGGATATGGTATTTGAAGGAGTTTCATCTAGTGTTTTACAAGTATTTCATCAACTTCTTTTTTCTGAGAAAAAGCAACTTTAAAGTTATCTTTCCAGTAGCCAACACCAATCATCATAATCAGGCGTTCGTGTTCAGGAATATTACCTAGCTTTTTGACTTTTTTCTCTCTTGTATAGGGAAAACAAGTATTTAAACCGCATGAACCTATTCCTAAATGATGCAGTGCTAGTTGTAAGCTCATGGAAATTAACCCACCATCAACAAAAACTTCATTTTGTTCCATTTTTGTAAAACCTTGAATATCGGTTGTAACAATAAACAAACCTTGAATGCTTTTTGTGAACCCGCCACTACCATGTTGTAGGTCTAACAAAGCGTTTTTCAGCTCTACATTATCGTAATAGTGAAGTTTCCAACTTTGTCTATTACAAACCGATGGCGTATGTCGGGCAATATCAATTGCTTTACGTATATCCTCCATTTTTACTTTCTCATCTTTAAAGTCTCTAACCGATGAACGACTTTGGACAAACTTCAAGTAGTCAATGTTAGTATATCTTTTTAAATCTTCAATTTCGTATTTTTTTGTTCCACCAAAATTGATTTTTACATCGTATTGCTTAATTAGTAGTACGATTTTCTCTTTTAGAGCCTTGTCTTTTTTATCAAAATTTGGATTTTGTTTTAGGTAATCTGAGAGACAATTTCTCACAGGTTGCGAAACATCTATATCAAAGCCATACCACTTTTCAAACTGCTCAGTCTTAGTTAAAAGCAACTTTATTTTTGGAATACCGAAGTTTTCTCTTGGATTAGGTAACGACAATCCTTTTTCAATGATATGATATTGCTTAATTAGAAAAGCTTTTAAATTTTCCTTCTTCTTTAATCTGTTGTTTCTGAATGAATATTTAAAAAACAAACGTAAAGAATAAACAGCGTTCAAGCATTCACCTATTCCGGTTCTTGCAAAAATCAGTCCGTGATATTTATTATTTATCCATTCTTTCATTATTCAGTGTATTAAGTAAAAAATTTTTTGAATATTGGATTTTATTTTCCAACACATGACTTATTTGGTTAAAATCAATTTTTTGAGTTACAAGTTTTTTATCCATTTGAGACACTAACCTTTCTTGCAATCCAAAATCTTGTAAAAAATCACGCATTCTTGTGTTTATTTTAATTTGCCGATTGAAAATCAAAAACTGCTTGCCAAAAATAACGGAGAAAGCAGTAGCATGAAACGAATTTGCCAATACAAAATGAGAATGGTACAGTAAGTTCAAAAACTTATCAGGTCCTATTGACCAAAAAACTTCATCGGCATACTTTATTTTTTTACTTAATGCAAAAATTTTCCACCCATTCTTTTCTTTCAAGTACAATGCATAATTTTTTATTATTTCATCATTTTCGAAATCGTACACTAGCACATAGGGTTCTACTTCTTTATTCTTAATGAACAGTTTTTCCCACTCTTTTTTTGAAATTAAGAAAACAGGGTCAAGTACTTGCACCGCTCTATTTATACCCATATTTTCTAAAATACGTAATCCAGAATTTTCTCTTACAGAAATATAGTCAATACGGTTTACCTTCTCTTTTACGAAATCTTTCCACTCATCTGAAACATTGTCTATTGCAAAACTTGCCGCGTAAGAAATTTTCTTTTTATTGTTAGCTACAAAATCTAAATAAAAAGCAGGGTCTTTCCCATTTTGCAAAAGAGAGTTCCAAATCTGGTCACTTCCACAGATATAAGCGTCAGCCTTCGGTGTGTTATTTTTCAGCTGAATGTTGTTTACAAACAGCTTATCCGTTGAAGGGATAAAGTTCTTTTCAAAATCATTAAATGCATTTCTTCGTTTTATATCGTTTATCTTGCTTGGTAGCTTTGCTATGACGTAGAGCAATTTCAGGAAAAGATTTTTTTTGAATTTAGGATTGGCGACACCGTAATAAGAGAAAATTTCTGCTAAATATTTTGGCTGATAGTTTATTGTCTTTGCCTCGAAACCACTATTATTCAAAAAATAAAGCAAAGCAAATTGTTGTAAACTTGCTCCATGATTGTAAACTTTATGGCAGGTGATAGTTAAAATTTTCATAGAAAGTTAAACTTGTGTTGTTTAAAACACTTTATAAGATTGAGCCACTCCTTATTGTACAGGCATGATTTATATTTCAATTTAATCTGATGTTTTAAATAATTTTTTTCGTCTTTATTTTTAACACCTTTCAGGCTAATTACGCTTGCAAAACTTGCCTCATAGGGTGATGACTTGTTCATTGCTCTGTTTTCAGCGTCTAATTCATAGATTACTGTTTTAGCATCACTTGCTACAATATGATACTTCTTAGCTAGTCTATACCACATTTCTAAATCTTCACCTCTTTTAAGTTTTTCATTAAAAAAACCTACATTAGCAAAACATTGTTTATGAATTAAGCAAGTAGAAGAATTTATAATTTTTTCATTTATAGCTTTTTTAAAATAATTTTCGACTACGTAATGTTTAAACTGTTTTTTACTGTCATAAAGTTCATTCTCATTATTTGTAGGGCAATTAGTAAACACAAAATTATCAACAAATTCTGTTTTTGCATTAATCAATAATTTTAAATGGTCTTTTTGCCATCTGTCGTCTCCATCTAAAAAAGCAATCCATTCATAATTTGCTTCTTCTATTCCTTTATTTCTTGCACTAGAAACACCTCCGTTTTTTTTTTGTATCAGTCTAATTCTGTCATCTCTTATTTCTTCTACTTTTTTTACACTATTATCAGTAGAGCCATCATTCACAACAACAATTTCAAAGTCTTGAAAAGTTTGATTTAGTACACAGTTGATAGTTTTACTGATACTTTTGTCCTTATTATACAAGGGTATAACTACAGAAATCATGACAAAAACTCCTTTAGAAAATTTAATGATTTTTCTTTTTCTATAATTAATTTTTTATTTACACTATCCCAGTCAATTTCACTTTTCAAGTTTGATGTAGTAAAATCTGTTTTTTCTGTGATCAATCTTTCGTTTAACTCAAAGGTGTTGAGTAGAGATACCATTCTAGCATTTCCTCTTCTCGCATTGCTGAAAACGAAAAAAGGTTTATTAAAAATAATTGAGAATACTGCCCCGTGAAAAGAGTCTGTAATTACAAACTTAGCATTTTGGAAAGCCCCTAACCATCGCTCAACGGGGGGATGTACAAGTTTGTTTAAGTCTATTTTTTTTGTTTTCTTAAAATTTATTTCAGTCTTAGTCTTTGGCATTATTTCAAAATATTTTAGTTCGTTTTCTTTTGAGAAATGCTGAACGAACTTTTCTTTTTCTTTATTTTTATCCAAAAAATAAACAAGCATATCTTCATTGCTATCAGTAAGTTCTCTTGCTTTTATTAGTTTAATATAATCATTTCTATCAAGTAACATTGTTGGGTCGAGAGTATGCACAGCACTCACACCAAGATAATCACTGCAAAGTTTTATACCGGTATTTTCTCTTACTGAAACTGCATCAAACTTTTTGGCCAAATCCGAACATTTTTTAGTTTGCACTTTATCAAAATCCCATTGGTCCACACCAAACGAAGCAGAGAAAGCTATACGTTTAACCTTTTCTTTTTTTATAAAATCGAGGAAAAAATTATAAATATTGGGAGAATATTTAGGTCTCCAAACTTGATCACTCCCAACAACATAAGCGTCAAACAGATACTTTTTATTTGTTTTTTTAAGATTATTAGTTGAATAAATTTTTTTGGTTGTATGTATATAATCTATTATAAATTGTTGTATGTTTGCAGATACCATTTTAGACTCACGTTTGTTCATCCAAACTCTGACTTTTATATCTTTACCTAAAAGTCTCATTATACACCTTTTGATTAATGAACCATACTTTATATATGCAGGTCTTTTTATGTCTCTATTAACCGTCCACACTTCATGTCCCATTCTTTTTAAAACAGTTTGCAAAGCATAGTTTTGAAGTATACCGCCGTAGTTGGTTCCAAGCGGTTGTGTCAATATACCTATCTTCATTTTCAATTACTTCTTAATTACGCTTTAAAAGCGTAATCCCACCTTGTTCCAGTAGTTGTTTTGCTATTTTTTTAATATTTTCTGATGCATCAACCATTATATCCATAATTATTTTTAATGCCTTGCTTTCTAGTTCACTATCAGTAAGAGCTTCAAATATAATCGACTTTTCTGTTAATTCGGGTGTTAAAAAACGTTCGTACACTTTTTCAAATTTATCTTTGTTGGACACGCTTGCTAAATTCAAAACCTAAAAACAGGTAATAACATCATAATCGTACAGGTGTGCAGACTTGATTTCTACTACAACCACAATTGTAAAAAATGTGGAGTTGTAAGAACCCCTATATTTCTCTTTATAGCTCTCACATAGTGATAAATTTGTGTAACTTGCTTTAACTTATAAAGGTTTTTACTCATTTTCAAATCAAAATCCTTTGTATTGTTACTACCTTTCCGAAATGCTAAACTACAATTTCTTACTTTAATTCGCATGGTTTGCATCCACTTAAAGTCCAGTGTAATATTCTTATTGTTATGTCGTTTGGGCGAGATAAGTTGATTTTTGTCTTTTGCTTTTATTATTCTACATTTTAAGCCCTTTGCCGGTGGTTTTAATCACCTTGCTGTGAAGGTAAAAAAAGCCTCTCCAGTCTGAATAGTTTCTATTTTTATTCTTTCTTTTATCAATTTTTTCTGTAATTCCTGAACGTGTTACTATTACGTTTGTCTATTTTCTGTCTAGGTTATAGTCGTAAGCATGCATTATTAAGTGAAATATTGAACAGCTCGAAGGTTATATCATCACAGAAATCACAAGTGTTGCACAATTTATTTAATGATCATTAGGTTTTCCTCATGTGTTTTTCTTAATGACAAAGTTGTTTTGAAATTATCTGTAGGAATCCCAATTACAACTAAGCTAATAATCTGATAAGCATCAGAGAGATTTAATAAATCTCTTGTTTTTTCATCCGCTTTTGTTGGCATTCCCCAATGAGCAGGACAGGCTCCAATCTTATAATAATGAAGAGCATAGAGCAAATTCATTAAATAAATACCCCCATCTATATATAGTTGGTTTCGTTCCCCAATTGAATAAAAATAGTTTCGGTTGCTTAAAACAACCATCAGTTGATTTACTTTTTCTGAATATCCGGTCATACCTCCTTGTATTTCAAGAATTTTATCAATCAAAGTTTTATTTTCAAGAAGAATTACCGAAACAGATTGTCTATTGCACACACTCGGGGCGTTATTAGCTAGATTAATTACCTTTTGTATAGTATCAGCAGAAATCTTTTCACCTGTAAAACTTCTTACGCTACACCGGGAGTTAGAAAAAATCAAAAAATCATCATAGTTTTTCAAGAAATAATCACTAATGGTGTGAAGTTGAACACTACTCATTTGTTTTATCAGATGTTTTTTCAAAAACTCATAATCAGTTAAGTTAAAGTAATCTGAGATGTCTGCAGATAGTTCTTTATGTAGTTCATAATAGTTTAATAAACTCACTATTGCTGATTGAATTTGAACTCTGTTTTTGTTTTTTAGTATCTCACTATCCCGGATCATAGATAGCAAGTCAACAACATGCTTTTTTGCAAAACGAGGCCTTATTGAATTATGTAAGAACCCTTTTTCTAAAGCGTGATAACGTAGAGTGACTTCACTTTCTTTTTTTTCAAAATTGTTTTTTGTAAAGACGGATGAATTCTTTTTATACAATTTGTAATCTTTTGAGTAGTCTTTTTTAAGAATTAATTTTTTTCGTACATTTAGCACTCTTTCATATTGCTGTTGCCTTAAAATATTCTTAAAGATTTTCTTAATTAATGATTTCATGAGTTTACAATTTTTCAGTTTGAAGTTGCATGGAACACACATGCTTTATAATCATGTTTTTGGAAGTCAAGTTTAGATTAGCATGCTAGTTTCATATTTTTATCAGAGTGTCTTTGATTTCAAGATATTAAATAAAATATTCATTTCTGAATGGAAGATTCAGCTAGTAAATGCAATTTTCTTATTTACAGATATATGGAAAATTTCGAATGTTTTTTGATAATTTAGATTTTTCTTGGTCAGTTGTTGAATTTGTACTGTATCTTAGTCATATTCATTATGTTGTTTTTTGTTATAAGTTCATTTTAAGTATACATTATCTGATAAAATTGTTCATATTGCCAACTTCCGATTCGTCTTCAAGGTTCAACATCAAATCAAATAATTGTTCTTAAAACTTATTTTTTTTACGCTTAATTTACAACTATCCATTAAATTTGTGGTAGTATCATTGTTCCGGAATGGCTCGAAAGGGGAGTATACTTTAAGGGCTTCGTTACTCAATAAGTCATCAGGTTTTTCAGTGGTAAACACTATTGAGCTTTCATTATTTCAGCTCATTTTAGCATTGAACATTTCATAATGACAATTTCCACAGCCAGTGCGCAAGTTTTGGATTGTAATGTTACGTATTGAAAAACTTATAAAAACTTTTTAATATTCTATATTTTCTAACCCTAATTATATTCTTAACAAAACGCAGTAAGGCACCTTCCTTTATGCTGTTATGCAGTTCCAAATCAAGTTTTATTCTTCTATGCAAAATTTTTAAATCTATGTCAGAAATTTTAGATTGTTGATAAACAGTATCTGCATCTGTTAAATGTTGTTTTATTATGTTTTCAAATGAAATTTTTCTTAACCTTTCAGTTGATGATGAATTATTAGGATGTTGACGGTACTTAATAGCTTTTATATCTGTTCTTAGCAATTTGCCGCGAAGTAATGCCCGAAAAGTCAAAACTTTAGCTTCCGCGGGACAATCTTTGTTGAGCATCTTAAAATCAGTAACAAGTAAATTTCTGAGTGTTCGACCTGGTGCGAATGAATAAATTGGTCTAGCAGATAAATAATCATCCAGTGTGTACGATATTTGTGAAAATGGTAGCTGTATCTCTTTAATAAAATTACCTTTCTCGTCAATCATAGTTGCATTGATATCGACAGCCATCACGCTTTGATCCTTTTGAAACAAGTTAACAACATTTTGTAAATAGTTTTCATCGTCAACAACATCATCTCCACCCAGTGTCACAATAAAGTCTCCCTTTGCTATTTCCCAAAACACCGTAAAGCAATGAACACCAATGCCTAAGTTTTCAGGATTTTTATTTATAATTATGTGATGTTTTGTGTTTCTTTT
This sequence comes from Salinivirgaceae bacterium, assembly GCA_035407925.1. Lineage (GTDB taxonomy): Bacteria > Bacteroidota > Bacteroidia > Bacteroidales > Salinivirgaceae > JAAYQU01. The sequence goes on from DAOOBP010000002.1 coordinate 17,310, forward strand.
TTTGACAAACTCGGTAATTATTGAGAATGTGTTGTCTGTTGAACAGTCATCAGAAATAATAATTTCGAGATTATTATACTTCAGCTTGAATACACTTTCAAGACACTCTTCTATAAAATTCTCTTGATTATATGTGAACACACAAAAAGAAATAAGTGGTTCTGATCGCATCTCTTTTTCTACTTCCTGTTTATCTGTTTGTTCCATCTCTTTTGTTTTTAAAACTGATAATAATTTCACTTAAATTTATTCTTTTATCCAATTCTTTTAAAGAAAACCAACAAATAGCTATTGTTAATATCACTCCAATTATGTAAACCATATAAGTTGATAACAGGTTTACAACTAAAAAACATCCTGTTCCAAAAAACAACTGAACAGATATAAGGGTATAAAATGAACGTGAGTATGAGAAATTATAATTTCTTTTGGTTATTAAATATACTTGAACGAAATAGAACAAATAAGCTAATAAAAAGGATATCCCTAAACCTGTTAAACCATAAAGTTTGTAGCCGATTATATTTAAAATCAAAACATATGCGTTTGCCAGAGTTTCATTCAGAAAAAACAGACCACTTTTTCCTTTGGCTAAAAACACAAAAGCTATTGCCCGACTTGCTGCTTTAAAATACATTCCTAATGCGGCCCAGCGAATCATATCATTTATTAGTACAAATTTATTAGAGTAAAGCAATACCACCGCCCAATGTGCAAAAACTATAAAAACGCAAAGTATAGGACCTAAAATTAATAGTGCCACTTCTGCTTGTTGTTGTATGAGTTGGTTGGCTTGTTTATTGTTTTTTGCCACTCCCGACAAACGAGGGTAATAATCGGTACCCATAGCTGTAAAAACCATTCCTACATAACTTCCAATAATTGCAAATCCTGCATTATACAATCCAACATCATTAAGGCTTCCGGTTCTGCTTATAAAGGCGCGGATTATATAGGAAGTAGCCACAGTGATCAAACCACTTAAACTCAACATAAAGCCAAGCGACAACATTGACTTTCCTTCGGCTATAGTTTCTTTTTTATTTACGGTTACTTGCTCCGTTTTTATTTTACTTGAGAAATACCATGCTATCAACATGGCTATTGCAGAAGAAGAAATCAGTGCCGGAACAATTCCATCCACCCGATAATAATAGTATAATGGAACTGAAATTAATAATCCAAGAAATGAACCAATTACATTTGCCTTAGCAAGATATTTCAACTGACGCATTCCTTGTAATAAAACACGCTGTCCTGCGGCTAACTGATCAATCAATAATGTAATTGAAAGCCATCGAAATGCTATAGTATATTCCGTGTTTCCAAAAGTAAGATGACTTAACCACGGAGCAAAAATAAACACGGTAGTTAAACCAAGTATCCCGGTAATCCAGACTAAACGACGTAATACGGTAATTACCTTAGAAACACGTTGTTTATTACCTTCTGTATTAGCTTCTGATATATTGCGAACAGCACTAGTACCTAACCCAAAGTTGGTTAACCCACTTACTAAACTTGTTGTTGAAGTAAACAGACCGGAAATTCCCATTCCGGTCGGACCAAGTAGCACGACAATAATTTTTGACTTAATAATTCCAACAAGAATATTAAACACCTGTACTCCACCAAAAATGGAGGTACCTTTCATGATTTGTCGATAAGAAGATTGTGTTCCTGACAAGATTAAAAACTATTAATGATTTCCATTACTTTGCTTATTTCACAATCTTCTAACACTGGACTAATCGGCAAACTCAACACTTCATTATGTATTTGTTCTGTAATTGTTAAAGAGAGATTATTCCAAGCTTTATATGCTTTCTGCTTATGCGGAGGGATAGGATAGTGGATTAATGTTTGGATATAGTTGTCTGTAAGATGCTGTTGTAATTTATCACGTTCCATTGTTCGTACCACAAAGAGATGCCATACATGCTCTGTTTCATTACGCGGATTTTCGGGTAAAATTACTTTTGGATTGTTAATTTCAGAAATATAGCGTTTGGCTATTTCACGTCTTCTCTTATTATCTTTATCAATATATTTCAATTTCACATCCAAAACGGCTGCCTGTATTTCATCTAAACGAGAGTTTAACCCCTGATAAATATTTACGTATTTTTGATTAGAACCATAGTTAGCAAGAGCACGAACTGTTTTTGCCAACTCTTCATCATTGCTTGTGACTGCTCCACCGTCACCCAATGCACCTAAATTTTTGCCAGGATAAAAGCTAAATCCGGCAGCATCACCCAGATTTCCCGTTTTAACACCTTTCCATTCTGCGCTAATGGATTGGGCATTATCTTCTATAATTTTTAGATTGTACTTTTCAGCAAGTTCTTTTAATTCTTCTGAAAAAACCACTCGACCATACAAGTGTACAATCATTATCCCTTTGGTTTTGGGTGTAATTTTATCTTCTATTTTTGAAATATCAATATTGTATGTGTTAATATCCGGTTCCACTAAAACAGGTACCAAGCCATTATCAGAAATAGCCAGAATAGAGGCAATATAAGTGTTGGCAGGTACAATGATTTCATCTCCTTTTTGCATTACACCCATCTCTATATATGCGCGTAAGATAAGTCGCAATGCGTCTAACCCATTGGCAACACCGATAGCATGATTGCAACCGATGTAATTTTTTAAGTTTTCTTCAAACTGTTTTACTTCATTACCCAATAAATACCAGCCACTACGAAATGTTGCCAGCAGTCTATCTTCAATTTCTTGCTGATAAGCAAGATTAATTTTTTGTAAATCAAGAAATTTAATCATTATTATCGTAAGTAATTATACCATTTTCATTTATTGTACCTTTTTGCTTTGCCGGATTCCCAAACCAAACTGTATTGGCAGGAACATTTTTTGTAACTACGCTACCAGCACCAATTAGAGAGTTTTCACCAATTATGTTTCCTGCAACTATTGTAGAGTTTGCACCAATAGAGGCACCTTTTTTAACAAGTGTTTTATCGTATTCTTCACGATGCTGCTTTGAACGTGGTATTAAATCATTAGTGAAAGTTACATTAGGACCTATAAAGACGTTATCTTCAATAGTAACTCCATCCCAAATCTGCACACCGGGTTTGATAGTTACATTGTTTCCTATTACAACCTTATTTTCTACAAAAACTTGGCAGTTAATATTGCAGTTATTTCCTATTTGTGCGCCTTCTAATATCACACAAAATTGCCAAACAGTAGTTCCTTTTCCTATTTTATCAGATTGAACATCTGCTGAAGAATGTATTTTAACCATTTCTATATTTTATAAAATTCTGATAACTTCTTATATAGTCATTCTCATTAAACACATCAGAAGCTAAGACCAAGCAGATACTTCCGCTTGAAAAGTCTTTCATCTCTCGCCAAATACCCGGTTTTATGTATAGAGCTTTGTTAGGATGATTAAGAAAAACTTCTCTTTTTTCTATTCCATCGTCCAAAATAAATACAAAAGAACCGCTTGCAGCAACAACATATTGTTGCAATTTATAATGTGCAAGTCCACCTCTTTCGATTCCCATCGGAATGTCGTATAAATAGTAAACTCTTTTGACATCAAAAGGGATATTTCCATTGTTTTCCATTACAGTGATATTCCCAGCATCGTTATGGACAATTGGTAATTCCACTATCTCACAATCATGAACAGAATACTTTTTACTCATATCTTAATCTTTTGAATTCTTCAAAGTTTCGAATATAATCATTCGCATTGAAATGTTTATCAGAAACAATTAAAGCTAAAGAATTAGTGGAGAAATTTTCTAATCTACGCCAGTACATTTTTGGGACGTATAGTCCATAATAGGAACGATTTAGAGAGAATTTTTGTTCCTTTTTTCCATTATGCAGTACCACATCAAAACTTCCTGAAAGAGCAATAATAAACTCCTGTTGCTCTTTAAAAGCGTGGCTACCACGTATCTCTCCGCCTGGTACATCGTATATCCAGTATGTCCGTGCAATCTCAAATGGCAACTGTTTTGGATACTCGAAAAAGGAGAGATTCCCTCTTTTATCTAAGATTTTTGGAAGTTGTATTATTGTTGGTTTGTTCACGTCTTAATTTTTTTAAAAACCTGCGATTTGTGATTATGCTTTATATTTTTACTTTATATTTGGAAAAATTAAAAAACACACAATCCATATCGGAGGGAATACTTTGAGTTGCAATGTGCATCACACAATCTATTACACTACAGTCTCCCATCCACTTTTCTGTTAAAAACCCCTTTTACATCATATAACACATTGTTCCCATTTGCAATTTTCGATAAGTCTAACTCCTTAAATTTATTGTGAGCCACTGCCAAAATGATTGCGTCAAACTTATCCTTTGGCAATGTGTTGACTATCTCCACTTCGTACTCATGTCTTGCAATATCGGGATTTACCCAGGGGTCGTATATGGTTACTTTGGCGCTATATTCTTTTAGAGTGTTGACGATGTCGATAACTTTGGTGTTGCGTACATCGGGGCAGTTTTCTTTAAAGGTAAAACCCAGTACAAGAATATGTGAACCTAAGACTTGAATGCCTTTCTTCAGCATCAATTTAATTACTTGGTCGGCTACGTATTCGCCCATGCTATCGTTCATTCTACGTCCTGCTAAAATTAGTTCGGGGTGGTGTCCGTGGCGTTGGGCTGCCTGTGCTAAGTAATATGGATCTACGCCTATGCAGTGTCCTCCGACTAATCCTGGTTTAAACGGCAAAAAATTCCACTTTGTTCCGGCTGCAGTCAGCACATCTTGTGTATTAATACCCATTTTGTTGAAAATCTTGGCTAACTCATTTACAAAAGCTATATTGATGTCACGTTGAGCATTTTCTATAACCTTTGCGGCTTCTGCTACTTTGATAGTTGGAGCCAGATGTGTGCCTGCAGTTATTACGGAACCGTAAATTGTATCAATAAATTTACCGATTTCAGGTGTACTACCTGATGTAACCTTCAATATTTTATCAACTGTATGCTCTTTATCTCCCGGATTAATGCGCTCGGGGCTGTATCCTGCAAAGAAATCTTTATTATATTTCAAGCCGCTCATACGTTCAACTATGGGAATACATTCGTCTTCTGTAACACCTGGATAAACAGTAGATTCATATACCACTATGTCTCCTTTGGAAATTACTTTTCCTACAGTTTCACTTGCTTTAACAAGTGGGGCTAAATCGGGATTATTATTTACATCAATGGGAGTTGGGACGGTTACAATATAGAAGTTCGCATCTTTTATGCTACTGATATCCGATGTACAGATAAAACCGTTAGCAATAGCAGATTGAAGCAATTTGTCTTCCACTTCAAGCGTAGAATCGTGACCACTCATTAATTCTTCTACACGAGCTTGGTTAATATCAAAACCAATTGTAGTGTATTTTGTCGAAAATAGGCGAGCAAGAGGCAAGCCTACATAACCTAAACCGATTACGACTATTTTTACGTCTTTGTTGTTCATTATGTTCATTATAAATTTTTCCAATACCATTTCACAGCTTCCTCTAAACCTCTTTTTATATTAAATTGAGGGTTATATCCCAACAAATTCCGTGCTTTATCTATACTTGCCAATGAATGAGGTATATCCCCAACTCGATAGGGTCCGTGGATAACTTCTATATCTAAAATCTTGGGGTCGAATTTTGATAAATACTCTTTTAAGTAACCAGCCAATTGGTTTAGCGTAGTTTGTTCACCGTAAGCAGTGTTATAAACTTGATTTATGGCATCGGGATTTGTTGTTTCCATCGCCAGAAGATTTATTTGGATAACGTTATCGATGTATGTAAAATCGCGACTATATTCGCCATCTCCGTTAATTACAGGCGATTTGTGGTTCATAAATTGTTTTACAAACAAAGGAATAACTGCTGCATAAGCGCCATTTGGGTCTTGTTTGCGACCAAAAACATTAAAATATCGTAAGCCGATATACTCTATGCCATAAGTTTTCGCGAAAACATCGGCGTAAAGTTCATTTACATATTTGGTTACAGCATAAGGAGATAACGGCTTTCCTATCTTATCTTCTACTTTGGGAAGAGTTTTGCTATCGCCATATGTTGATGAGCTTGCAGCGTAAATAAATCGTTTAATATTTGCATCACGGCTTGCCACAAGCATATTTAGAAATCCTGAAATGTTTACTTCATTTGTTGTAATAGGGTCGTTTATGGAACGTGGCACAGAGCCTAACGCTGCTTGATGAAAAACATAATCAGCCCCCTTAACAGCTTTTTGACACTCTTCTAAGTTTCGGATATCGCCGACAATTAATTTGAAAGTTTCAGGATAAGATTGAATTAGAGGCTGTATGTTCTCTATTCTTCCGGTAGCAAAATTATCTAAACAGACCACTCTGTGTCCAAGCTGTAATAAACTTTCACACAGATTAGAACCAATAAATCCGGCTCCGCCAGAAATTAATATATTTTTATTTTGCATTTATAAAATCGCTTATTTATATCAAAAGTCTTTTTCTGTTACCCTTGCATGCCGCAACATTTTTTGAATTTTTTGCCGCTTCCGCAGGGACAGGGGTCATTGCGTCCTACCTTTGAGCGTTTTACTTCTGTTATTTCGGTTTCTTCAGGTTGCTGAGGATAATACGATTCAGCCTTTTGGTTCTTTTTTTCTTTTTTCCATCTTTCAATCATCTCTATCTCTTTTTCGGCTAACGTGTATATGTCAGGCAATTCCATTATGCGTTTTTCCAAAAAGGGTGGATTTTCGAAATATTTTACAACATCAGCATACCCTCCGTTTATCCATTCATCAACACAATCGGCTTCGTGTAGTATTTTGAGGATTGGAAGTGAGTTTTTAACATTTAAGTCTATTAGTGAACTTTCAATAAAACCTACAAAAGGAGCATCAATAATATCGTTATTGGTTTGATTGTCAACGTAGAATTGTAGCAAATCGGTCAACCATTCTATAACTTCATCTTTTCTTTCGGGGTGATGGAAAGCTAATTGTTCAATGGCATCCAACAGTGTGCTTTTTACAAAGGCATTCTTGTTAGGCAGATATAGAACTTCTAAAAGTTGACGATGGTCATGCTTTACTAGCATATAGTAGTAAAACCAAGTATCGTTAACCCAAAAATCCCCAAACCAGAAATCTGTAAAATCATCCTCCTTTTGAAGAAGTAGGCACGCCGTTTCCATTGTCTCAACAGCATTGAGTTCATACAGAAACCAAATTGCGTGTGGCAAGGCATAATACTCATTTCGTTCAAAATCCTCGTCGGTAAATTCGAACATTGTGTGATACATTACTTGCTCTAAATCAGCAATTACAGAGGAACGAGGAAGCGAAAGGATAGTATTGATGGTCTCTTTGTTTAAGGTTTCATGCTCAAAAAGCATATTAACTTCAGAGTGATAAAAACTCTTTCCTTTTCGATGTCTATTTTTGTAGTCATCTGAAATAACTGGATGAACGTATTTCGGTTCTTTGGGTTTGTGGTTTTTTAATTTTTCCAACCCTTTTTCCATCCTGTGGAGCATGATTTGTTGGGTGACATTACTAAAAACATCGTGCACATACGCAGAAACTTCCTCTATGTTTTCGTCGCCAATCTGCGGTCCGTCTTTTTTTAAATAAAAATAGTCGTAAACATATTTAATGATGTCGTCAGCTTTGTCGTAGTTTTCTCTTTTGATTTCTAATTCTGCAAAAAGTAAGTAGTAGTGAACCACATGCTCAATCCAAAACGTGTTTGTATCAGGAAACCAACGATTGATGTCGGGGGTGTCGCCTCCTAATACTTCAATAGCCTCTTCGAGTCTGTCGTAAAAAATTAGCCTTTTAGCTGAATTATGGAGTCCGTAAAAATAATTGGGAAACAGATCTCTCGTTTTTAGAAGAAGCTTCTCAGCTTCAATATGGCGATCGTTTTTAGTTAAAGCGCTGTAGTAAAAGTTCCACGCTTCGGGATACTGTTTCCAACGTTGAAAAAAACGTTCTACCTTTTTCAAATTGGGCTTGTTTTTTCCTTTAACATAAGTGTAAATATCTTTCAACTCTTCAACATAGAGTTCACTACGTTCATCTTGAATAGGATCAAGAACAACGTTAAAAGGGAATTTACTTTTTACCATCATTTAGAATTCACTTAGATAAAATTTGACAAGACAAATCTGATTACAACTGGCTTTGCACGGCTCCGCCCTTTCACTCACACGCTTTGTATGGCTACTAAGACATTTTTAGGACACAAAGATAGCAAACAAAGCGCTGTGTTTACAGATATTTTGACGAAATTTCAACGCATATCATAGTTGACATAAAATCTAAACGAACAACCAATATTTGATTGCTTTTTTTTCTGATTATTTCGCCTTTAAATCCACAAAAAGGACCGGAATTAATCTCTATATAATCGCCTATTTGGTAGTCAATGTCTTGAACTTTAACATTTTCAGAATTTTTTGTTAAAATACGTAGATTTTCTATCTCTCTATCTTGAACATAAGCGGGCTGATTTTGAAACATTAAAAAACGAACGACTCCATCAGTCTTTAGTACTTTGAGATAATCTTTATAATCAATTCTGACAAAGACATAACATGTGATTAAGGGAACTTCGACTATCTTTTTTCTGTCACTCCACTGACGAACAGTTCTATATAGAGGCAGATAAGCCTCTATTCCTTTTTCGGCGAGTTGAAGCGCTACTTTTTTTTCATGACGTGAACGTGTTGATACTGCATACCAACGTAAACTACTGCTCATTTTTGTTACTTGGGTTTAGCATGTTATCAATTTCAACTTGTAAATCAGAGTATTGGAAACCAATCTCTCTTACGATTTTTTCGCCTTCAAATCTACTGTGTTCAAATCCAGATTTTACAATTTGTCGTGTTAATTTAGGAGACAGATTAAATATCCAAGCAGAAATTTCGTTCAGCAGAGAAATTATCCAAAGTATATTTTTATTGATAAATCTTGGTTTTCGCTTTTTATTCAATGATTTTTGCACCATTTCAAACAACTTCTGATAGCTTAAATTCTCAGAACAAAGTATGTATCTCTGCGATTTTTTATCTGTTTCGGATAGAATAATTGCGGCTCTGCACACATCGTTGACAGAAACGTAACCGGTGGTTCCATCAGTTATGAAGGGTAATCCAAATGCCATTTGTTGCAAAAGCGCTGATGAGCTTTTGCCTGAGTTGGCGTTTCCCAAAATAATGGCGGGATTTAATATCACAGCATTCAATCCCTCTTCAATTCCGCGCCACACTTCAAGCTCGGCTAAATATTTTGATTTGCCATAATGACTTTGCTTTTCATTATTTTTAAGAAAATGGTTTTCATTTACTATTTCTTCATTGATAGCGTCTCCTATAGCAGCAACACTACTTAGGTAAACAAGTATTGTTGAACAGTTTTCCTTTTTCAGAAGTGTGTTGACAATGTTTTTTGTTCCGATAATATTTGTGTTGTAAATCTGTTTTTTTGCGTGTGGATTGAAAGATACATATGCGGCTGTGTGATAAATAATATCAACACCATGTACAAGATTATCGATACTCTCTTTGTTTAAAATATCGCCAAAAACAAATTGCAGATTTTTGGTATTGTCGTTACCTAAAAAGGTTGTAAGTTCTAATTTTGCTCTGTTTGAACGTACAAAGGCTTTCACATTAACGTCCTTTTTAAGCAACATTTTTATTAGGTGCGATCCTACAAGTCCATTAGCGCCAGTTACAGCAACATTCATAGCAAAAATTTCGGAACGCAAATTTAACAATTTTTTTGCCAAATAATCTTTTCCCCAAAGCCGAGCTTATTGTCGGTTAGTTTAAGATGTTGAGGTTCAAGTATCCAAAGGTTTAAATCGGCTAAACGAGCGTATGGAAAACGTTTTAAATAGGTTGTTTTTGCAATCTCTTCGTAAGTTTTATCAACTGGAAAAGTAATTCCTGAAATTTGAAGTCCTTGAATTTTCATAACAATGCGAGTTTCTAAAACAATATTTGCCGCTACGTTTCGGTTTTTTAAGGCTTCTAAGCCGTGTCGTGTGTCATGGTCGGTTGTGTAAACAAAAGCGTTTTTCTCTTTTATCCAAGCGTAGAAGCACGATGCACACCAAGGATTGTTTTCATTGGATGTTGCTATTGTAAGCACATGATGTTTGCCAATAAAATCTATAATTGGCTTGTCAATTGCGTTTTCCATGTTTAGTTTAATTTGTTAAGAACCAGTTCTGTAATTTTATTATTGTCGGTTAACAAAATGGTTTGGATTCCTAACTCTTCGGCTGCTTTTGTGTTGGGTTCAAGATCGTCGATAAAGAGTATCTCTTGTGGCAAACATTTTAGCTGTTTTATAACGTATTGGTAAATTTGTTCCGAAGGTTTGCGACAGCCTATTTTATGTGATAAAAACAGCCCATCGAATAGTGATACTAAGCTTTCGGCTAAATTTTGTTCGGTTATTTTTTGGTTGCAATGGTTAAAGTGGATATTGTTTGTATTGCTTAATAAATATAGCGGATATTTAGTCTTTAGGGAACGTAATAGGCTAATAGCCTGACTGTTAAAGTCTAACAGAAGTACATTCCAAGCATTGTCAATGGTTTTGTCATCAACGTTAACATTCAAATTTTTTCTGATTGCGTTACGAAACTCTTCGTCGGTTATTGCTCCTGACTCGTAATTCAAATAAATATCTAACAGGGGTTTTGAATCTCTTAAAATCTCTTTTGGGTTACCTGTAATTTTTGAATAGGCTTCGAATGTTTTATCAAAATCGATATCCATTAAAACTCCGCCCAAATCGAATATGATGCACTTAATCTTCATCTGTCTATATTTTTTCTATCTAATGTTTTTATGTAATCTTTTGTAAAGATTTGGCTGTAAAAATAGTTTCTGGTATTTGAATTTCTGATATATCAAAGGATTGAGCAAACGGCTCTAGTGCTAAGTTAACATAATTTTTAATATCCTCGGGTTTATCTATGACATAAAAACCTTTCTTACCACTCAAATGCTTTGCCAAGTATTCTTGTTCCCATTGATTTTTTGTTGGAAGCATTATAAGTGGTTTTGAAAGTGCAATGCAATCCATTATTGTTGTGTATCCCGCAAGCGAAATTATTGTTTTTGAGCATCTTACTACGTTATAAAAATCTTCGGTATTGAGATGACCATAAATATCGATATTTTTATAAACAGTCGATTTTTCGTGATTAACATAACCTAATACTGCATATTTCCCGTCACTTTTTGAAAAAGTATCAATAATTTTATTTGCCAAATGGTTTCTGTAGGGTTGAGGTCCTGAAGCAATATAAACCATGTTATATTTAATTTTAGTGTCAGTTATTTTATGGTTTAACGACATAAAACGACTTAGAGGTCCGCAATAAAACGATTTTATTTTTAAGTTTTTTGAATTGGAAAGTTTTCCTGCTAATATACTGTTTGGGAAATCGGGAATAAGTGCGTAATCGAATTTGTTAACTATTCGCGTGTAAATTTTATTTATTAGCCTGCCTATCAATCCTTTAATAGGAAGATTTATTTGATGACTCAGATAACATGAGACACTATTACGTGAACGGAAAAAAGGTCTGTTATCGCTTATGATTACATCAATAGCATTAGCTTTTGAGATTTTTTTTGCTATAAACAGCTCCCTTATAAAAATCAAGAATATTTTAGGCAACTGTATTATAAGCGATTGAATAGGAGTGAGGTGGGAGTAATATTTTATATTATATCCAACAACTTCAATTTTTTTAAACGAGTATCCTTCAAGTAAAAACAATTGCTTTTTGGGTAAGGCAAATATTATTTCATAATCCCTTTTCTGTAATTTCTCGGCAAGGGCAATCACTCTTGTTGTGTGTCCCATGCCCCAATCCAAGGGTGCAAATAAAACTTTGATAGCCAAATGTTTGTTATTTTAAGTTCCAAGTTATCTCTGTGTCCCAATTTGCGCGTATAGTAATATCTTTACTATATGTTAAAACCAATTCGGGCAATAACTTTTTATAGTAGTCTCCGGTATCCCATTTTTTGTTCCCGTTTGAATCAATAAAAAGCCTTAGAGTGTATTTTCCGGGTTTCAAATCGTTTATTGTTAATGTTTGGGTTGTTGGATAAAAACTTTGCCATACAATATTTTTTGAGTTGTCGTAAAGCTCTATTACAGAGTTGTTTTCAATCTCTCCAACAATGTTTACTGCTAAAACTCCATATTCCGACTCGTCGGGAACTCTAAATTTTAAGCTTTTCGGGTGTGAGTATTGTTCATAAATATCAGAGATGGCTAAGGAGTCAAATATCATCTCATAACTGTTGCTCTGAACAAACTGATAATCAATAGTTAACAGGCTTTTTGTTGTGTCTAATGTTGTGTTGAAGTCAATAGCCTTTTTCACAGTATCTTCGACAGTAAAGAGTTTAATTTTTTCAAAGTCAATCGAGTTTACTGGGTGGTTAAAGTTTAAAACCAGTTTTTTGTTTTTGTCTAAAACATTGCCAACAATATTTGAAGTAAAAGTGACAATGGTGTCATTATCAAACACTTTGTTTTTTTCTACTGCAAGCGTGATTGTGTCCTTTTGTATTGTTAGATTTTCTAAAGAATCGAGGAAACCATATTCTAAGACAGCCTTTAACGTATCGGATAGTGTCATTTCAAAACTTGGAATGACAAACAGCAGTGAGTCAGGACGTTGTGAACAGACCTGAACAAAATTAGTGTCGTCAAAAGTTCTAAGAGTTGTTTCGCTATACGGTTCACGGTTTAGTACAATGTTGATGAGGTTTCGCCTTGGGCGTGACGAGGTTTTTACGAACTGTTTTTGGTAATCAGGCTCAAACAGATTTAAACGTATTTTTTCAATTGTTGAAGCAACGATGCTTTTTTGAATTATCGTATCGGCAAATATTGTGTCGCCACTTTCTGCTGATATCTCTTTAATTATTTTTAGCGTATCGTATGCAATATCTTTATAAGTTTCGGGCTTTAAAGTTTCGTCAAGAAAAGCAACTTTTTCGTTTGGTAGTTTGTAAAGCATATCATTTGCAATATCTGAAAGTGCAAATATTTTATACTCACCCTTTTTTATATTATTAATTGTAAATTCTCCCGCCTTGTTTGTAATTGAATAGTATAGTGGTTTTTCTTTAGCAACGACTGAGTCGTAAATATTGTTATATAAGCCAACTTGAACATTTTCTACTGGCAAACCTGTTGCTGCATTTTTAACTACTCCTGAGATAAAAATAGTGTCGATTTCGCCTCCTGTTGAAAATACATACTGAAAATTATCCTTAATGTTTCCCTCGGTATAATCGCGGATTGCATCTCGAAAATTGATATTGTAAGTGGTGTTTTGACGAAGGGTATCATTCAGCTCCACGATAACAGTTTTACCTTTCAGTCTTACTTCTGGTTTTTTGTTGAGTGGAGGCGAAATCGTAACTTTTTGTGAAGCGTCTTTCAAACTTAAAAATTCATTAAAAGTTATTGATATTTTTTTTGAATCAAAGTGTAGTGAATTTGGTTTAGGATTTGCTTTTTTTACTTCGGGTGCGTAGGTGTCCTTGGGTCCGCCAGTCGGAGCCATCTCTTTAGCGCAACCTGTTAAAATTAAGGCTACTATGATAAGTACTATTTCAAATTTTTTGTAAAAAGTCATTAAACAGAGGTATGGGTTTATTTGCATTGACTTCAAAAATAATGATTTTAAATCGACTTCAGTTCTATTCACTAACTGTAATAGGGTCACATTTGAAAGATTGTCTCGAATTGGTTATTTGTAAAATTTTCCAACCTTTATTGGTTCTGTATAGTTGATATGCGTTTATTCCGCAGTATGAAATCTTTGTGTCGTCATAACAAACGTATTTACACCACGCTGTAGCTATAATATCATTTGTTTCAATTGTACATTCTGCCTGCTCTCTACGATATGTTTTTTTTGTTAAAGAATTAATAAACATCTCCATTGTTTCTGCTGCCACAATATTTTTTCTACCGTCATGAAAAACGGTTAGCAATCCTAAGTTAGGATCAACTGTTTTTTTCAATAAAACGGTATCTTTGGTGTTCAACCCTTCTATAAATGTGTCAATAGTTTGCTGTATTTTATCATGTGTCGACAGATTTTGACCATTTAGACTAACGAACGAAACAAACATTATAATAAAAACGGTAATTTTTTTTAACATAAGTATATGTGTTTTATATTCTGATATTTCCTCCTGAATTACTTATTTCTATAGCTAAAAGACCAATTGTTTTTTGTTCAAACAGATTTTTAAGTTCTTTTCTTACTGGTGAATAGTTATTGTGAATAGGGCAGTGGGCGTGTTCATGGGTTTCATCGCAACTGTTTAATCCTATTATGCAGGAATTAAAAAAATTAGGACCATCAATTATTGTCACGATATCCATTAAGGATATTTCAGAAGCAGGCTTTGCAAGCATAAATCCTCCGTTTGGTCCCTTGTTTGACAAAAGTAGCTTGTGTTTAGTGATTTGTTGTAAAATTTTACTTAAAAAAGGTCTCGGAACATCAAGATCAAATGCAATTTGCTTAATCCCAATCATAGAATTTTTATCTTTGTTTAAAGCAAGATAAATCATCGCTCGGATTGCATATTTGCAAGTGTTTGATATCATTAGGCTACTTTATATTAATTTTATCAATTCTGTTTTGATGCCTGCCACCTTCAAAGCTCGATGTCAAAAAGGCAGTAACAATTTTTTCGGCGTCTGTGAGCGACAAAAATCGTCCTGAAAGAACACAAACATTAGCATTATTGTGTTGGCGTGAAAGAGTTGCCATTGTTTGATTCCAGCACAATGCTGCTCTGACGTTGCTGTGACGGTTTAATGCAATGCTTATTCCAATACCACTACCACAAACGGCAATGCCAAAAGTTTGTTCATTGATATTTTTGGCAAGTTTATGCGCATAGTCGGGATAATCAACAGATTGTTCAGAATCGGCGCCATGATCGACTACCGAATAACCCTCTTTTTGTAGAAAACTAATTACGTGGCGTTTTAGAAGATATCCCGCATGATCTGATGCTAAGTGTATAGTGGTTTGCTTCATGTCGTAGCAATTTTAAGTTAAAAGTGTGTGCTTTTGTGGCATTTTAAAACAATAGCAAATATACTCTAATTGAGCTTAAAAATAAAATGATTTTATATGTTTAAATTTTTTCAGTTTAAGGTCGTATGAAATTCACAAGCTTTATGTTCATCTATTTGTGTGCCAAGTTTAGTCAATCGTATCGTCAGTATGATGATAATTCAAATGTATTTATAAATTTCAAACAAAAAGTTGCAATAGTTGTTGTTTTTTGGTATTATTGAGTTGTTATAAAAAATATTTTAAAAAAAATATAGTAACTTTACACGAATTATAATCTATAACTTTAAATACCGTTGTTTAAACTATTGTAACGATAGAGATGTTAAAACAGAAATTACAACAGAAAATTTTACAAAAACTCTCTCCACAGCAGATCCAACTTATCAAGCTGCTGGAAATTCCTACGTTACAGTTTGAGCAGCGAGTAAAAAAAGAGATAGAAGAAAACCCCGCCCTCGAAGAAGCTGAAAACGAAAGTAATGACGACTTACAATATGAAAAGAGTGAAATCGACCATGACGACAGCTCCGATACAGAAGACGATTACAATAGCGAAGATGAATTTAGCATAGAGGATTACTTGCCCGACGATGACGACATTCCAGAATATCGTTTAACCGCAAACAACTATTCAAGAGACGACGAACAACGTGAAATCCCCTATTCAGGTGGGATAACGTTCCATGAAAATCTAATAACTCAACTGCGACTAAAAAGAAATCTATCGCACGAAAGGCGTGAGTTAGCCGAATATTTAATTGGCAACATTGATGAAGACGGGTATCTACGGCGTAAGCTGTCTTCCATAGTCGATGATTTGGTTTTTACAATGAATATCCGCACGACTGAAGATGAATTGTATCAAGCGCTTAAGGCAGTACATGAATTAGATCCCGCGGGCGTTGGAGCACGCAATTTGCAAGAGTGCCTTTTACTTCAAATAGAACGACAGGACACTTCAAAACCTGAGGTCGCCATTGCCGATAAAATATTGAGAAACCATTTTAACGAATTTACTCGCAAGCATTACGACAAAATAATGAGTCGCCTGTCAATTGACGAAGAGGAGCTTAAAGAATCAATTGATGAAATATTGCGATTAAATCCTAAGCCCGGCACATCATTTACAGACCCAACAATACGCGACACCTCGACAATAATCCCTGACTTTATTTTAGAGACTGAAGACGGAGAATTAACAGTTTCAATGAATTCGAGGAATGTGCCCGATTTGAGAGTTAGCCGAACATACATTGAAATGTTAGAGGAGTACTCAAACAGTAAAAACAAAACACGTTCAGATAAAGAGACAATAGCATTTGTAAAGCAGAAATTAGATTCGGCACGTTGGTTTATCGATGCTATTAAGCAACGACAAGACACTCTGCTACTTACAATGGAAGCCATATTGGGATATCAGAGAGAATATTTTTTAACTGGAGATGAGCGAAAATTGCGACCTATGATATTAAAAGATATTGCCGATATTACAGGCTTAGATATTTCAACGATATCGAGGGTTGCAAATTCAAAATATATACAAACAGAGTATGGAATTCTCTCTCTCAAGTCTTTTTTCTCAGAATCAATGACAACCGATTCTGGCGAAGAGGTCTCTACACGCGAAATAAAACAGTATTTGCAGGAGTGCATCGACAACGAGAACAAACGTAAACCGTTAACAGACGAAAAACTTACACAATTATTATGTGATAAGGGTTATAATATCGCACGCCGAACAGTTGCGAAATATCGGGAACAATTGAATATTCCGGTTGCACGATTGCGAAAAGAAATTTAAAATTCACATTATGCTTAAAAATTTGGCTCAGGCGGTTTCTGTTGTTTTTCATCCTATTTGGATGCCGATGATAGGTGCATTTATACTTTTAAATCATTCGCAACTTTTAATGTTGTTGCCAAGCCAAGTACATAAAGCCATATATATTATAATAGCCTCAAGCACAATAGGTTTTCCCCTGTTAATGCTTCCCATTTTTATATTTCGCAAAACATTTAAAATGTTTCAAATGACCCAGAAACAGGAGCGTTATGTACCTCTGTTTGTAATGGCAATCTTCTATTTTTTCTCTTATTATACTTTAAGCCGCTTAAATGTACCCGGAATATTGACAGGATTTATTTTAGGTGTGTTTATTTCAACATCAATCGCGGCGGTAGTGAGTATTTGGTGGAAAATATCGTTACACGGAATAGGGCTTGGAGGGATTGTCGCTCTTTTAGTGCTAATTCTGCTGTTTCGTCATGGGTATCCCGAAGGGCTGTTTTTTCAAGCGCTTATTTATACAGGTATCGTTCTATCTGCAAGAATGTATCTTCAACAACACTCGTTATTGCAAGTTGTTACAGGATTTTTATGTGGATTTTTAACGATATCATTAACAATGTTAATCTATTAAAAACTGATATTAGCCACACCTTTTGTTAAATTTCAGCTCAAAACTCTTACGATGTGACAAAAATTTAACAAAAACATAATACATAATATATTTAATATGTTGATATTTACAAACTTATCTATTAAGCCTAATTAGGTAATATCATTAGTTTGACATCAACAACAAACAGAAAAGCAAATGAGTAAAAAAAACAAAAAACCCAATAAAGAGGCAGCAAATCCCTCTTATTTGAATCATACTATACTTGAATTTTTAAATAGTAACCCCACTAAAACATTCAACTATAAGCAAGTAGCAAGAGGACTTAAACTTACCGACAGTTCGCTGCGCCCAAGGATAATAGCTGCGCTCGATTATCTTGCTGAAACAGAACAGATTAAAAAGGTCGATAGGGGTCGGTATAGAGCTATACGACAGAGAAACGTAATTGAGGGAAAAATCTCCATCACTCGCAAAGGACCTGCTATACTTACCACCGATGACGGTCAGGAGTATGAGGTCTCCTACGCAAATCTTTTTCGTGCATTTCCAAATGACAGAGTACGCGCTTATGTTTATCCTGGATCAAAACGGCGCAAGGCAAGCGTTGAGATTTTTGAAATCGTAAAACGCGCTCGAACCTCGTTTGTAGGGATTGTTGAGATTAATCCTAACTTCGCATTTTTTGTGCCCGACTCGGGAACGTTGCCTGTCGATATCTTTATTCCAAAATCAGAGGTAACCCGAACAAAGGTTAAAGAGAGACAGAAAGTTGTTGTCGAAATTACCGAATGGGCTAAGGATGCACACAATCCTACAGGAAAGATTGTAAAAATTCTGGGGAATATCGGCGAAAACGATACCGAAATGCACGCCATTTTGGTTGAATTTGGGTTACCATACGAGTTCCCGACAAATGTTACCGAAGCTGCCAAAAAGATTAAGACAACTATAACCAAACAAGAGATAGAAAAAAGGCGCGATTTCAGGAATATCACAACCTTTACTATCGACCCAGCCGATGCTAAAGATTTCGATGACGCTATCTCGGTACGCGGTATTAGTAATGATGTTTGGGAAATTGGCGTTCACATTGCTGATGTATCACACTATATTGAGCCCAGCAATATTATTGACAAAGAGGCTTTTGAACGTGGAACAAGTGTCTATTTGGTTGACAGAACCGTACCAATGCTACCCGAGAAACTGTCGAACAACGTTTGCTCACTTCAACCAAATACTGACAAATTAACCTTTTCTGTAGTTTTTAATATTGATAAGAACGGAACTGTGTTAGAGCGCTGGATTGGTCGCACCATAATTAAATCGCAACGCCGATTTACATACGAAGAGGCACAAGAACGAATTGAAATAGCCCAAGGCGATTTTGCAAACGAATTGATTATATGTCACAATATTGCACAAAAACTGCGTAAAAAGCGATTTGATAAGGGCGCCATTAATTTTGAGCGTTCAGAGGTCAATTTTATATTGGATGACAAAGGTAAACCTATTGACGTATATCTAAAAGAGAACAAAGAGGCTAATCAACTTATCGAAGAGCTGATGTTGTTGGCTAATAGAACAGTCGCAACTTATATAAATACAGAAAAAGCTGTTAAAGGAAAACCTAAAACATTTGTTTACAGGATTCACGACAAGCCAAATCAGGAAAAATTGGAACGTTTTGCGAAATTTGTAAGGCGTTTTGGACAAGAGATAAATACAGAAAACAACTTGACAATCTCAAAATCACTAAACAACCTTATTACAAATAGCAACGGTAAGGCGTGGCAAAATGTGGTTGAAACGTTGGCTATCAGGTCAATGGCACGTGCCGAATATTCAACTAAAAATATAGGACATTACGGACTTGCTTTTGAATACTATTCGCACTTTACAAGTCCAATCCGCCGATATCCCGACTTGATGGTACACAGGCTGTTAACTCGATATATGGAGGGGAAAAGGTCAGCAACTCTTGCCGACACGGAAGCCGACTGTAAACACTGTAACGAACGCGAAGTGTTAGCTACATCAGCAGAGAGAGCAAGCATAAAATATAAACAGGTGGAATATCTTGCAGACAAATTAGAGCAGGAGTTCGACGGCGTAATCTCAGGAGTAACAAATTGGGGCTTTTATGTTGAGTTAGAGGGAAACTCGTGCGAGGGCATGATTCCCCTACAAACGCTTGAGGACGACTATTACATCTTTAACGAAGATGAATATTGTCTGATAGGCGAACATAACAGACGCATATATCGTTTGGGCGACAAGGTTAGAATACGCGTCGTAAAAGCCAACTTGATGAAAAAGCAACTCGATTTTGAGCTTGTAAAAAGCTACGTCGAGCACAAAGATGCTAATTTTGAAAGCTTAACAGCAATCTTAAAAGATAAAAAGAGCGAATCTTCTGGCAAAAAACCGAAAAAGACTTCGTATTACAAAAAGTCGAAGAGTAAAACTTTTGGTAAAAAGGCGAAAAAAAGATAAACTTTTTCAGAAACATTAACACTTATCTGTTTTTAATTCTGTTTTTATTTAATTTTGCAGAAAATTAGAATTAAAACAGAGATGAACTTTTGGCAATTAAGAAGTCAATTTTATGACTTGATTTGTTTCAATGTTAATCAAGTGTACGTGTGGCAACCAGATTTTGATAAAAACAACCTTACTCGTTGGGTAAAGCAGAATTATGCAGAACTTCGTGGTTCGGAATTATTGCCGCAACAGTTTTTAAATTCATTCGCGATTATTTTTTGAAACTTGGCTTTCTCGATGGCAAAACAGGATTTACTATTTCATGGTTATTGGCCGGTGCTTCATTTAAGAAATACTGAAAATTACTTTCGCTACAACAAAATCAAAAAAAATGAAAACAACTCCAAAATTCTGGTCCAACGTTTTTGACGCATTGATTGTTTTGGCTGATTTTATTATAGGAAAAATAGTTTCTCCATGGTTTAATTCAGTTTTTTCAGGTTCCAGAGAATCAGCATCAAACATACAAAACGAAAAAATTTTATGCGGCGTTTATATACTTCTTGCCGTTATGTATGTGATAGGTTTGCTTATTAACAAAGTCAATTTCAGAGCTGAAAAAACAATTACAATGTCATCTGGCGACAATATGGTAATGGGCTTCAATATAGTGGCAATGGGTGGTGTTTTTACGTTACTTATTTTTGAATTGTTTCCTGCTACTATAAACGTCGCTATGACTATTATTCTTAGTGTTGGATTTATGGTTGGATATGGTTGGTTACATTATAAAATTATCAGGAAAGAATCACCTCGTACGGAATTCAATCCTTCATTAAAAAGAAAAATTATCGGTTTTTTTCTAGTTTTCCCATTTGTGATAAGTTTGTCTCTCCCTGTAAACGCATTGGTTTCAGAAATGACATTGTCTGCAACGGGAGAATCTTTGTCATTTTATAAAGACTTTGTGATTCCGGTTTTTATCGGACTAATTTTAGCTACTCTTGCTTGGTTTTTGTTTTTTATTCCGCGAAAAATGCTAAAAGCCTTTGTTGGCGTAGATCTTAGGTGCAGGGCTTTTTTCTGGGCTTTGTTGCTCGATTACTCAATTAAAGTTTCTCCATTCAATATATTCTGATTATGAAAAATATTTCCGTGTGGGCTTCGAGAAACGGCTTCAGTGCTGAAGCTGGCGTTATTGAACCAGCACGGCGTTTATGTGTGATTGTTTTGTATGTTCACGAACTCGAATACGAAAAAATTCTGCACACAATAAAGTTGAGTTAAAAGTTTATAAAGTTGAAAGCAATTAGCGCCTATTACACATTGTTCATTGCTAATTGCTAATTGAATCCACCATCTACTTTATTCTCAAAATCTCTTTATCGACTGAAAAACAACCAGTATATTTGTAAGTTTAATTTTGTAATACCGATTGGACAGCTACTATAGTCCAAATTTCACTATCGTTCGCTTGGACTATGTGTCTGTAACATCGGTATTTACCCCTTAACTCCGTCTGTACGGAGTCTGGGGTAAACATTTGTAAAATTTAAAAAAGATTGGACTGTTTTTAAATTACAATTGGTATAATATGCAGATAATAAAGAGTAAAGCAGAGATGACCTCGTTTATTGAGAATCAAAAACGAGAAAACAGAACTATCGGTTTCGTTCCTACCATGGGAGCACTGCACGAAGGGCATTTGGCGTTAGTTCGCGAATCGGTAAAAAACAATTCGTGTACAGTTGTTAGTATTTTTGTTAACCCCACTCAATTCAACAATAAGGAGGATTTAAGAACATATCCACGCAACGAACAGGCTGATTTTGAAAAACTTAGAGCTGAGAAATGCGATGCTGTATTCTTCCCCACTGTTGAAGAGATGTACCCCGAACCAGACAAAAGAGTATTTGACCTCGGTTCGCTCGCAACTGTTATGGAAGGGGAGTTTAGACCCGGACATTTCAATGGGGTTGTCCAAATTGTTACAAAATTGTTTGATATAGTTAAACCCAATAGAGCCTATTTCGGAAAAAAAGATTTTCAACAATTAGTTATCATTCAATACATTACTAAGCAGTTAAATTATAATATTGATATCGTTCCTGTACCAACCGTGCGAGATAAAGATGGATTGGCAAAGAGTTCACGAAACGAACTATTAACTGCTGAGCAACGGAAAATTGCACCAAAGATTTTTGAAATATTGTCGGCAGCCGTATCTGAGAAAGGGAAAATCTCCGTACAGGAGCTAAAAAACAAGGTTGTTTTTAAAATAAACGCCATCGATGAATTGCGAACAGAATATTTCGATATAGTTAATTCTCAGACACTTATGTCTGTAAATTCGTGGGACGAAAAGTGCGAAAAAATTGGGTGTATTGCTGTTTATTGTGGTAAAGTTAGGTTAATTGACAACATATTATTTTAAAAAGTTATACCTTTGCATCGAAAACAGATATAGCTATGTTTATTGAGGTAATAAAATCAAAAATACATCAGGTTACGATTACTGAAGCAAACTTAAAGTATGTTGGCAGTATAACTATTGATGAAGATTTGATGGATGCTGCCAATATTATAGAAAACGAAAAGGTTCAGATTGTAAACATCAATAATGGTGAGCGGTTGGACACGTATGTAATAAAAGGAAAGCGTAAGTCAGGTGTTGTTTGCCTAAACGGACCTGCTGCACGCAAAGCACAAGTTGGTGATATGGTTATTATAATATCTTATGCCACAATGGATTTCGAAGAGGCTAAAAAATTTAAACCAACATTTATTTTCCCCGACTCCAATACAAATCTATTAGTTAAGTAAGCTACATTGAAAAAAAAGATTGTCAATGCATTCAAATTTCTGCTATTTATAGGTATTGGTATTTTTCTATTCTGGAAACTTTACAAAGACCAATCGATAGACGATCTTATTGAAGCCTCAAAAAACCTGAATTATTATTGGCTGATTTTAGCCGCTATCGTAAGCGTTGGCAGTCACTTGGTACGTGCCATACGTTGGGAGCTTGCTCTGACATCAATAGAGATGAAAGCGCGCCGCAGTAATCTGTTTCACGCCGTTATGGTGGGATATCTCGTCAATCTGGCAATACCGCGGTTGGGCGAGGTTACCCGTGCGGCAGTTCTAAAAAAGTATGAAAAGATATCGTTTACCGGAGGCTTTGGAACCATTATAGCCGAACGTATTGTGGATTTGATAATTATTATAGGTATTACAGTCGTTGTAATTTTTTATAATGACAACTTCTTTTCAAAACTTTTAGAGGATAATCCAGCGCTTTCAGAAAATATCCAAAACTTGCTTTCGGTTAGAAACCTTATAATCTTTATTGCGTTGTGTGTTATTTCTGTTATAGGATATCTGATACTGCTAAAATACAGCAAAAAAGCGCAAAATATTATTAAAAAGATTTTTGATAAGATTACAACATTAAAAGAGGGACTTCTTTCAATTTTTAAACTCAAACATCCTGCACTTTTTATCTTCTATTCGCTGTTGATTTGGATTTTGTATTTTATAGTTATGTGCCTAACATTTAAAGCCTTTTCGTTTACCGGCGATGTTCTATTTACAGTAAATCAAATGCTTGTAGTGTTCCTGATTGGTAGTTATGGAATGCTTGCACCCGTTCAGGGCGGTATTGGCGCTTATCACTTTATGGTTGTAGCTGCGTTAACTGTTTATGGTATTGGTAGTACCGATGCGCGGTTTTTTGCACTTATTGCCCACGCAGTAAGCATGGTGGTTGTGATAGTTGTTGGATTTATAAGCCTTGTTTTGCTCCCAATTTCAAACCGAAAAAAATCAATTAGCAATTAGCAATGCGGTGCACTAAGCTAAGCCGAAGTGTGCAATTAACAATTTTCTTTACAATCCCTTAAATTCTACCTTCTGACTTCTAATTTCTAAATTTTTTAAATATCTTTACCCATATTTAAAAAATCCCGATTTATGAACAATCTAGACTTAATAATCAGCAAACTACACACAGTTGAATCTATACAAAGAGTGCTTGCATACTGGCGGTTTAAAAACCACAAAGTAGTTTTTAGCAACGGCTGTTTTGATATTTTACATCGTGGTCATATTGAATATTTAGCTCAGGCGGCTGATTTTGGCGACCATTTAGTTATCGGATTAAACACCGATGCTTCGGTTCGCCGTCTTAAAGGACCTGAAAGACCTTTGCAGGACGAGGTTGCCCGCTCGTTGGTTTTGGCTTCACTCAATTTTGTCGATGCTGTAATTTTGTTTGATGAGGACACACCATACAACCTTATTAAGGCAGTGCAACCTGATTTTTTGGTTAAAGGCAACGACTACAAACCCGAAGATATTGTAGGCTACGATATTGTTAAAGCTAAAGGGGGCGAGGTTGTTACAATAAATCTTGTAGAGGGTTATTCAACAACTTCGGTTGTGGAGCGAATGAAAAAAGAGTAACAAAATATGGTAGGTTTAAAGAAGTTTTATAACAAGTGATCGTGAAAGTGTGACATTAAAAATTATGATTTATCTGTTAATTTGTAGCAAAAATATAATGACATGACATTAGAAGAGTTTAAGAGAAAATTTGCAGAAATCAAAGAAAAGGGTTTTATCGCAACAACAAGAAGAGGAGCGACAGGCGTTGGTCACACATTATAAACACATCTTGGTATATTTGAAAACAAAGAAGCTCATCCTGATATAGAAGGAGCTGAATTAAAGGCTCATAGAACAAAAAGAGATAATTTAATAACATTGTTTACGTTTAATAATAAGGTTTGGAAAATGCCTCCTCTTGATGCTGTGAAAAAATATGGGAGTTTGGACAAAAGCGGCAGACAGGGACTTTATTATACAATGTCCTTAAAGCCGAATAGCGCAGGGTTATTTTTAAATGTTCAGAAAAAAGATATTTCAGTAATGCACATTTCAGGAGAAGTTGTTGCCACGTGGCAATTAGAAAAATTAGCGGAAAGATTTATGCAAAAAATGCCAGCATTAATTTTTGTTTCAGCATTTACAGAAGAAAGAGACGGTTTAGAGTATTTCCATTTATTATAGAGCACAGTTAATGAAAGGAACTTCGCCTGAACTGCTCGCTAATCAGTTTAAATCTGAAAACATTCTTGTAGATTTACGTTTACATGACAAAGGGACTATGGCAAGAAATCATGGAACGGGATTTAGAACCTACGAAGATAAATTACCCTTTTTGTTTAAAAGTATTATAGACCTATGAAGTACAGAATAATTAGAAATGAAAAGTATGATTTTATCGGAGAGTCTTATGCCACAAGTTATCCAAACTTGCATAAGTATCCCGCTACGATGATACCACAAATCGGAATAGAGCTTTTTAAAGAACTTGATATTAATCAAGGGAAACTTCTTGACCCATATTGTGGTTCAGGCTCCTCTTTTACAGTTGGTTTAGATAGGGGATTAGACGAAATGTATGGTTTCGATATAAATCCTTTGGCAGTTTTAATTTCGCGCACAAAATTCACTAAACTTGATATAGAAAAAGTTAAATTAATTAAACAGAGATTGAGAAACAGAGTATATGAATTTGTAAAAGACGAAAATAATTTACAAAAAATTGAAATACCGCAACATTATAACATTGATTTTTGGTTTTCAAAACCTGTATTACAATATCTTTCTATTATTAGGCATTTCGTTTATAAAATTGAAGTTAATATGAGGAGAATCTTTCTTGTACCACTATCAGAAACTATACGAGAGTGCTCATATACACGTAATAATGAGTTCAAGCTCTATAGAATTAAACCTGAAGAGATGTTGCAATTTAATCCAGATGTTTTTGGCGTTTATTTTGACAAATTAAATAGAGTGGTTGACATCTATGAACGATATTATTTGCCTAAGCTTAACGGAGCGAAGATAGATATAAGTTATAGTAAGTTTCCCAGAAAAGAGAATGAGTTTGATGTAGTTTTAACCAGCCCACCTTATGGCGATAGTTTTACTACAGTTGCTTACGGTCAGTTTTCTATGTTTAGTAATCAATGGTTTGGGGTAAAATATGCCAGACAAATCGATAAATTATTAATGGGTGGAAGTACAGTAAAAGAAAATTATAAAAACAGCATAATATCAGATTATATTAATGAAATTTCCAAAAAATCTAATAAAAGGGCGTTAGAGGTTT
Source organism: Salinivirgaceae bacterium (assembly GCA_035407925.1). Classification (GTDB taxonomy): domain Bacteria; phylum Bacteroidota; class Bacteroidia; order Bacteroidales; family Salinivirgaceae; genus JAAYQU01. The sequence continues at coordinate 43,538 of DAOOBP010000002.1, forward strand.
CGTCATTTTATTTTGATTTAGACAAATCAATAAAAGATGTCGCAAAAAGTGTAAATAAAGAAGGTAAAATTATATATGTTGTTGGAAATAGAAGAGTTAAAGATGTTCAGTTGCCTACAGACCAATTTGTAGCAGAAAAATTCGAGCAAAATGGATTTAAACATTTATTTACTTACGAAAGGTTGCTCGGGAACAAAGTAATGCCATCTCAAAACTCCCCCTCAAATATGACAGGACAAAGAAGAGGAACAATGACAAGAGAATATATTGTTGTTTGTGAAAAAATTATAGAAACATGAAACATTTTAAACATTTTTTTATTGTAATATTTTTCCTTTTTTGGGGAAATGTTTATTGCTGTACAACCGCTGTAATATCAGGCAAAGCTACTAATGACGGACGCGCATTAATTTGGAAATTGCGCGATACCGATTTTTTAAAAAACTATGCAAAAAAGTATCCTGCTGAAGATGGGAAATATGCATTTATAGGAATTGTTAATTCTGGCGACAGCTTAGGCAACGAAGTGTGGGCAGGAAACAACGAAGTGGGATTTGCAATTATGAATAGTGCATCGTTTAACGTAAATCTTAAGGACACCGCAAAAATAAAAAACCGAGAGGGATTTTTTATGAAAAAAGCGTTAGAGACGTGCAAAACTTTGGAGGATTTTGAAAAACTTCTCTCTGACACCGAAAAGCCAATGGGTTTAGCCGCTCACTTTGGAGTGATAGATGCAAAAGGCGGTGCTGCTTTTTACGAAGTAAACAATTACACTTGGACAAAATACGATGCAAACGACCCAAATGTAGCCCCTGATGGATATATTCTGCGAACTAACTTTTCAAAAACAGGAAAACCCAATGTTGGATACGGTTTTGTAAGATTACAAACAGCCGAAAAACTTTTTACCGAAACTGTAAAGGAAAAACCTCTTGACTATCGCACTGTAATACAAAATTTCTCAAGATGTTTGTACAACCCAATAACCAAAAACAATTACAGAAAGATGTTTGAAAATGAGCCTGCAAGCGATAAATTTATACACTCCGACAACTTAATTACAAGTTTTGGCTCAGCCTCTAACATTGTTATTCAAGGAGTTAAAGAGAACGAACTACCACAATTCACAACAATGTGGACAGCAGTAGGGTTTCCGAATACATGTATCACAGTGCCTCTTTGGATAAGCGAAGCGGAGTTGCCAAACACAATGATTTACGACGATTCGCTAAAGAACTCAAAACTAAATCATTATAACAGGATACTGTCAAAAGAGTGCTATCCAATAGATAATCCGGACGGATACCACTATTTACAAATATCCAAATTAGTGAATAAAGACAACAACGGATACATTCAGGTTATTGAGCCAGTTGAGAAAAACATATTCGACGAAACTGATAAGAAACTAAACGAATGGAGGAGTAAAATTCCACCTAAATCGGAAATTGAACAGTTCTACACGCAGATAGACGATATCATTGAGAAAACTTACAAAAAAATGCACGATAATTGATAATATATATTTAATTTTCAAGTAACTTTCTTTCGTCAAACTTACAATAAAATTTTTATGAGCATAATCAAAAATACTATTAGAGAGATATTAATATTTCTTCACTTAGACCTGACTAAAAACCTTAAATACGACAGACTGACAAAAAAGATATTAAAAAAACACCTAAAGCGTGATAGCAATTGCATTGATGTTGGTTGTCACAAAGGCGAAATATTAGATTTAATGCTCTGCTACGCGCCTGATGGGAAACATTATGCTTTTGAACCGATTCCTTATCTGTTTAACAACCTGAAAACCAAGTATAAAAATAAAAAAGTAGAAATTTTTCCCTACGCTCTTTCTGACAACAGTGGAGAAAGCACATTTCAGCTTGTCAAAAATGCACCTGCATACAGCGGAATTAAAAAAAGACGGTATGATATTTCAAATCCGGATATTGAAGAGATAAAAGTAACCCTGAAAACTTTAGATGAAATTATCCCTGCGGATGAGCAAATCCACTTAATTAAAATCGATGTCGAAGGCGGAGAGTTTGGAGTTCTGAAAGGCGCAAAAGATTTGCTAAAAAAGAATAAGCCCACAATTATATTCGAGTGCGGGAAAGGTGGCAGCGACTACTATGGAACCACTCCTAATGATTTGTACGACTTTATCTCAAACGAAATAGGATTGAAAATTTACACTCTTCAGTCATTTGTCAAAAACAAGCAACCTATTGATAAAGCTGGATTTGAGAGATATTTTAACACCAATAAAGAGTACTATTTTATAGCTAATGCTGATGAAAATAAAACTGCCACCAGAAAATATCTATTTAACATAAAAACACGTTTAAGCCACAGGCTTATGAAAACAACGCGTGAAGAAAACAATTACCCACGACCCAACTACAACAAACTGTTTGAGGGAGTCCGTGGTTTTAAAAGCAATGAACATATTCCGAAAAAGGAGTTTTTTGCCCAATTAGGCAAGCATCAAAATCCGCATACGCTATATATTGGCTGTTCAGATTCGCGTGTAGTGCCAAATTTAGTTACTGGTACAATTCCAGGCGAACTATTTGTTGTTCGCAACATCGGCAACTTTGTGCCTTTATACGATAGAAACAAAGATACATTTGTAGCCACATCGGCGGTAATTGAATATGCCGTTAAGCAGCTGCAAGTTAATAACATAGTTGTTTGTGGACACTCAAACTGTGGCGGTTGTGCAGCACTTTACAGTAGCGCAAAAGAGATGAGATCACTGCCACATACAAAAAAATGGTTAGAGCTGGCAGCGCCTGTTAAGAAGATTGTAGAAGAACAAATAGAAAAAAACTTAATTTCTGCTGAAGATCGCGGTGTATTTACCGAACAGATGAACGTTGTTGTGCAAATTGAGCACCTAATGCAATACCCATATATCCGTAAGGCTGTAAAAAATGGCGATATAACTATAATGGGCTGGTGGTATCACATTGAGGAGGGCGAGATTTATGACTATGACTTTGAACTTAAGAGGTTTATAAAAGTGGAGTAGAGAAAACGGTTGTCTTAAAATATTTATAAAAAATCAAGTCGGTGCAATAACTAAATGACAAATCGCTCACAAAATTCATATCTCACACTACGAGAGGCTATTATAAATCTTGGCTATGAGTGGCAGGAGAAAGATTATTTTTTCTGCCACGGCGTACTCCCGGTAATCGAAAATGCAACTGCCGACATGAAAGAGTATGTTGGTATTTTAATGTGTACCGATGGCGATATCGACATAAGTATCAATCAAATAGATTACCATATAACGGCATCGACCTTGCTTATTGCACATCCCTCTTCCATTGTACATATTATTCGTTCAAAAAGAGAATACCACGGCATACTTTTGTTCGTTGCACGAGATTTTCTGGCTAAAAACATTGTGAACGCTCAACTTGTAAAACCTTTTCGTCAAATTAACAATCACCAGTACACACTTACCGACCTTACTAAAGAGCAGCAAAAAATTCTTATCGATATTTATAAACTAATTTATAAAAAAAGGGAGACCAAAAGCTCTGTATTTCAACAAGAAACATTACGTAATCTGTTTTTGGTTTTTGTCTGTGAGGTAGCCGAAATCTTCCTGAAAAGCAAAAAAGTTGAAAACCGTTCTACAAGAAACGAAGAAATTACCGACTCATTTTTTAACCTACTTCTACAACCGATAAAAATTAGTAATAAAACTGCATTTTTTGCCAATCAACTAAACATATCTTCAAAACACCTGATTAAAGCAATTAAGACAACCACAGGCAAATCTCCCGGCACTTTTATCAATGAAAAAATAACTGATCATGCAAAGGTTTTGTTAACCGATAAAGAGCTAACCATTAGTCAAGTTTCAGAAAAACTCGGATTTTCAGAGACATCCTCATTTAGCAAATTTTTCAAAAAGCAAACCAAATTATCGCCCACACAGTTTAAAGAGCAGATATATAGAGAATTTTAGGCAACTATATGTGAATTATAGGCAAAGTAACTTTCACACTGTTTGTTAATTTTGTAGTGTAAAATTTATATGTTTTGGCTGATAAATTACCTAAATATCCATATAATTTGGGATATGCGCTAAGTGGCGGTGGCGCACGTGGATATGCGCATTTAGGTGTGCTAAGCGCATTGGATGCTTATGACGTAAAACCTCAAATTATTGCAGGAACAAGTGTAGGCTCGCTTGCAGGTGTTCTTTACGCAGACGGATATTCTCCTGAAGAGATTCTAGAAATTTCGGCAAATATAAATTTCAAACAGTTAGTAGAAATTACCAAGCCCACATCGGGTTTTTTAAAAACTTCTGGTGTTACAAATTTCCTTCGTAAACATTTACGGGCAAAATCTTTCGAAGAACTTAAGATTCCTTTTGTTGCTGTTGCGACCGATATGTATAATTCTACCACACATACATTTTCAGAAGGCAAAAATTTGATTGAAGCGGTAGTTGCTTCATGTAGCATACCCATTCTTTTTGAACCACAAAAAATAAACGGCAAATATTATTCTGACGGCGGTATTTTTAAAAACCTGCCTGTTTCTGTTATTCGCGACCAATGTCGATACGTGATTGCAAGCAATGTTTCGCTGATGCAGAAACTTCCTGAGCCATTGACTATGAGGTCAATAGTTGAACATACTTTCAAAATGATGTCTAACGCTAATGTGCTGGAAGATAGCAAATTGTGTGATGTTCTTATTGAAGTTCACGGATTGAAACATACGAAAATGTTTGATTTAGACAAAAAGGAGAGATTGGTAGAAATAGGTAAAGATGCTGCAACAATAAAATTAAATGAAAAAGATGCCAAAAAAATTCTGTCAAATTGCATAAAATATGACAAACTAATGAGCAATAATTAATAAAACTAAATAACAATTTAATTTAAACAAAATGGACAAAAATAACGTAACCGATAATTCTCCGCGAAAGCCCAATATCAACTGGAGAAGCTTCTTATGGACAATGGCATTATTGCTGATACTTAACTCTTTAGTATTTCCTTATCTCTTCAAACCTAAAATTATCCCGACAACATACAGCGCTTTTCTCAACAAAGTTGATTCAGGGTTAGTCAAGCAGGTAAACATTGACGGGAACAAAGTCTTTTTTACCACATCCAACGGCGGAGTTGACAGAAAAGGCGACCCACAAGATGTCGTTTTTCAAACAGGCAGAATGAGCGATGACAATTTAGTTGACCGACTTTTGCTGGCAGAGAGTCCTAACGAAAACGGAAAAATCGAATTTAGCGAAACCATTCCTCGCGAAAACTCCCCAATTTTAAACTTCCTGCTTTACTGGGTATTGCCCGGAGCAATTTTCTACTTTATTTGGCGAAGCGCAATGAGGTCTATGGGTGGGAAACTCGGCAGAAACTATATGAGCTTTGGACAAAACAAAGAAAAGATTTATGCCGAAGATGAGATAAAAACCACATTCGCCGACGTTGCTGGACAAGAAGAAGCCAAAGAGTCACTGAGCGAAATTGTTGATTTTCTGCATAATCCAAAAAAATACGCTGAAATAGGTGCCACACTGCCCAAAGGTGTTTTATTAGTTGGTCCTCCGGGGACAGGTAAAACGCTTATAGCAAGAGCAGTAGCAGGCGAAACAAAAGTGCCTTTCTTTGCCCTTTCCGGCTCCGAATTTGTTCAAATGTTTGTGGGGATGGGTGCAGCCAAGGTACGCGACCTGTTTAGTCAGGCAAACAAAAAAGCCCCCTGTATTATTTTCATTGACGAGATTGACGCCATTGGCAAAAGGCGCGATGGAATGACCACCAACGATGAGCGTGAACAAACTCTAAACCAACTGCTTACCGAAATGGACGGTTTCAATGGGCAAAAGGGAGTTGTTATTTTGGCAGCAACCAACCGCCCCGAAAGTTTAGACAAAGCACTGCTTCGCCCCGGAAGATTCGACCGCCGGGTACAAATGGAACTTCCTGATTTAGAGGGACGAAAAGCGATATTGCAAGTCCACCTGAAAAAAGTTAAGCACGACGAAATTGATTTGAATTTAATCGCACGAGCAACATCTGGCGCATCGGGTGCCGAAATAGCAAATATTGTGAATGAAGCTGCTCTTAGAGCCGTTAGAAATAATCGTAACAGCTTAACAACAAACGACTTGGAAGAGAGTATCGAAACCGTTATCGCAGGGGCACAACGCAAAGGCAAAGTAATTTCCGACGAAGAGAAACGTATTATAGCTTATCACGAAATAGGACACGCTTTGGTTGCTGCAATGCAGACACACTCAGCGCCTGTGCATAAAATTACAATTATCCCACGCACATCGGGAGCACTCGGCTATACCATGCAGATTGACGAAAACGAGCGTAACCTATACAGCAAAGAAGATTTAGAAAATAGAATAGCCACACTTACAGGAGGACGTGCCGCCGAAGAAGTTGTTTTCAACAAAGTTACAACAGGAGCGTCCAACGATATTGAACAAGCCACAAAACTTGCTCGTGCCATGGTTACTCGCTACGGGATGAGCGAGGAGTTTGATATGGTGGCGTTGGAAACTGTAAACAATCCATATTTAAGTAGCGATACGTCATTGAGTTGCTCTCCTGAAACAGCTGCCAGAATTGATGATGTTGTCCTTTCCATTGTGAAAAATGCTCATGAAAAGGCAAAAAACATCATTCGCGAAAATGAGACCAAAATGCACGAACTGTCCGAATATCTCCTTAAAAAAGAGACTATTACAGGAGAAGAGTTTATGAATATATTAGAGAATAAAAATAAAACGACATAATTACAAAACCTTATAAATTTATATACATATGAAACATACATTTAAGAAAATTGAAAAAGCCATTAAACGATGGTATTTGATGCTCATTGTAGGGGTAGTGTTCATTGCATTAGGTATTTGGACATTTGCTACGCCTGCAGATGCTTATGCTGCCTTATCCTTTGTGTTTGCTTTTGGATTTCTCGTTAATGGAATCACCGAAGTAATTTTTGCCTTTGGCAACAAGCACCAAAATTGGGGCTGGTCATTGGCACTGGGTATATTAAGTGCTGCGGTGGGGATTTTATTGTTACTTAACCCTGCCACAACAATGGCTACCTTGCCCTATTATGTTGGATTTACTTTGCTTTTCCGCTCCATATCGGGCATGGTCACAGCTTACGATATGAAACAGTACGGCATTTTAGATTGGGGCACACTAATGGTAACCGCCGTATTGAGCTTGATTTTTTCATTTATTTTACTGTGGAATCCAATGTTCGCAGGAGTTAGCGTAGTTATTTGGACAGCGTTAGCATTTATACTGTTAGGAGTATATTCTATCTATTTCTCCTTTAAATTGCGAAAACTGAATAAGATGATGAAAGAGGAATAACAAACACATTCGTTTACTTAACAATAAAAACAGTTACTATCTTATTTGGGTGGTAACTGTTTTTTGTTTTCCTTTAATAATACTGATATTATATCCAACTTAAAACCATTTCTTTCTACGAAAATATATTATCATACCGAAGAAAACACAGATAATAATTATCCATATCCCCAAGTAACCGTACTCCCATTCAAGTTCAGGCATATTTGAAAAATTCATCCCATAAATGCCTGCAATAAAGGTTAATGGAATAAATATAGTAGCGACAATTGTAAGAGTTTTCATAACTTGATTCATTCTATGCCCTTGCACAGAAAAAAACAAATTTGTTTCACTTTCAAGTGATGAGAGAATCATATCGCAACTATCTATCAGAGTTAAACATAAATCCTTAATTTCAGCAAAATATTTCAAGTGTTTTTCTTCGATAAATTGAGATTCGCCACGTTCAACTATCAGAGTAAACTCTTTTATCGGCAGGATAGACTTCTTGATAAAATGAACTAATTTTTTATGATTTTCAATAACTTCAAGCGCATTCGGTAAGGGGTCTTTTTTAGTATTTATAAAATTAAAATTTTCAATCTCTTCATCTAACTTTGTGAGAGTTTTAAAGTAGTTATCAAGAATTGACTCAAGCATCGTATAAAGCAGGTAATCGGCAGTACTCTCTCTTAAAATACCTTTATTTTCTCTTAACCTAACTCTAAGGTGTTCGAAGAAGTCCGCTTTTCGCTCTTGAAAGGAGATTAGATAGTTTGAACTAAAAACAAAACTTATCTGCTCCGCCAACACTTCACTTTCTGACGGAAGAATTGATTTTAAAGTCAGAAATGAAAAGTTCTCATACTCCTGAAACTTAGGTCTTTGACTAACATCAAGAATATCTTGAATTACTAAACTATGAATACCTAACTTTTCACATATCGAGACTAAAGTTTCGGTTTCGCTTAATCCATTAATATTTAACCAGTAGCTGTTTTCGTTTTTTTCAAACGCACTGATGTTTTCAGGTGAAATACTTTTTATTTCATTACACTTCTCCTTTCTATACTCAAATAGCTGAATATCAATTTTATTAATCTTTAAATTCCCGGTAAAAGTAAATTCTTTAGGGTCACTCTTTTTTCGATTAAGAATTGATATAAAGTGCGATAGATTAATGAATTCCTTTGTTTTATTTTGCTTGATTTGTCTCATATTATTCAGTCATTAATTCTACTTTCAACAATCGAAATTATAGCTATTCGACTCAGCTTTTATTTACAAATTTACAAAAAATTTATCTACGAGTTTACAAGCCTTATCATCAAAGGACATGTTTATAAATGTTTCAGTTTGAAAATACATTTGTAAAGTTTATTTTACAAAATATCAATTTTATTTGTCATATTGTAAAACAAACATTACCTTTGTAGCTCATCAAAAAAACTATTTTTATGAAAACAAGAAATTTACTTCCTCACAGCTGGCGCAAGGTCGGCTGGATTTTGTCAACAATTGGCATAGTATTAGGCTTGCTCTATTTCACACAAATGTCGCTTTTATCATTAAATTAAGAGTGGCAATGTACCGATTAAATCGCAGTCGCAATGAAGAATAGGATTAGAGTAGAACGTGCCGAACTTGGACTCACGCAAGAGCAAGTCGCAGAGAAGATTGGCGTTAGCAGACAGACGATAAATGCCATAGAAAAGGGCAAGTATGCGCCTTCGGTAGTGCTTGCATTAAAGTTAGCTCGACTTTTTGAAAAGCAAGTTGATGATATTTTTGAATTGGAGGCGGAGGATTAGGCTGCCTGTACACAAAAAAAAGCAAAAAGCCCACGAATCACTTCGCGGGCTTCTCATTATTAACACAATTCTTACTAAAACTATACTATCGAATTAATAGCTGAATCGTAATTAGGCTCCTGGGTAATCTCGGGAACTAACTCAGTATAAGCCACTTCCCCTTCTGGATTTACAACTACTATCGCACGTGCCAATAGCCCTTTGAGCGGACCGTCGGTCATCATAACGCCATATTTTTCGGCAAAAGAGTGGTCGCGGAATATTGAAAGCGTGACAACATTATCCAACCCCTCTGTGGAGCAAAAACGCCCCGAAGCGAACGGCAAATCTGCTGAAATACAAAGAACTACGCTATTCTTAATGGTAGATGCTATTTTGTTAAATCTCCTAACAGAGGTAGCGCACACTGCAGTGTCTAAACTCGGAAAGATGTTCAGTATCACATTTTTACCTTTATAGTCTGAAAGTTTGGCTTCTGATAAGTCACCTTTAACTAATGAGAAATCAGGCGCTAGTGTTCCCACTTTGGGCAAGTTGCCACTAATGCTGACAGGATTGCCCTTGAATGTAATTTTTGTCATGTTCTTTTTGATTTTATTAATTTTTACTTCTATTTTCAAATTTCAAATCTTAAACAATGTAAATGAATAAAAGTTCGTTTTTTATCGATTTTAATAATACCGATTGGACAGCTACAATAGTCCAAACTTCGCTGTCGCTCTTTTGGACTATGTATCTGTATCATCGGTATTTATCATTGTAAAATTTTAAAAAGATTGGACTATTTTAAAATTACAATTGGTATAACATATCGTGGTATGGTCATTGTCATTTAGATTAAAATGTACTTTTTAATCTAAAACGTAGGAAAAGTTTAATTCCCATGTCTAAGATATAAAAACCGAATTTAAACTAATGTCCGAAGAAAAATTAATAGAAAAGATACTTTCTGGTGATAAAGAGGCATTTCGCTTGCTGATGGAAAAATACCAACAACAAGTGTTTCACGTGGCAATCGGTTTTGTTCACTCACGGCAGGACGCGGAGGATATTACACAAGAGGTTTTTATTCGGGTCTATCGCTCACTGAGTTCATTTAAGGAGAAATCGCTTTTTTCCACGTGGCTATATCGCATTACGCTAAATACTTCCATTAACTATATTAACAAAAACAAAAGGCGGAATTTACTTACTAACGCCAGCAATAGCCTGATGAGTTTGCTAAACAAAAGCAACGAGGAAAAAGACGCTCATCAGCAACTTGAAGCTACAGAGATAGAAAAAAGCATACAAAATGCTATCGACGGATTGCCCGAAAAACAACGTAAAGCCTTTATATTGAGCAAATACGAAGATTTGTCACAACGAGAAATTGCCGAAATAATGCAAACCTCTGAAGGGGCTGTAGAGCAACTCTTGGTGCGCGCAAAAAAAAGTTTGCAAAAAAAATTGGCTTATCTCGTAGGAAAATAAAAAATTAATTGTCTAATGATATAAAAGACGAAAGTTGAAAAATTATAAAAATATGAAAATCGATAATTACATAGATGATTTTATTCGCAAAGAGAAAGAGGAACAAGTCAACCCATATCTTGCAACACGAGTATTAGCAAAGTTAGAGGAAAACAATGAAGCCGTAGTTATTGGAACAATAGCTCCGATATGGAAAAAATTGGCAGTTGCCGCCAGCTTTGCTTTAGTAATTGCAGTAGGTTTTGGATTGGGAAGTATGGTAAAAGGCGATAAAGAGTACATATCTATAAATATTAACGACTCACAACTTGAAAATCTAAACCTTTATACAATGATTGACTATGACGAATAAAAACAAAATATTAGTTAGGATTATCGTCTTACTTGCGATACTAAACTTGACGACAATCATCTCCATCCTACATCATAGATATAAAGATAAGCAAGCTACTGAAACCGTGATTGTCACAGGAGAAGGACAAAATCCACTTAGCGGAAGGTTCTTTATGCAGGAGGTGGGATTTGACGACGAACAAATGGAACAATTCAGGCAAATAAACCGAAAATTTAAGCCAAAATCTAATCAAATAATTTTGCAAATGGACAGTATTAAAGTGTTGATATTTGATGAGTTAAACAAACAAAATGTCGATACAACAAGACTAAAACAACTAAACACAAGATTTGGAGAATTACACGCAGAGCTTAAAGATGAAACCAACAACTTTTACCTAAAATTAAAAGAAATTTCAAACACAGAGCAAACAGAAAAACTAAAAAACGCCTTTAAACCACTCTTCTATAAGGACAATGCTATTCACAGAGGCAGAGGAAGTTTCGGCAGACAAAATCAATTTTATAAAAGAGAAATTCAAAATAAAAACAACAATTAAAAAAGAAGACAACAATGAAAACAACAGTAATTACAATTGCACTTGCAATGATGACCGCAGTAGCTTTCGGAAAAGAGGATCAACCTACAAAAGCTAACGAAAAAGTTCAGACAGAAAAAAGAGTTCAAACAGAGAACAAAGCTCAAACTCAAAGAGGTCCAAATTTCGTTGATAAAAACAACAATGGAATATGCGATAATTTTGAAGATGGAACTCGCCCTGGACGTGGTCAGGGAAGAAACGCCAAAGGAGGGAATGCCAAAGGAAGATTCTTTGTGGATAAAGATAACGACGGCATTTGCGACAACTACCAAAGTGGAAATCGTCAAGGTCGAGGCAAACGATTTGGCAGAAGAGGTCAGGGACAAGGACAAGGTCCGAACTTTATAGACAAAAACAACAACGGCGTCTGTGATCATCGAGAAAATAAATAACAGCGCTCAGATACAGTAAGTTAGGGGACAGTTCGTCCCCTAATTTTTACTAAAACGACACAAACAAAAAGCACAATGACAAAAAGTATAAACTTTTTCTTGAAAGCAGGTTTAATAATTTTATTGACAATTAATTCCATTGCTGGATTTTCTTATAATACTACTGAACTCACAGCTTCTGAAAAAGAGGGGATTCTACTAATGCGTGAAGAAGAGAAACTGGCTCACGATGTGTATAGTTTTTTCGCCGAAAAATATGATATCCCGATTTTTAGAAATATCAAACAAAGCGAAGTAAGGCACCAAAAATCAATGATTTGGCTAATGGAAAAGTACAACATTGCAGATCCTTCATTTGAGGAGCAAGGGAAATTTCATAACAAGGAACTACAAAAACTGTACGATAAGTTGACAGCGCAAGGGAACACACTTATTGAAGCCTTGAAGATAGGCGCTTACATAGAAGATTTGGATATTTTTGACTTAAAAAAACTAATAAAAGAGACTGACAATAAGGACATTCTACAGGTTTACAACAGGTTATTGTGGGGATCCGAAAATCATTTCAAAGCTTTTACACGTAATCTTTCAAGCAGGGGCGTTGAATATAAGCCTCAGTTTTTAACAAAGGCAGAGATGAACATAATTTTAAACAAAATGGCAAAAAAAAATAGAATTAGAAACAGAAAATAAAAAACAGCACACAATTTGTTTAATACTTTCTGTTGATATTACAAATTCTATAAATTTAATACATATAATATTATGAGGGTCAGAAAAAACATAGCAATTAGCGAAAACGGTTTTATCTTTAATCCGCTGACAGGCGATAGTTTCAGTGTAAACGAAACAGGCGTTTTCATTCTCCAAAAATTAAAAGATGGCGAAAATGAAGAAACAATTATCCGGAATTTGATGGATGAATACGAATTAGACGCTTCTACTGCTGAAAAAGATTTTAATGATTTCTTATCCTTGCTGAAAAGCTTTCAATTGGTTACCAATGAATAAGAGAAAAATTACTGTAGCAGTTACCGGACTGAATAACATCGACAGTCCTGGACCGGGTATCCCCGTTATTCGAGGATTGAAAGAGAGTGAAACCTTAGACGTTCGCATCGTAGGCTTATCATATGAGACTCTCGAACCCGGAATTTATATGCACAACTTGGTTGACAAAGTCTATCAGTTGCCCCTACCAACAGCTGGTTCAGCCGTGCTAAAAGAGAGACTAAGATACATCGCAAGTCAGGAGAAAATAGATGTGTTGATACCCAATTTTGATGCTGAATTACACAATTTCATCAAAATTCAGGACGATCTAAAGTCGGAATTAAATATTGCCACATTTCTGCCATCACAAGCTATCTTCGATGAACGACAGAAGTCTGAATTAGGCAAATTTGGCGAAAAATACGGCATAAAAGTTCCTGAAAGCCACATGATTAATCAGGTGTTGGAAATCAGAAAATTGGAAGGGAGCATGAATTATCCCTTGGTTATAAAGGGGCGTTATTACGATGCCTACATTGCTTTGTCATACGAGCAGGCAAGTTCGTTTTTTTACAAAGTTGTGGCAAAATGGGGTTATCCTGTTATTGTTCAGGAGTTTGTAACAGGTACAGAGGTAAACGTTACTGCTCTCGGCGACGGCAAAGGTAGTTGTATAGGCGCTGTGGCTATGAGAAAATTGTATATCACAGACAAAGGGAAGGCGTGGTCGGGTATTTCGTTAGAAGATGACGAACTGATGGCGATTTCCCGAAGAGTAATTGAAAACAGCAAGTGGCGCGGAGGCTGCGAGCTGGAGTTTATAAAAACTAAAAAAGATGAGTACTACCTACTCGAAATGAACCCACGTTTCCCAGCTTGGGTCTATCTTGCAAATGGCTGTGGGCAAAATCACCCCGAAGCGCTTGTAAAAATGGCTCTCGGCGAAGAAGTTAAACCTTTTACCGATTATCAGAGCGGTAAAATGTTTATTCGCTATTCTTATGACCAAATTGTGGATATATCAGAGTTTCAGCAGATTTCTACAATGGGTGAAAGATAAATTCAATTAGCAATGCTTGCATTGAACTTGTCGAAGTGAACAATTATACCTTATTGAAAATAAGCCTACTAAATTATTATTTCTAATTTCTAACTTCTAATTTTATATGAAACCAAATTACGAAAGTCCAGTAATTAATAAATTAAGTGCCGGAATGATGAACAAATTCGGCAGCAGAACAGAATATACACCTGTAAAATTCATTGATAATGTGGCAGTTGCCGATTTAATGGACAAATATGGCTCGCCCCTATTCGTTATCAGCGAAAAAACTATCCGACAAAATTACCAAAAAGCATTGAAAGCTTTTAAAATGCGTTATCCTAAAGTGCAGTTTGCATGGAGCTACAAAACAAATTATTTAGATGCAGTTTGTAAGGTTTTCCATCAAGAAGGCAGCTGGGCGGAAGTTGTTTCAGGTTTTGAGTACCAGAAAGCTGTTCGCAACGGTGTTCCCGGAAATCTCATTATTTTCAACGGACCAGATAAATCCAAAGAGGATTTAATTATGGCAATTAAAAACCGCTCGCTTATTCATATCGATCATTTTGATGAGCTATATATGCTTATTGAAATTTTGGAAGATATGGAAGAGACAAAAGCACGTGTAGCAATTCGCGTAAACATGGACACTGGCGTATATCCACAGTGGGACAGGTTTGGCTTTAACTACGAAAACGGTCAAGCATGGAATGCGATTGTAAAAATTATTGCACAAGAGAAACTGCAATTTGAGGGTCTCCATTGTCATATTGGAACATATATGCTAACAGCAAACGCTTATGCAGTAGCTGCCCGGAAAATGTGCGAACTTGCTTTAGCTTATTCCAACACAACTGGAAGAAATTTAAAATATATCGATATGGGTGGTGGATTTTGCTCATCGAACACGCTAAAAGGCTCTTATTTACAGGGAGCTGACATTATCCCCACTTTTGATGACTACGCCGAAGCAATTACTAGTACCATTCTGCAATTTGGTTTTCGTCCCGATGAGCTACCACTGCTGATTTTGGAAACAGGGCGAGCGCTGATTGACGAAGCTGGTTATCTGTTAGGAACGGTTTTAGCTACAAAACGTCTAGCCGATGGTCGTAGAGCTACTGTACTTGATACAGGAGTAAATATAATGTTTACATCGTTCTGGTATAATCACCGTGTATCGCCGGCTCAGGATTTTACACAACATGCTGAGGATACTACACTTTACGGTCCGTTATGTATGAATATCGACTGTCTGCGTGAAAGTGTAGTTTTGCCACTTCTAAAAAAGGGAGACCGTATTGTTATTCATGAAGTTGGAGCATACAATATGACACAATGGATGCAGTTTATCACTCTGAGACCTAACGTGGTAATGATTGACACAACAGGGAATGTGCATTTAATTCGCAAGCAAGAAACAGTAAATACTATTGTGGATTGTGAAATTGTGCCGGAACATCTAAAGTAATTTAAGATACAATAACCTCTAACATAACATAATGCGAAATAGAGTCTCCCTCAAATCCATCGCTAATCTGCACCTGAAAGCAACCTACAACAGCTACGGACAGATTTTCTTTTCCATGCAGACTTGGCTTGCGGTGACAATACTGATTTTAAGCATATTGGATGTGCGAGTTGGACTTGGGGGATTGGTTGCGGTAATTATCACCAATTTACTATCTCATTTGCTTGGTTTTTCTAAAGAGAAAATAGCTACAGGTGTTTACGGTTTCAATGCTGTTTTCCTGGGAATGAGTCTGATGTTTAAGTTTTATTTTAACTCGTCATTTTTGCTCTTTTACATTTTTGGTATAGTACTCTCATTTTTGCTGACAGTTCTGCTCGAAACAGTGCTTTCAAAAAAAGGTCTGCCAGTACTCACTTTGCCTTTTGTTATCACAAGTTTTATTATTGACTTGTCTTTCAGGAGCTTTGCTAATATTGAGCTAATTACTCCGTTTGACCGATTTACAGTTTTGTTAGCCAAGCAAATGAGTGTCCCGTGGTACGGTTTAGTGCATTCGTTAGATAATATTCAACTTCCGCAACTTATTTACTACTACTTTAAAACGCTTGCTTCAATCTTCTTTACAGATAGTATTTTAGTTGGGATATTGATTTTTGTTGCACTACTCATACATTCCCGCATAAAATCGACTGTTGCATTTCTCGGATTTTTTTGTGCTTTTGCAGTAAGTAAAATAGTGGGTTTTGATTTGCAACAGCTTACCACCAACCTTGCAGGAACAAACTTTATTTTCTGGGGTATAGCTATTGGAAGTTTTTTCATTATTCCTAATATTTACAGCTATCTGCTTGTGGCAGGGCTTACACCTGTTCTTTTCCTTCTGTATGCCAGTATCGAAAAGATAATCGCAGGGACAGGATTGTCTTCATACACATTGGCTTTCAGCTTGTTAGCCATAGTGTTGATTTATGTGTTTATCCATCGCACATTAAATAAGTATTTTATATTTCCGGTGATACAGTACTACAATCCCGAAAAGACGGTGTACAAAAGTGTGAATTTTTTACAACGTTTTGGAAACGATTTGCCATTTAAAATGAAACTTCCATTTTTGGGTGAATGGACTGTAAGTCAAGGATATAATGGAAAAATCACCCACTTGGGCGAATGGGGGAGTGCACTCGATTTTGTAATAACCGATGATGATAAAAGAACCTACTCATTCCCTGGAACAAAAAAAGATAATTTTTACTGTTATAATAAGCCTGTACTGGCTCCGGCTGATGGTTATGTATATCAAATCAGCAATATTACCGAGGACAACGAAATAAATGACGTAAATACTAATAAAAATTGGGGTAACACAATTATTATCAATCACTTAAATGGACTTTACACACAGATCAGTCATTTGAAAAAAGATAGTTTTAAAGTCAATATCGGAGATTATATAACCAAGGGGACTGTAATTGCATCGTGTGGAAATTCTGGTCGTTCACCCGAGCCACACCTACACTTTCAAATACAGTTAAGCCCCGAAATTGGAGCGAAAACGCACCCCTATCCTTTCGGTTACTATTTTGAAAAAACTAATGGTAAACCAATTTTACGAATTGGAGAAGTACCAACCGAAAATTCCATTATTTACAATGTGAATAATTTGGATTTGATATACACCGCTTTCAACTTTAAGCCTGGTAAAGATCTGAACGTCAACTGTAACGGCGACAAATTAAGTTGGACAGTTGCAACTAATGCGTACAATCAAAGTTATATTTTCTGCGAAAAATCAAAGTCAACTGCATACTTTGTTAATGACGGCGCTATGTTTTACTTCACCGACTTTGAAGGGCGCAAAAACTCGGCGCTTTACACGTTTTATCGCAGTTGCTTTAGACTTTTGCTTGCGGGAGAACGAGGCATTGAAGTTAAAGACAGTATTCCTATATCAAAAGAGTTGCCACCCTCTCTCAAATGGCTACAGGACTTTATTGCCCCGATAATTTTGCTCAGTCGGGTAAATTATTCATCAAAATTAAACTATATGGACAATCCGTATTATCCAGAAAATGTAGAGTTTGTAAACCTAGTTGAAGTTAAATCCTTCTGGAAAAAAGAACTACCTACAGAATACTCAGTAGCAATATCACATTCAAAAATTGAAATCAAATCGAAGAGTCAGAGTTTATGTATCGAATAGTTTTTAGTTTGATAGCGATGTCTGTTTTTTGGACAGTAAAGGGGCAGGATAAATCTGCAGCGAATGCTTTAGATAAAAATCAGAAAGTAGCGTATTACGACAGCCTTACTTTTGCTCTGTATAGTAGAGCAGACTATAAGTCTCTGATAACCAAAACAAAAGAAGCCGAACGATTGGGTGTTACCTTTCAATATTTGAATTACCGCAAAGCTATAGCATATTACGAACTGAAAAACTATGCAAAAGCTGTAAAGTACTACGAAAAAGCCCTTTATGATGTGCCTTATGACATGTTCTTAAAAGAGAGTTTATATTCGGCTTATATTCTAAGCGGATTAGACGCAAAAGCCGCTATTTTCGCCAAAACACTTCCAATAATCAGTCAAAATAAAGTTGGTTTTTCCCCTTTGTTCGTTAGTTTTGTTCAGCTATACGGTGGGTACACTTTTAGCGACAATGACGAAAAAATGAGAAACATCATAGCCAATCTCGACTCTATAAATCAATATCAGGATATGATATCTGGCGGAGCGATGTTTGGACTAAATATTTCCGACAACGTGAAACTTATCGCAAGCTACAACCTGTTTAACACAAAGTTCGAACGTTTCGCTCAAAATAGACTGCAACACACCGATTTATTGTCGCAACATCAACTCAATATCGGTACGGAAATTTATTTGAAAAATAACTTTTCACTCGGCTTTACTGGTGGTTTTTATGCTATAGAGAAAAACCACAAACCTACTGCTCAAATTTCAGGTAATGGACCCGGACAGGGACGAAGACGAACAATATCATCTTCTCAATCAACAGATTACAACTTGTCTGCTTTACTCTTTTTTAATAAACGTTTTACCTGCGTGTCGCCCGAAATTTCTTTCGCATACTCCGATTTCGCCTTTTCCAATCAACTACAATCCAAGTTGCAACTGACTTATTACCCGTTTGGGAATTTGAATTTTTATGGAATAACTTCAGGAGCCATAATTCTAGATAGTAATAAAAATAGAGGAGAACAAACGGTTTTTTCTCAAAGTTTAGGTGTTAAATTATTTGGAAGAATGTGGTTAGATGGCATGATTAGTGTTGGTAATCATCTGAATTACATAACAGAACGCTCATTTATTGTGTACGACACCTACGACCCAATTATGTTTATATCAAGTTTTAATCTCTCTTATTATTTCAAAAAAAATACAGTTTCAGCAACTTACTCATGGTCACAAAAAGAGGGCTGGGCGTTCACAAACTATTACGCGAATTTAATAAAGTATAAGTATAATAATCAATTAGTTAATCTTACAATAAAATGGAATCTTTAAAGAAAAATGTTGCAATATTCATGTTGCTTGTTGTGTTCGGAGTTTCATCCTCGGCACAGGTCAATCCCTCCAAAGTTTTTGAAAACAGTTATGCCAAAGAAGCCTCTGGTGATTATCAAGGCGCTATTAATGACCTTGTTGGGTTAAATGGTTTCGATTATCACAAATCACTTCGATTGGGCTGGCTCTACTATTTGAGTAAAAATTTTGATACCAGCATTAACTATTACCAGCAAGCTGTAAAGCTACGTCCTAAAGCTGTTGAGGCATTGCTTGGACTTTGTAATCCGCTCGAAGCGCTTGGAAAAATCGACCAGCTTGAAGCCACCTACAAAAAAATCCTCGCTATTGACCCGATGAACTCAAAGATAAACTACGCTCTCGGCAATATCTATTACTATCAGAAAAATTTTGTTTTGGCTGAGAAACACTTCGATTTGGTAATTGGCTTATACCCTTTTGACTACTACTCCAATCTAATGGCAGGCTGGACAAAATATTTCCTTGATAAGAAAAACGAGGCTAAAATCCTGTTTAACACCGTTTTAATAATATCCCCAACCGACAGCTCGGCTAAAGAGGGATTGGCTTTGATAAAATAGAAGTTTTCATTTAGTTACGTTCGATTAACTCAACTAAATGAAAATTCCCGGACTGCAAATTCCTAAAACTTTCAAAAATTGGAAAGTTTTAGGAATTTTATCTATCTTTACGCCATGAAGATAATTCCACGTAAAAATTATTTAGAAACACTTCGTATTCTAAAGGACAAGAATTTAATTAAAGTTGCTACAGGTGTCAGACGTTGTGGCAAATCAACCCTAATGGTGCAGTTTCAGGAGTTGCTACGCAGAGAAAATCCAAATGTTTCCATTCTGGCAATCAACTTGGATATGCCAGACTTTAGGTTCTTGGCGGAGAAACATTGGAAGGAAATTTATGATTACATCATAAAAAATCTCAAAAAAAACGTAACAAACTATGTGTTTATAGATGAGGTGCAAAATGTTCCAGAGTTTGAAAAGCTGTTAGAGGGTTTGTACGTTCATCCAAACATTGACTTGTACGTTACTGGTTCAAACGCATTTTTATTGTCAAGCGAACTGGCTACTTTGCTAACCGGAAGAGCTTATGAAATAAACATATTACCTTTCTCTTTTGCTGAATATTTAGAGTTTACCGACAAAACCACGAACCCCGACCGTGCCTTTGCCGACTATGTAAATACCGGCGGTTTCCCAGAAGCTGTAAGACTTTCAGCCGATGGAAATCACTTTGCAAATGAGTATCTGCAAATGCTTTTTAAAAACATTTACGAGAACGACATCTCGAAGCGTTACACAATATATGCCGAGGAATCATACAAGGAGGTGGTAAACTTCTTGATAGATTCAATTGGGTCAAGTGTTTCGGCAGGAAATATTGCTAAAGTCCTGACAGCAAACAAAAAATCGATAGATAACAAAACTGTCTCTAAGTACACCGACACTTTAGTTGAAGCCTACCTGTTTTATAAGGTAAATCGCTACAACATAAAAGGTAAACAGCATTTAGCCACTTTGGAAAAATACTATTTAGTTGATTTAGGTTTTCGCAATACACTGTTAGGCAAAGAGTTGGCAAGCGATGCAGGGCATTTGCTCGAAAACGTAATTTATATGGAATTAAAACGCCGAAACAACCGAGTGTGGATAGGAAAAACCGGCAATTTAGAGGTTGACTTTGTTGTTCGTGATAACCAAGGTTTTACTCAGTACATACAAGTTGCACAAACAGTACAAAATACCAAAACTTTAGAACGTGAGTTGGCTCCACTTAACAGCATATCAGACCACCACGAAAAACTTTTAATTACAATGGATTACGATACAGGAACGTACAACGGAATAAAAAAGATTAACGCAATAGATTGGCTATTAGGCAATTAGCAATGAACAATGAACAATAGTTAAAAGGGGTGATTTTTAGCTCAATAGTCACGACTTTTAAGTCGTGGATCAGGTTAGCACACGTGCTTTTTGGGCTTTAGCCCAAATTTACATGTGTGTAAGTGGTTGAGAAAAATCAGAAATCATAATTTGCATCTAATATATTGAAAATCAAACAAATCATAAAAATCACACAAATCTCAATAATCATAGTTTGGACAATTTTCCTAAAACTCCTCAATTTTTGAAAGTTTTAGGAATTTCACCTTCTCCAATCATAAATTTGAACTTTTACACTGATTGCATATAGCAAACATAGACGCAAGGCGCTAATATTTTATTTTTAAATCTTGTTTTTTAAAAAACATAATTAATTTTGTGATTATTTTTAAACTCAAATTCAATTATGTTATTATCAGCGACAACTAATGGTGTATCGACCATGCCTCTTTGGGCTATTATCCCTTTTGTGTTAATGTTATTGTGTATTGCACTTGGTCCTTTGTTCTTTGAACATTGGTGGGAGAAAAACAAAAACAAATTACTTGTCTCTTTAATGCTGGGCATTCCCGTTGCAGGATATCTGATAGCGCAAAAATTACCCGATCTTTTAGCGCATCAATTGCTATTTGACTATGTTCCATTTATAATTTTATTAGGAGCTTTATTTGTAATAACTGGCGGTATCCACTTGAAAGGTGATATTGAAGCAAAACCATGGATAAACACAACTTTTCTGGGGATTGGCGCTATTTTAGCTTCTTTTATGGGGACAACCGGCGCTGCAATGCTTTTAATTCGTCCGGTAATTAAAACAAACAGCCAAAGAAAATTTAAAGTTCACACAATTTTATTTTTTATTGCTATTGTAGCAAATGCTGGTGGATTACTTACTCCACTTGGCGACCCACCACTTTTCTTGTTATATCTAAGAGGTGCTGAATTTACTTGGTTTTTTCATATGGTACCAGAGTGGGCATTTGTAAACGCCTTGCTATTAATAATTTACTTTATTGTTGATTCATATTATTACAAAAAAGAACCTGTAGAAAACATCAAATTCGACAAAGCCAATATTGTACCATTAAGTTTACAAGGAAATATTAACTTTCTTTTCTTAGCCGGTGTTGTTGCTTCTGTTGCATTCCTAAACGAACATTATTTACCTATTATGAAAGAAAATGCTTGGGCAGGATTTATTAGAGAAGGAGCTATTGTTGCTATGGTTATTTTGTCTTTGGTATTCACAAAAAAACCAGTACGAGAAGCAAACAAATTTTCGTGGGGACCAATTTTAGAAGTAGCGTTCTTATTCTTAGGAATTTTCATTACTATGATACCCGCTTTGCAATACTTAAAAGCGCATGCTCATGATTTAGGAATAAGTTCAAACGCTCAATACTTCTATGCAACTGGAAGTTTAAGCGCTTTCTTAGACAATGCTCCTACTGCTTTGTCTTTCTACAACTTAGCTCTTGGAATGAACGAAGGCGGCGGAGCTATTACCGGCGCTGGCTATGTTGCAGGTATTGAAGAGATGATTTTAACTGCAATTTGTTTAGGAGCGGTACTTTTTGGCGCTATGACATATATTGGCAACGGTCCAAACTTCATGGTTAAAGCTATTGCTGAAGAAAATAAAATTAAAATGCCAAGTTTCTTTGGTTATATGATTAAATTCTCTTTGATAATTTTATTACCTATTTATATTTTGGTTCAACTTATTTTCTTGTAGAACAGAAAACTTTCGATAAAAAAGAGGCTGTATCAAAATAAAAGAGAGCCTCTTTTTTGTTATACTAATTGTAATTTAATATCTATTAATATGAACCGAAATAAAAACATATTCGCTGCGTTTTCCTAAAAACTTTAAACTGAAAAAATTATAAACGTGTGAAAACGAAAATCATTAAAACAGTTCTACCGCCGATACTTGGAATATTTACCGTACTTGCAATCTTGGTGATACTCAATCTTATTATGTACAATGGTGACGCTTTTAGCAAACCTGATAACGGTTTTTTTACACTGTTTGTACCGATAACAACGCTTATAGCCATAATAATTCAGTTCACACTGACGCTACCCTTTTGGGAAAAATTTCAATCTCGAAAAAAGGTTTGGGGATTAACACTTATTCCATTTACCATAATACTCTGTATAATATCGGGATTGCTCTTCGGATTACTGTTTTGGGAAAGAGACCTTGGATTTAGCGAATTTATTGCCGTTTCGCTAACAGGTATTATCGCTTTTTCTATCTATTGGGCAGTGAATATACTGACATTAAAACAAATCGACAGATCTAGTGACCGTGCGAGCGAAGGCTGAGTGCGTAGCAATTGATGCCACTGTTGCGGACATAAGTTCAGCGACAATTCTCAACGGTCACTGAGTTTATCGAAGTGACCTATTTTTCTTCTTGCTTTATCATCCAAATAGCATCTATTGTTAGCATTGAATCTACACTAATTTTTCTTATAGCTGCTTTCTTTTCGATTTGTTCCATCCAATTTTTATCTGTTTTGATATGATTGCGAAGATTGGTAACTTTAGTTTGAAATTCAGCATCAAATTTCTCTTTGCTTTTTATACCTTTAAAGTGATTATACACATTTTCAATAAAACCCCAACCCAAAGCGGGCAGCGTAGCTTCTGTTGCCATGATTATTATAACATCGTGTTTATTAATCTCATCTTTTAAGTCAACCTGACTTGTTTCAATGGGAGACTTATAACTGTCAGGGTAAATTTGCCGGTTGTAAAACCAAAAACGACTATTTGCAAATGCGTTTGATATTCCAAAATTGAACAAGCCCCAATAAAAGCTATCGGAGATAACTAAAACCGTGGGTTTTGTTTTTGCCGAATCTGATTGAAACTTAATATCAGGGTACGCCATGTCGAACGTTCTTAGTTTAAACATAAGATTCAACCCGTCGGCAATGTCGTAATCATCTTTTTGGGGTTGAGAAATATCAATTTTGTCCCAGTATAGGTTAGGCATATCGATATTTCGGGCGTTTTCTATATATCGTATTATTGAATCTGCTGCCAGACACATGCCGTAATAGCTCCAGTGTATGCCATATTGAGGATACAGAGGATACGGAGATTTACTTTTGTTTTCTATAAAATAGCTGTTAAAATCTATATGAGAGATACCTAATTGTTGTGCTAGTTGGAGGTGTGTTTCGTAATTGGTTGTCTTTTTTTCTGTAATGTACTCATCTGGGAAATATTCGGGATAAAATGAGCCTTTACCGGCAGCAAAAACCAAAATTATATTTTTATCGAGTTTTGATAGCGTGTCCTGAATATATTTTAAACGCTGCATTCTATTCATAATGCTGTCATAACCAATATAATCGGCGCCATGGTAAGCTTTTATATAATTCTCTTCATACATATAATTGTTTTTGCCAATAATTACTCCACCTGCCATTGGTCGGTTAAATAGGCTATATGCAATTTGATTGTTAACCCTAATCATAAAACTTCTGAAACCAAAAGCCTCATTAAGATACTTCTCTCTTTGCTCCTGATAATCTCCTGAAAACCAATCTTTAAAATTAAAATTATTTATTTCTGGTTCAGTTATATCACCCTTTAATGGTTTTAGTTCAATAATATTGAATTTAGCCTGAAAGATCGGCGCTATCAGTAATGCTAATATTAAAAACAGTAGCGCCTTTTTTATATTATTGATATGTTTATCTTTTATATGTTTTATAATCATGTTTTTACGCATTAAATTTTAGTTAACACCATAATTAAAATCTAAAATAGATAAACGGATTAAAACCAAAAGCTGTAATTGAGCAAATACAAAGTATTAAAAGTATTACAGATACTGCAAATGCAGCAAAATGTTTTTTAATGCTATAATCGTTGAAATAAATTGCATCTTGAATTTTTTGTCCTTTATTGAAATATGTAAAAAAGGCAAAGAATGCGGCAATAAATAAAAATGTATAAAACTCTGAACTAAAGGACAGTGTGTTGTTAAAATCGCACGCAAACATACGTTTTAAATAAACAAAGGCATCTGAAATTTTTTCGACTCTGAAAAATACCCAACCAACAACTACAATGAAAAATGTAATAATCGTGCTGGACAACTTGCCAATTTTATTGTACAAACTGTTGTACTTGTGTGTGTGTGTGTGGATAATTTGCTAAATTTTTTGAAAAAACTGCTTAAAAAACCCCGCTCTAAAACCAAAAACAGCCCGTGATATGCGCCCCAAAATATGAAACTCCAAGACGCACCGTGCCATAAGCCAGAAGCGAGAAATACAATCCAGAGGTTAAAATACAAACGTCTTTTTGTTGCGACCCTGTTTCCTCCTAACGGAATATATAAATAGTTACGCATCCAAGCACCGAGAGTGATATGCCAACGTCTCCAAAATTCGGTAATACTTTTAGAGATATATGGGTTGTTAAAGTTTTCGGGTAATTTAAAACCAATCATTTTGGCAATTCCTATTGCCATATCGGAATATCCTGAGAAATCGAAATAAATTTGAAATGTATAAGCTAAAATCCCTATCCATGCGGTATATGTATCAAGGCAGGCATAGTCCATTGAGAAAATTAAATCGGCTTGCTGCCCCATTTGGTTCGCTATAAGAACCTTTTTTGCTAAACCAATTATAAAACGGTAAAAACCTGTTAACCTATTGTCAATCGTATCATTGTGAGAGCGATCTTTAATCTGATCTGCCATATCGTGATAGCGAACTATAGGTCCGGCAATTAGTTTAGGAAATAGAATTATATACAGTTGGTAATCCCAAAAATTGTCCAAAGGCTTGTGAACACCTCTGTAAACGTCAACTACATAGGTTATTGTCTCGAACGTATAGAAGGATATTCCAATTGGTAGCACCAACTTTACCCAATGAATATGATAGTCTCCGAAAATTGACAACACAGAGTTAATATTGTCAATAAAAAAGTTAAAGTACTTAAAATAAAAGAGTAACCCTAAATTGATTGATACAGACAGAGCAAGCATCAACCTACGGTGTAGTTTCTTTCGAGTTTGGGACATCCATCTAACTAAGTGAAAATCAAGAAACGTTGTTCCAAGTATCACAAAAATAAATCTCGGGGCTCCCCAGCTGTAGAAGAAAATACTAAACAACAGAATTACAATGTTTTTGTATCTCTTATCAGCAAGATAGTAGGTAATTAAAAACGCAGGAAGAAAGTATAATAGAAAAACTATGCTGCTAAATACCATACTGTTTTTTATTAAAGGGCGCTAAAGTAAGCATTTATGGGTTTACACACAATAAAAAAGGTTGGTTTTTAGTTTTTTTTTGATAAACTGCTTTTTTAACCCAATGTCAATATTTATGTCTTTAATTGTATATATGTCTTGTAAAAAAGAAAAAACCATGAACCTTTAATCTAAATTTGGATGGTTTTAGCAGAACAAACAAGCAACTTTTACGATGATTTTTGATGTTAAGAAAAAATAACAGTTTTGTAACAACCCCGTAACAACAGCTTATATATTCGTGCCACTCGCTTTTGTGTGGCACGATTTATATAGCTATCCGAAGACGTGCTAGCTAAGTGTGTAGCGGTCAAAGCCATAGTTGCAGAATCTATGTATCAACGGATGCATCGATAGATTGCGCTGGTACAGACTCTGATAACTTCCCAAATATTGCTCTTGTGTGGTCTTGTTATTTACAGATTTCTAAGAAAAAATTCATATATTTACATTGTAATAAAGAGCGGCATTAAAATTACAGATAATGCTATTATGAAACTAAATTGCCAACTTATCTATCAATAAAAAACTCATAAAATGCACAGAATATTAGTAGTTGACGACGAAGAGGATATATGTGAAATTCTTCAGTATAACCTAGAAAGTGAGGGTTATGTCGTTGATGTAGCGAATAATGCCAAAGACGCTTTGCACATTTTAACAGACGAACATAAACTAATCCTTTTGGATGTAATGATGGACGAAATGTCTGGGTATCAAATGGCTAGCATTCTAAGGAAACAGCATAATAACGATATTCCAATTATTTTCTTAACTGCCAAAACCGGTGAAAATGACATACTAACAGGATTTAATCTCGGAGCAGATGATTATATTTCCAAACCGTTTTCACTTAAAGAGCTTTTGGCACGAGTTAAAGTTGTCCTAAAACGCACTTCTGCAGCCGCAGAAGAAAAATCAACTGAGAATATAGTAGTGGGTAATTTGAATATTGACCTGAACACTTTGACAGTATCAATAAAAGATTCCCCTATAGAGCTAACAAAAAAAGAGTATAAGATATTGGTTTTGCTTGCACAAAGTACAAATAACTATTTCTCGCGAGAGGAGATACTGCAAAGAGTTTGGGAAAATGACGTATATGTTTTAGAAAGAAGCGTTGATGTACATATAGCTCGATTACGAAAAAAAATACGTAATTCAAATTTGCATATTGTAAATAAGGTTGGTTTTGGTTACAGCTTGAAAGTAAAATAGTTATGAATCACAAGAGAAAACTTCTAATAGGCTTTTTTGCCATATTTCTTGTTTATGCTTTCGTAATTGCCTGGTTGCAATATTGCAAAGAGAAGGATTATCAAACTAATAGTCAAAAGGAGATTTTGCGTATTTTCGCTACGATGGTTGAAAAAATGCTACAAAACACCACAGATGCAGAAGAAGCTTTACGCTATTTGCCTCAAGATGTGCGTCTTACACTAATCAACTCAAAAGGGAAAATTATTTACGACAACGTTGCTGAAAATGTTGAAGAAAACCATTTAGGACGACCTGAAATTTATTCTGCAAACTATTCAAATGAGGGGTATGCTATTCGGAAATCGAGTACTACAAATCAAGATTACTTATATTATGCCAGAAAAAGTAAGGACGGCTCGTTTTTGCGATTGGCGTTGCCATATGTAATAAGTTGGACCAATTTTATTCATTTCGACAATATTTTGCTGTATATAGTTGTGTTTCTATTCTTTATAGCATTGTTGGTATTGGTCTTGATGACAGATAAGTTCGATAATGTTATGAGAACTTTGATAAATTTTGTAACAGATGTAGAAAAAGGAAATATCGACTATAATAAAATTCATTTTCCCGATACTCATTCTGGCGAAATTGGTCGCAAAATAATATCCTTATATAAACAATTAGAAGACAGCAAGTTGCAAACGAGTCAAGAAAAAGACAGAAATCGTTTGATGAAACAGGAGATGACAAACAATATTGCACACGAATTGAAAACACCTGTCAGCAGTATTCGGGGCTATCTTGAATTACTATTGAATAATAAGGATATAGGATTTGAAAAACAGCAATATTTTATAGAGCGTTCTTATGTACAAACTCTACGTTTGTCGAATCTAATTCAAGATGTGGCGCTGATTACCAAACTTGAAGAGTCGGCAAATCTTTTCCCAAAAGAGAAATTGGACTTGCATGAGATTTTTGAGGAGGCGGCTACCGAATTACACGAAGTATATAAAGAACAGCACGTTACGATAGAAAATAAAATCCCCGAGAAGTCGTTTTTTGCTGGAAACTATAATTTAATGTTTTCAGTTTTCCGTAATCTAATCGAAAACTCCATAAGATATGCAGGTGACGATATACAAATTGTTATTGAATGTGTCGAGCAAGATAAAACAAGTTATCGCTTAAGGTATTATGATACTGGAGTTGGAGTAAGTAAAGAGCATTTGGATAAAATTTTCGATCGTTTTTTGCGTATCGATAAAGGAAGAAGCCGAAAGAGTGGCGGCACAGGTTTAGGTCTGTCAATAGTTAAGCATGCTATACAGTTCCATGGAGGAACAATAGTAGCACAAAACAGACCAGAAGGCGGTTTGCAATTTGACTTTAATGTTTTAAAATAAAATCTAATGAATATCCGCATGAATACCTTACTTAATTAATAACCACATAGTCACATAGT
>DAOOBP010000003.1:0-63618 GCA_035407925.1 Salinivirgaceae bacterium
AAAAGCCGTTGAGGGACACGATGAAGATATCAGCCGCGAGGAGATTATTAAACAGCGATTAGTCTCCGAAGCCGACTACAAAGAGTTAGAGAGAATCTCCCTTGAGCTGTTTAAGCGCGGAACCGAAATGGCTGCACAAAAGGGACTTATCTTAGTTGACACCAAATACGAGTTTGGAAAAGTTGACGGAAAAATAATTCTTATAGACGAGATACACACTCCAGATAGTAGTCGCTATTTTTACGCCAAAGGCTACGAAGAGCGTCAAGCAAAAGGCGAGCAACAGAAACAGCTTTCCAAGGAGTTTGTACGCGAATGGCTTATAGCCAACGGCTTTCAAGGAAAAGAGGGACAATCCGTTCCGGAAATGACCGAATCATATATCGAAAGTGTAAGTGAAAGATATATTGAGCTTTACGAAAACATCGTAGGCGAAAAATTTCACAAAGCCAGCGCGGAGGAGAATATTGAGGAGCGTATTAGGAAGAATGTTGAGGCATTCTTGAAATTAGAAGGTGCAAGGTAAAAGTGTTTCGCCCTACGGGCAAAAAATATTGTCCTACGGACAATCCCTCTTGTACCTTTTACCTTTTACCTTTTACCTTTTACCTTCTAATTTCTACCTTTTAAAATCTATTACTTAAAAATTCAGGGCTTGGGATTAAATTCATACCATATATTATGCTATTTTTGTCCTATGAATCCAAAAGAAAAAAACACCAACAGTGGCGAAATAATTATCTATCAATCAGATGATGGATTAACCCAAATTGATGTCAAACTTGAAGATGAAACAATTTGGCTAACGCAAGAACAGATTGTAAATCTCTATCAGACAAGCAAATCGAATGTAAGTGAACACATAAAAAATATATTCGACGAAGGCGAATTAGATAAGGATTCAGTTGTTCGGAAATTCCGAACAACTGCTTCTGACGGGAAAAATTATAACGTGTTGCACTACAATCTCGATATGATAATCTCCTTAGGCTATCGCATAAAGTCCTCTGTGGCAACACGTTTTAGAATTTGGGCAACCGAGCGACTAAAAGAGTATATGATTAAAGGCTTCACAATGGACGATGCTCGTCTAATACTAATATGAAAAATAGTTTTTCAAGTAACGGCAGAAGCGGATTTTTCTATGTCCGCTCCAATCAAAATACAGCATACGAAACGAACCCGTATCGCGTGAAAACTATCGAAGAAACAGCTGGCTATCTTTCCATTCCAGTTGAGGTAAAATATGCACTTTTCACACTTTTTGGGATAGTATCATTTTTGTCTGTTAGTAGTAAGAAAATAATAAAAATAAATTTTTAAAACTTTTAAAAAATGGAAACAAAAAAATTATTATTAATTAATTTATTGCTTTGGTTACCTTTTATTTCGTTAGCTAAGGTAACAATACCGGGAACAGAATATTCTCTAACGACTACCAATGCACGAGAAGATAGTATTACTGAAAATCGTATTGTCACAGTAACTGATTCAAAGGGAGTTGCAACATTCGACGATTTATATCTCGCACCAGAAAGCTACTATTGGGGAAATGAAGAGCAAACCAATTCTGTATTTTATAGTGGTTCATACTCTTTCTCAAATACACTTATTGCCCAATACTACTCATGGTCTGGATTTGCATACTCAAATAGAACAGCAACAACATTCGTAAACATATTGACCGACCAATTCAACTCGGCAGTCGGACACGGTGTCAACAACTCTGCAAACTACGCAGTAGCTTACACAATTGGAGATTCAACCAAAGTTACCGTAATGCACAGCACTGAAGGAGACACAGTTAGCGGTTTCTATATTACTAACAACGCATGGGTAGTTTACACATCAGAAAACGGAACGGGTACTGGCAGTGAGCCAAATGTACCATTCCATAGAGGCGATTGGTACAAAGTTATCGCAACAGCTGATAATGGAAATACAGCTGAATTTTACTTGGCCGACTACCGTTCAAGAGATGCAAACTATCACTATACGCTTGAATCGTGGCAATGGTTCGATTTGCGCTCTTTAGGGCAAGTAAAATATATTACCTTCAGCGCAGACGGAACCCGTCCCGGCCCATACGGAAGTACAATTCCAGCTTACTTCTGTATGGATGATTTTGGAGGAGAACGAAATATTTTAACTGCGACTACAGAATCGATTGAAGAATATGACACAATAACCATTAATTTAAACTTATTACTCGATAGCTTGGGAGCATCGACAGATAACGCTATCTATCAAATTACCGATGCACCCGATGAGGAGTTCGCCTCTGCTACAATAAATGGAAACATATTACAACTTATCGGGAACTACAGAGGTAACACTTCACTAGTTGTAAAGCAAACCATAAAAGGAGAATCTATTTTTGTTGAAATTCCAATAATAGTAACGTTCACCAACCATGTGGACAACGAGATGCAAAAAAATCAAATAAAAGTCACGCCTAACCCTGTAAATGAGCTTATTACAATAAATGCGGGCGGCGACATCAGTATATATTCCATTGATGGGAACTTAGTTGAAAAAATTGACAACTATCAGTCAAATCAGCACATCGATGTGAGCAAGTTATATTCGGGATTATACGTCTTAAAATTAAACAATCGTGGAACAATTTATATCCATAAATTTGTAAAAAAATAGATTTATCGCAACAATTGCGAGCTTAACTTTGTAAGCAATAAAAAACGATTGGCGATAAAAGCGCTAATCGTTTTTTTATTGGTAAAGAGATAAAAAATGCCCTACACTATAATGTCGCACTTTTTACAACCACCTCTTTGCTTACTTTACTTACTAACCCTTGTAACACTGTGCCGGGACCAACCTCAGTAAATTCTGTCATGCCGTCTGCCAGCATATTTTTAGAAATCTGCGTCCAACGTACAGGCGAAGTTAGTTGGGCAATTAAATTCTTTTTGATTGATTCTGGATCAACATGTGGCTTTGCGTCAACGTTTTGATAAACAGGTGCAATAGGTTTGTTGAAAATAGTGTTGTTGATAGCTTCAGCGAGTTCAACACGTGCTGGCTCCATCAATGGACTGTGAAATGCTCCTCCAACTTTCAAAGGAAGCGCCCGCTTAGCTCCTGCTTCTTTTAGTTTTTCGCATGCAATCTCAATTCCTTTCATAGATCCTGAAATAACTAATTGTCCGGGACAATTGTAGTTGGCTGCGACGACAACCTCATCGATACTGTTACAAATATCCTCTACGATATTATCATCGAGTCCTAA
Source organism: Salinivirgaceae bacterium (assembly GCA_035407925.1). Classification (GTDB taxonomy): domain Bacteria; phylum Bacteroidota; class Bacteroidia; order Bacteroidales; family Salinivirgaceae; genus JAAYQU01. The sequence continues at coordinate 3,251 of DAOOBP010000003.1, forward strand.
AATAGCTGCCATGGTCGAAGGCTCTTTTTCGCAAGCTTTTTGCATTGCCAAAGCTCTTTTATAAACTAACTTTAATCCATCGGCAAACGAAAGTGCGTTAACTGCCGTGAGAGCCGAAAACTCACCTAAAGAGTGACCAGCAACCATATCTGGCTTAAATTTATCGCCTAATGCTTTCGCTAATATTACCGAGTGCAAGAAAATAGCAGGTTGCGTTACCTTTGTTTGACGCAAATCCTCTTCAGCGCCTGCAAACATCAAATCAGTAATTCTAAAACCCAATATATCATTGGCTTGTTCAAACAAGTCTTTGGCAATTGGCAAATTATCGTAAAGATCTTTACCCATTCCCACAAACTGTGCTCCCTGTCCGGGAAATCCGTATGCTTTCATATATGTTTAGTTAAAAGTTAAAAGCCGAAAAGAAAAAAGTCACTTTGTAATTGTACTTTTTTCTTTTATGCCTTTACAAAAGTAGTGAAACTTTTTAACCAACAAAACTACAAGAACAAAAAAGGGAAAAACAACTAACAATAAACCAATTAATTGTTATACCGATTGGACATCTACTATAGTCCAAACCTCACTAACGTTTGTTCGGACTATGTATCTGTAACATCGGTATTTACAATTGTGAAATTTAAAAAAGATTGGACTATTTTTAAATTAGAATTGGTATTAATTGCACACTTCACTTCGACACACTTAGACGTTTCGATGGTTATTGAGCCTGTGGTTCGACGGTTATTGAGCCTGTCGAAATATAAACTCAGCAACCATCGAAATACAAGCTTAGTGACCGAGTACAACGCTTCGCTCAATGCATCGCATTGCTAATTGCTTTTTAATCCCTCAGACAGCGGACAGAATAGCCTAACTCATTATAGTAGTAGATTCTGTAAACTAAGCTGTAACCATAGTATATGTAACGGTACCACGCGTTCGTTCCATCGTACTCTGTAGCGCTCCACCAAACACCGCCGCTCCCAACATCATAGACCCCCCCATCGTAGTTACGGTAGCCACCCGGCAGGGCACTAAAACCAGACTCGTTTGTAGCGCCTTCATTTGGGTATGTCCAATGTGCTGTACCAGCTTCTTTAAGTTTTCCCCCTTCGTCAGTACCCCGCCAACCCATAAAATATGTCTGTTCTTCTGTCATTCCAAGATGCATTTCAAGCTGTTGCCACTCAGCATCACTTGGTAAATGCCAGCCTGCTGGGCATATGCCTCGTACGCCACTGGGGTTAACAGTACTACTTGCTGCTCCGTTCATAGCTGCTGTCCAGTTATATAATACACCATAGGTCACATAATTTTCTGTTGCTTTGGCTTCTGCAACACTACTGCCAGCATAACCATAAACATAATAGTATGGCTCACTATTTGAGCCTACGGTGGGACCTACCACGCTTGGCAGATAACGCAAATTTTCTGACATCCAAACTTGGTTGCCTATTTTTACCCATTTATATACTGTATTATCACGTGGATCTGTAAAAGTTCCGGTTATCCCTTCTACTACCGGTTTATAAAAAATAATACTGTCAATGTTGGCAACATTATATTTCCCTATTACACTACCATTTTTCATTATATAAACATTATCGTTTTGCGCGAAAGCTGTGTTTAATGATAAACTGACAGTTGCTATTAAGAAACTAATTGTTAAGGTAAATATTTTCATACATCTATAATTTTTTCGATCTATGGTCATATGGAACTCACATGCAATACAGTTAAAAGTTAAAAGTTAAAAGTAGAAATTTATATTTCCTTTTACCTTGTACCTTTCACCTTGTACCTTTATAAAAGGTTGGCATGTTCGTTTCATGGTAATGTCCTTCAATTTTTAGTTTTGTTTTACAATTTTTACGGTTTCGCTATATGTGCCATATATGTAGTGGCAAAGGTAAATGCCATTTGGCAAGGTGTTTAAGTCGATTGCTACTTGATTTTTTGTAAGTTTTTGGATTAACAACGTTTTGCCATCCAAACCAAGTACATGCAAGTTCCCCCCAAGTTTATCACTCGGCAAGTTAATGTTTAGAATGTTTTCTACAGGATTTGGGTAAGCAGTTAGAATATTTTCCTGTTCATTCGGCGTATAGATGCCTGTAAAGTTGCTAAAACTTATATACCTTATTTCGTTTATAGCATATACAGCGGCGCTGTTGTCGGTTTTATGCATTATGGCATTGCCACCCGAAAAGGTGAGTTTGGTAATACTACTAAGGGCATAAATATCCTGAGTATTGTTGGTATTGCGCACATACATATTTTGCGCCGAGGCTGTCAGAATGTATGATACAAAAGTTGCGAATACCAAAATTATTCTAAAAAAACATCTTATCATCTTATTCTATTTTTTTTGAGTAATTTATTTACGGCTTTAAAAGTAGTGGTTTTTTTCAAGGTTGGAATTTAATTAAGTCTAAAAACAGTGTTATTTTATATCGTCAGTTAAGTATTTGCTTCATTGTCAATTGATACATACATCGCTAATAGATAATTTTACATTTGTTATACCAATTGTAATTTTATAAAAGTCCGTTCTTTTGTAAAATTTTACAATGATAAATATCGATGTAATACAAATTATGGACCAAAAAAACGATTATGAAGTTTGAACTAATATATACAATAGGTATTTATTTGATTTTAAGTTTGGGCTAAAGTCCATAAAATTAATGCGTCAATTTTTACCACAACTTAAAATGTCGTGACTATTAATTGACAATCAGTTAATTAATTACTATTGTTAACTGCTAATTACATATTGTTAATTGCTTTCAACCAAATCTTTTTTAGCAACAATGTGTTAATCTCCAAAAAAAATATATACTTTAGCGCAAAATCGCCACAAATAACGTGGTGTGCACTCAAAAACGCTAAAAATGTAAAATAATGAAAGTTACTGCAAATTTCGACGGTGGAAATATTGAGGTAATAAAAGCAGAAGCTCCTGAAAATATAGAGCTTTCCATCAGACGAGACACTAAAAGTACATTTATGCAATGGTTTTATTTCCGTTTAGAAGGCGCACAAGGCTTCCCGTGTAAAATATCAATTGTTAACGCCTCGGAAGTAAGTTACCCAGAAGGCTGGACAGGCTACCGTGCAGTTGCTTCATACGACCTAAAAACTTGGTTTAGAGTACCTACCTCTTTCGACGGAAAAAAACTACTTATAACGCATATGCCCGAATACAACTCGGTCTATTATGCATATTTTGCACCATATTCGCACCAACGACATCTTGAAATGATACACAAAGCCCAAACAAGCAAACAAATGGTGCTTGAAAACTTAGGACAGACCGTAGAAGGACGCAATATTGATTTACTTGTGGCGGGCGAAATTACCGACAGTAAGCCAAAAATTTGGATTATTGGTCGCCAACACCCAGGCGAACCCATGGCTGAATGGTTTATGGAGGGGTTAATTGAAAGACTCTCCGATACAAACGATCCTGTTTCACGCACACTTTTAGACAAAGCTATCTTTTATCTGATTCCAAATATCAACCCCGATGGTTCGATACACGGTAATTTGCGGACCAACGCAGCTGGACACAACTTAAACCGCGCTTGGCAAAATCCAGACCCCGTTGAAACACCCGAAGTCTATTACGTCCGTCAACGTATGATAGATACAGGTGTTGATATGTGTTTAGATATCCATGGCGATGAAGCTCTCCCCTACTGCTTTGCAACGTCAAATGCAGGAATACCCTCGTTTAGCAAACGTTTAGGCATGTTAGAAAAAGAGTTTACCGATATTTGGAAAAACATAAGCCCTGATTTTCAAACCGATAGAGGTTACGAAATAGATAAACCCGGAAAGGCAAAAATGGATATTTGCAGCAAATGGGTTGGCGAAAACTTCGACTGTCTATCGCTGACAATTGAAATGCCATTTAAGGACAACAACAACCTACCCGACTCAACATACGGCTGGAGTCCCGCAAGAAGCAAATGTTTCGGAGCATCAGTTCTTAATGTGATATTGCAAATGGTTGACAGATTAGTTTAATTCATAAAAAAAACAGATGTTTAGCATAGAAACCATAAGACGCAGGTTGCACGATAAAAAAGTAGGTATCGCAGGCAGTGGGGGATTAGGCTCAAACTGTGCTATGGCACTAGCTCGTGTAGGTATTGGACATTTGGTTTTAACCGATTTAGATATTGTTGAGGAATCCGACCTTGCTGTTCAGTACTATTTTCAAGATCAAATAGGACAAAAAAAGGTGCTTGCATTATCTGACAACGTCAAAAAAGTAAATCCACAAATTAAAACCGAAACACACGATGTTAAATTAGACGAAAACTCGATTGTAACCATATTCCGCAATTGTGATGTTATTGTCGAAGCATTTTCCTTAGTTGAAACCAAACAGATGCTTGTCGAAACGGTATTACTAAATTTCCCTGAAAAGTATTTGATTATGAGTTCAGGGCTTGCTGGATGGGGTGATAACAATAAAATTTCGCAAGCTTCATACGAGAAATTAATTATTTGTGGTGATTTTATGTCGGGAGCAAAAGAGACACTGCCACCTTTAGCGCCAAGGGTTGGGATTGTATCAAACATGCAGGCAAATGCAGTACTTGAAATTTTACTTAATAAAAACTTTTAGACTGAAAACCATATCTAATGAGCATAAAATGAATTTTTAATCACAGTTTTTCCACATAAAAGCGAGATAACGATACTCATAAACAATAAAAAGTCATGAAGAGCCTGAAAAACTTTTACTTAAATAAACTACATAACAAATATGGGTTAACGTTTATAGTATTTCTTGTTTGGATGATTTTTTTTGATACTAACAACCTGATTGATAGGGTTGACAGTATCAAGCAACGGCGGAAATTAAAAAGTGATATAGAATACTTTAAACTCAGAATAGAAACCGACTCCAAAAATTTAAAAGAATTAAAAACCAATCCCGAAGTACTTGAAAAATTTGGACGTGAGCAATACTTTATGAAAAAGGACGACGAAGATATTTTTATTATCGTCAAAGATTAAGTTGTTTTATCAATTGCTGTATCAGACCTTTACGACTCACAAAACTATAATGCTCTGTTTCTGCTCCAAATCCCAAGTTACGCTGCGATATTGACTTCATACTCGAACCAGTAAAATCAAAAATTTTATCCTCTCCTGCGTACATCTCAATCACTCGGTCGATCAACAAAAACATTGCACGCTTATCTTTTCCAACGTTGCTAGATGAACATAAAAGAAAATAAACACGCTGAGTGTCAATAATAAACAATCCTGTGGAAATTAACTCACTATTATCGTACACTCCCACAATCAAAAGCTGGGAATTATTTTCGGCATTGTGAATCAAAGTCTTAACATTATAGGAATTAGGTTTTGTAAATTCTTGAGGCTCCCATTTGCACTGAAACTCAAGAAATTGCTCAACACCTAAATCATACTCTATTCTCAATTCAAATTCCTTTGCAGCTTGAATATTGCGACGAGTATTTCTATTGTAACCGGCAACAATATTGTCGTAACCCTTAATTAGTCTCAAAATTTGATTATCGCGCTGAACAACAGCATAATTGCGGTTTATTTCAGTTTGAAAAGCGCCATTTAAGTGAACAATCAAATATTTACGCGGAATAGACCTTAAAAATTCAAACACTATTTCTGGCGGACAGCTATCTTTTCCATTTATCCCAAGTCGCTGAGTAATATATGGTTGATAAATATATTGTATAAAATATTTTCTTCTAAAAGGCAGTGGCATTACAAATTCATAATCGCCATATATCAAGGCATTCCATTGGGAGTCGGTCATTGAATCAAGATACCACGATTCAAAATAAATCAACCGCGTAGGACTTTTGCGAATCAAAGAGTCCCATTTAGCAACGTCTATTTGTGAACGTTTGTAAAATTTAATTTTTTTATCTCTATTTTCGTTTCTCATACAAACAAAATTAGCTTCCAACCCACTCCAATATAAACTCTACGGAAAAGAGGTAACCACCGTGAACCCCAACAAATCGTCAAGTCCTGTGGAGCGGTCGCGATTATAAACAAAAATCAGATAGTCGTTACTTGTTTGGGCAAAATTTCCCTCTATCCTGCTAAAATCAATGCGATTGTCATAAGTATAAACAAAAGCGTAGCAATAGTCATGAAATCCCTGTTTTAGCAACATTCGATTTTGGTAAAGAGCCTTATCAACATCATAAACCATTAAGTTCCATGGATTAAACGAGTAACCCGTCAATGCACCATAAATATATACATTGCCCTCTATCATTGGTAGCTCCGATTTTAGCGTAAAATAGGCATAAAAATAGTCAGCTTCAGTATTACTATTCCACGACCCAAACTTTTCGATATGGTTTTTACCGTTCATATCGTCTGAACTGCGTGGCGGCGTGTTGGTTCTGAATATATCGGTTGGCAACTGCACGTGGTCAACTCCGCGTATCGTAACTAACTTGTCAACATCTGTGTAATTAGTGCTTAAATCCTTTAAATTCAATGTTCTAAACTCGTTATTCGCGCTTAACTCTTTTTCATAAGTTATGGTATTTCCCCTGACAAACAGCGGAGTAATATCCGTAACCGCCCCATGCCAAATATAGTTTGGCACAACAACTACTTTCAAATCAGAAAAGACATCGCTAACCTGAACTCTTGAAATATCAATTGACAACTCAAGTTTTTGGTTGTTGTAATTCATACTACCGCCATGTATCATTCGAATATTTGCGTCAATAGAAATTTTATTGTCATAAACCGTGAAACGCCGCGATATCACAACATCATCTGTGGAAGCATCAAAAACTTTAAGCAAGAAGTTACCCGTTCGTTTTATTTTGATGTCGTTGTTTGGAATCCTCAAAACGTAGTGACGATACGGAATTGTAGTTGCTATCGACAACTCGTAGTCGTTCAAACTGTTATTAGCAAAACCATCTAAATAACTGTTTACATCGTTGTTTTGAACTTGCCAGTTTGCATCGTAATGCTCAATTGTATAATAATAATTGTGTTGCGTAGAGTCTATATCATCGAAATGCAACTCTAACGACGAACTGCCATTAATCGCGAGATTTGGATATGTCATTGAGCTTCCAGACAAGTAAGTTTGAACTGATTGAACATAAGGGACGTGTACTCGATTATTATTCAATGATGTCGCTTCCCATATTTTATCAACAACTTCTTGCGATGGGAAAAGTGGTTGTGAAAACGCTCTTCCGCATGTAATTAATATAGCAACAAAAACTAACTGTTTTTCAATTAAATACAGCTTCTTTTTCATTAGACAAACATTATGTTCTTAACTTTCAAAAGTTGTTCAATTTGCTGGTTTTCAACTAAAAAAACGTACTGCCATAACTAAACTATTGAAAATCAATCTCCTTAACTAAACCATTTTTATTATTAATACCACAATCCCGAAGGGATGAAATGATTATAGCCCCGTGAAAACCGAAGGTTAATAAAACCCCGAAGGGGTGACACAGAAAACTACAAGGAGAAAGGTACAAGGTAAAAGCAATTAAACGTAATGTTATGAAAATTGGTTTACCAGTATCTTTCAACTTTCCTCTTTTAACACTTCGGCTATACTCAGTGCATCGCTTTTAACTTTTAACTGTATATCTATTTCACCCCTTCGGGGTTTATTAATCATTTCATTATTTATTTCTATAATCCTGCCATCCCTTCGGGATTGATTATATTATGTTATACCAATTGTAATTTTAAAATAGTCCAATCGTTTTTTAAATTTTACAATGGTAAATATCGATGTTACAGATACATAGTCCAAAAGAGCGGTAACGAAACTTGGACTATTGTAGCTGTCCAATCGGTATTATTTCTCCTTAAACGACACGAAAATACGATAATAGTTTTAGAAATAAAAGATTCCTTTGTTTTATTGTATCAATCGTACCGTGCGACAATAAAATATAATTTGGAAATAAAGGCATTATATATCTCTTATTTTGCCTAAATTTGCAAGGATTTTGTAGTAAAAACAAAGCACAAATAAATAACAATAAAACGAATGTCAAAAGTAATAAAAATCCGCAAAGGGCTTGATATTCCAATAGCTGGAGAAGCCGAACGGAAAATTACAGATGTACCAAATTCTGAAACTTTTGCTATTAAACCTTTGGAATTTAAAGGGTTAAACCTAAAGCTCGTAGTAAAAGTTGACGACGAGGTAAAAATCGGAACACCGATATTACACGATAAAGCAAATCCCGACATTGTTATAACAGCGCCAGTTTCTGGAAAGGTTACTGCTATCAATCGTGGGGAACGTCGCTCACTGTTGGAAGTAGTCATTAAATCTGACAAAACTAATAGCACTGTCGATTTTGAAAACATAAATCGTTCGTCGCTTGACAGAAAGTTAATAACTGAACACCTTTTAAAAACAGGACTTTGGGCTTTTATAACACAACGTCCATTCGGACTTGTAGCGAATCCAGAAAACAGTCCACGCGATATTTTTATATCAACTTTTGATTCATCTCCACTTGCCCCCGATATCTCGTTTATAATTGAGCAAGACAAGCAAAGTTTTGCAGCAGGTGTAGAAATACTGCAACAATTAACTTCGGGCAAAGTTCATTTAGGTTTAAATGCGGATAAATCAAACGAAATGTTTGAAAATATCAAAAGTATCGAAAAACATTACTTTACGGGACCACATCCAGCAGGTAATGTTGGGATACAAATTCATCATATCGCTCCCATTATTAAGAATGACGATATTGTTTGGACTGTCAGACCACAAGATGTTCAAAATATAGGACGATATTTCAGCACAGGAAAACTTGATTTCCAGCGCATTATAGCAATAACAGGTAGTGAAGTTATCAACCGAAGCTATGTAAAGACTACTGTTGGTGCTAATTTTGAGCCCTTACTAAAAAACAACACAAATACAGATAAAAACTTGCGATATATTAGTGGTAACCCACTGACAGGCAGTAAAGAAGCCGCAACAGGTTTTCTTGGTTTTTATCACGACCAAATTACCGTTATACCCGAAGGTGACGAATACGAGTTTATGGGCTGGGCTATGCCTCGGTTTAGTAAATATTCGGCTTCAAAAGCTTATTTCAGTTGGTTGTTCCCAAAACGTAAATACGTTATAGATGCAAATATAAACGGAGATGAACGAGCTTTTGTCGTTACCGGCGAATATGAGAAGTATCTGCCAATGAACATTTTACCCGTATATCTGCTTAAAGCCGTTATCACAAAAGATATTGACAAAATGGAGCAGTTGGGAATATACGAGGTTATTGAAGAAGATTTAGCGCTTTGCGAGTTTGCCTGTACCTCCAAAATTGAGGTACAAAAGACTCTACGAGAAGGAATTGAGTTTTTAATTAGTGAGTTATAAAACAGAATACATGAAGGCTGCAAGAAAATTATTAGACAATATAAAACCAAAGGTTCAGAAAGGTGCCAAGTTTCACTGGCTCCATTCAACCTACGATGCATTTGAAACATTCGCATTTGTGCCCAAAACAACAAGCAAATCTGGTTCTCATATCCACGACGTAATAGATATGAAACGAACCATGACAGTTGTGATATTAGCACTTATGCCGGCACTCTTATTTGGGATGTATAATGTTGGATATCAACACTATTTATCAACAGGAGCATTAGCAACGACATCGTTCTTTTCACTGTTTTGGTTTGGGTTCCTTAAAGTACTTCCCATAATAATTGTAAGCTATGTAACTGGTCTTGGTATTGAGTTTTTATTTGCTCAACTACGCGGACATCAGGTTAACGAGGGCTTTTTGGTTACAGGAATGTTAATTCCACTAATTATGCCTCCCAATATTCCACTTTGGATGGTGGCAGTTAGTACAGCGTTTGCGGTTATCTTTAGTAAAGAGGTGTTTGGTGGTACTGGAATGAACTTTATGAACCCCGCACTGACAGCGCGAGCATTCCTTTTCTTTGCTTATCCATCGCACATTTCGGGCGACGCAGTTTGGATTGCAGAAAAAGCCGATGCTTTCTCTGGAGCCACACCATTAGCATTAGCTGCAAGCGGTGAACCACAAACTCATAGTATTGCAGAAATGCTCATAGGCTTTGTGCCAGGCTCAATAGGAGAAACATCAGTAATAGCCATAGGCATTGGAGCACTATTACTATTGGCAACAGGCATAGCAAGTTGGCGTATAATGCTTTCGGGAACAATCGGTGCACTTTTAATGGGAATTATACTCAATTTGACAGCAACTGCCACAAACCCATTTATGTCGGTACCATTTTGGCATCACTTACTGATGGGTGGATTCGCATTCGGAATTGTGTTTATGGCAACCGACCCTGTTACTGCATCGCAAACCCAGACAGGTAAATGGATATATGGTTTTCTGATAGGATTTTTAGCAGTTCTTATCAGAGTTTTAAACCCAGCTTATCCAGAAGGAATGATGTTATCAATACTATTGATGAATGTTTTTGCACCACTTATTGACCATTATGTTGTTCAAGCAAACATCAAACAACGCATGAAACGGACTCGACAAACTAATCCTGCTGTGCAAGGATAATAGTTGAGTTCAATATGAACATAAATTAAGAGATTTATAAGATATTCAAAAAGAACTGTTTAGCTTAAAATTATCGGAATAATGAATACACAAGGAAATGCATATACAATAATATATTCTTCGATAATGGTTATTTTGGTTGCTGCGGCATTGTCATTTACTGCACTAACCTTAAAACCAAGACAGGATAAGAATATAGAGGTTGAGAAAAAGCAAAACATACTCACATCTGTACATATAGGTTTAGATGCTGACCAGCAAAGCGACAAGGCTGGATACATCGAAAGTTTATATAACAAATATATTACCGAAGCTTTTTTGGTTGACAGCAAGGGAGACAGAATAGATGGTGACGCTTTCACTGTTGATATCAAAAAAGAAATAGGCAAACCATTAGAAAACAGACAACTACCTGTATTTGTATGTACGAATGACCAAAACATAAAAAACTATATTCTGCCCGTTTATGGTAGCGGATTATGGGGAGCCATATGGGGATATGTAGCTGTACAAGACGACTTTAACACTGTAGTTGGCGTTATGTTTGACCACGCATCGGAAACACCCGGTTTAGGAGCAGAAATAAGCACCCCTCCTTTTCAAAAGCAATTCGATGGCAAAAAACTTTTCGACGAAGAGAAGTTTGTTTCCGTTAAAGTTGTAAAGGGTCAAAACACCACAGAAAATCCACACGCTGTTGATGGAATTTCGGGAGGAACAATCACAAGTAACGGAGTTGAACAAATGCTTTCCGAGTGTTTATCGGGATATTTAGAATTTTTCAAATCGCAAAAAAACGACCAATATGAGCAATAAAGAACCTCTATTTTCAGCAAAAAACAGACGATTAATTACTTCGCCTCTTAGCAAAGATAATCCAATCACAATACAGGTATTGGGAGTCTGTTCGGCACTGGCTGTTACTGCTAAGCTTCAACCAGCTGTTGTTATGGCAATATCAGTAACTGTAGTTGTTGCACTTGCAAACGTTATTATTTCACTTATCAGAAATACAATCCCAAACAGAATTCGTATTATAGTACAGTTAGTTGTTGCCGCGGCATTAGTAATTATTGTCGATCAAATACTGAAAGCATATGTGTACGAGATATCAAAGCAACTTTCAGTATTTGTGGGACTTATTATCACAAACTGTATATTAATGGGACGCTTAGAAGCTTTTGCACTTGCAAATAAGCCATGGCCCTCATTTCTCGATGGAATCGGTAACGGTTTGGGATATGGTATTATACTAATAGTGGTTGGATTTTTCCGTGAGCTATTTGGCTCTGGCACTATTTGGGGATATACTGTTGTACCTGAAAGTTGGTATATAGAAAACGGTGGATTCTACGCAAATAACGGAATGATGATACTGCCCCCTATGGCGCTTATCACAATTGCAATTATTATATGGGTACAACGAAGCCGCGACCATTCACTTATTGAAGAAAATAATTAACACTACAAGAAAAATCGAAGATTATGGAAAATTTACTTAACATATTCGTAAAGTCGGTATTTATAGAAAATATGATATTTGCCTATTTTCTTGGCATGTGTTCGTATATTGCTGTTTCAAAGACAGTTAAAACAAGTATGGGACTCGGAATTGCAGTTATATTTGTTCTGGGAATTACACTTCCAATAAACTATCTGCTTGAAAATTACATACTTAAAGAAGGTGCTTTAGCTTGGTTAGGCGAGTCATTTGCAACAGTTGATCTTAGCTTTTTGAGCTTTATAATGTTTATTGCTGTTATAGCATCAATGGTTCAATTAGTCGAAATGTTTGTGGAGAAATATGCTCCTGCACTATACAACTCTTTAGGAATATTTTTACCGCTGATAGCTGTTAACTGCGCTATTCTTGGAGCTTCATTATTTATGCAAGAACGCGCTTATGAAAACATTGCCGAAGCAACCGTATTCGGAATTGGCTCGGGAGTTGGATGGTTACTGGCTATTGTTGGAATTGCAGCAATACGCGAACGCATACGCTATTCAAATGTACCTAAACCACTACGCGGTCTTGGTATTACTTTTATTGTCACCGGATTAATGGGTATCGCCTTTATGGCATTTATGGGTATTAAACTATAAACTAAGTAGTTATGATTTCATTAGTTATAAGTACAACAATTATTACAAGTATAGCAGTTTTTCTGTTAGTTATTCTTTTATTAGTTTCTATATTGCTTTATGCAAAGGCAAAACTAACACCTCCGGGAAAACTTAAAATAAATATAAACAATGGCGAGCGAGAACTTGAAGTTGAAGGTGGAGGCAGTTTACTTGCTACATTAGGAGACAACAAAATATTCCTCCCATCTGCTTGTGGTGGAGGTGGTACATGCGCAATGTGCAAATGTATAGTTGATTCAGGCGCAGGTTCAATACTACCAACAGAAGTAGGTTTTTTCACCCGTAAAGAACAACAAAACAATTGGCGGTTAGCTTGTCAGGTTAAGGTTCGCGACAATATTGAAATGACAATCCCCCAAGAGATACTCGGAATAAAAAAATGGGAATGTGAAGTTATTAGCAACAAAAACGTAGCTACATACATAACCGAATTTGTAGTGAAGTTGCCCGAAGGAGAAAGACTTGATTTTAAATCAGGCGGATATATTCAAATTGACGTCCCAAAAATAAATATCGATTTTAAAGATATGGATCCTGGCGATAAGTACAGAGAAGAGTGGGAAAGAATGAAAATGTTCGACCTAAAAATGAAAAATCCAGAACCAACTTATCGTGCATACTCAATGGCAAACCATCCTGCTGAAGGAAATATTATAATGCTAAATATAAGGATAGCTACGCCACCATTCAATCGCGCTAAACGAGAGTTTGAAAAGGTTAATCCGGGGGTATGTTCATCATACATATTCTCAAGGAAACCAGGCGACAAGGTTACAATAAGCGGTCCATACGGTGAATTTTTCATTAAACCAACGAAACGCGAAATGATATTTATTGGCGGTGGCGCGGGTATGGCTCCCATGCGCTCGCACATCTTCCATCTGTTCCAAACTGAAAAAACTGACAGAAAAGCATCATTTTGGTATGGAGCACGTTCACTCAGAGAAGTTTTCTACGATGACCAGTTTAGAGCAATTGAGAAAGAGTTTTCAAATTTTGAATTTCACTTAGCTTTGAGCGAACCGCTACCCGAAGATAACTGGAATGGACCTACAGGATTTATACATCAAGTTCTTTACGACAACTATTTGTCAAAACATGAAGAGCCTGAAGAAGTTGAGTATTACCTATGCGGACCTCCATTGATGAATAGCGCAGTAAATAAAATGCTGTACGAATTAGGAGTGCCAGAAGAAAATATTGCATTCGACGACTTTGGGTAATGCAATTGGCAATTACGAGTTACGAATTACGAATGAATAACTCGTAACTCGTAATTGCTAATTTTATTAAAAAGTGGTAAATTTGCAATTTAGAAAGATATTTTGAGCATAATTGTGAATAAACACTTAATATACATATCTTTATTTTTATCTTTAGTTCTAAGCTGTTTTACAACTACAGGACAAGAACTAAAAGATATTACCCCTCAGAAAAAAGCCCAGTTCGACCAATATATTGAATTGGCTCAAATAGCCGAACGTAGTGGCGATATAAATGCACAAGCCAACAATCTTTCCAAAGCCGCATTTATACTTTGGGAAAGCAACCGGCTATATGATGCCATAGATGTATTCCAAAAATCTGCCGAACTATATAAAAAAATTGAAGACTATTTCAACCTGCGCAACATATACTCAAATATCGGTCTTTTATACTCCGATCTTCAAGATATTGGCAAAGCCAAAGAGTATTTCGAGGAAGGACTGAAATTAAGCAGACAATTGGGGCAACGTGAACGGATTGCTTCAGGTCTTGTTGATTTAGCTTACCTATGTTCGGCAATCGGAAATTTTGACGAATCGAACTCAAATTTACAAGAAGCTCTTGAAATTGCACAGTCACTAAACAACTCAAAGCTACTACTAAATATCTACGGGTTGATGTCTTCAAACCACAAATCTCTAAACAATATTGCAGCATCCGTTGATTATCAAGATAAATATCAAATTACATACCGTAGCCTACAAACGCAAACTGAAAGGACGGCTGCCTCGCAACGTGAAGTGAAAACATTGGCAACCTTGAAAACCGCACAAGAAGAGGTAAAAAAACAGGATATAGAACTCGAACTTCGTAATCTAAGAATCAAAGCAGCACAAGATAATCTCGAGCGAGCAGCTGCCGAAGCGCTTCAAAGAGAGAGTCAAATAAAGCTTTTAGAACAAGAAAAAGAGTTACAGGATGCAAAAATAAAAGAACAAGAGTTACGACAAAGAGAAGCCGATGCGCTTTTAAAACATCAGCAAGCTGTTAGACAGCGGCAACAAACCGTTATCTATGCAGGTATAATATTTTTGATTCTATCAATTATTATTGTTATCGCACTATATAGACGATACAAGGATAATCAAAGATCAAATAGAATTCTTGAAAACCAAAATGCTCAAATCATTGAAAAATCAATGGAATTAGAGGTTGCTATAGACAGAATTGAAAAACAAAATACACAAATCAGGCAAAGTATCAACTATGCAAAGGGTATTCAACAGGCAATGGTCCAACCTCCAAAATTATTACAAGCATATTTGCCAGAATCATTTGTATTTTGGAAACCTCGTGATGTTGTAAGTGGCGACTTTTATTGGTTTAGACAAGTTGATGAGAAGTTTAATTTAAAACAAGTATTTAACTACGAAGAGAGTATCGTATCTAATGAAGAGGAGGAAGAAAAAAAATTAGCAAATGCCAACAAACTTTTATTAGCAGCAGTTGACTGCACTGGACACGGCGTACCCGGCGCTTTTATGTCGATGATTGGAAATAACCTGTTAGACGAAATTACAAATAAAAGAATTTCAAGACCAGATATGGTGTTAGAGCAATTACACTTTGGTGTTGTGTCCGCTCTTAAACAACGTACAACAGGCAATAAAGATGGAATGGATTTAGCCCTATGCCTTATCGACAAAAAGGCAAAAACATTAATCTATTCAGGTGCAAATAGCCCTTTAGTATATATTAAAAATGGAAAACTAACACACTTAAAAGGCACATCTTGTGCAATTGGCGGTGCACAAAGCCAACTGCCAGAATTAGAATTACACATAATAGAACTTGACTCACCTACCTGTTTCTATATGTTCTCTGATGGATTTGTTGACCAATTTGGCGGACCCGATGGGCGTAAGTTTTTGATAAAAAAATTCAAAGAGCTACTTTTAGAGATACACAATATGCCGTTCAAGGAACAAGAAAACATACTACGTGTTACACTCGAAGGCTGGATGGGAGACTCATTCCCACAAATTGATGATATTTTGGTTGTGGGGTTTTCAATCGATCTTTCAGAAAATTAAACATTAGTATCCGTATAAATAGTGTTCGCTGAAAAACTCTATGTTGCTTTTGGGTGCGGGTTGCGTGGTTAGTGATTGTCATGTGCTAAGACAAATATTGGTAAATCCTTGCACTTAAACAAGACAAAAAGCATGTATTTTGCTTAAAATCGGAAGAATAAGACTTTTTCAGTAAAACTTAAATAAATTAAATTATGATGAATGTGCAAAAAAATTACACTAATGAAAACAATAATTAGAGTTATTTGTATTATATTTGTCTTTTTACATGAGTATGTTGATAAAACCACATTGAATATTAACAAATTAAACATAACAAAGCCCACAAATAAATTAACTAGTATAACAACAGAGACCTTATGAAAGCTACAAATGCAACTTTGACAAAAAGCATGGATTCTAAAAATACTAAATGCATTGAAGCCTAACTTTTTCCACTGTTAGTTGTGGCGTGGGTTCATAGGGAATTTGTAAAACAAACCAAACATTATGAGAAAATTTATTCTATCATTAGCCGGACTTCTAGCTTTTGGAAGTATGATTGCACAACCTGTGGCTGATAATGCCATAATTCCGGTATCCGTAACCCTCAACTCAATTTTACGACTAAACGTAGTTTCTGGTGGTAATATTGAGTTTGTTGTTAATACATTAAGCGATTATGCCAATGGTATTAACGACGGTGGAGGCAACGCACGCTATCAAACCGTATTTACTGTAGCTTCATCAATTGACTTTAAAGTTAATATGTATTCAGAAACTGGTACTTTTGTCAGTAGCACTGGTGGAACAATTACACCACCCCTTGACAATCTTGGCTATGACATTGACTATACTGGCGTGGGTGCCACTATAGGTGGCGGAGCAGGTGCTTCATACCTGCTATGCGGTGCAGACGCTGACCCGTCTGAAGTAAAAGCAATAAATAACACTGCTGGTACTCAAATTGTTACAAGTATTACTGGAGGAGGCGCAGGTGATGTCAATAAAAACAGATTTACGATAAGATGGCGATTTGGTACAGGGGAAGATAATATGAATACGAATAGTCTTTTAAAACAAAGTAATGCTGCCGACAGATATACCGTTAATATTTTCTTAGTTCTTAGTTCAATTTAATAAATCGCTTAGTTTAAGATAAAACAGTTGCAATCAATGTCTGTTATCTAATTCATAACAGACTTTGGTTGTATTTTAAAAGTATATTTACTCTTCGGTTATTAAGAAGTCGCTAACGCTTTGTATTTTAGGTAGATTTGTAAATTAATAAGAGTGGGCTTTTATACATCTAGCGCTGTAACATATTAAGTCTTATAATGCAAAGAGTTAAGTAAGTAAGTAAGTAAGCTATTTTTTTTGAACTGCCTAAGTGCAGCAGAAAATTAACGATAAAATAATTGAAGGTGGTTCTATAAATGGGTTATTGATATTTGTTTGTGGCAATGCTTCATCAAATTCGGTACATTGCTTAGACAAATTAAGTCAAATATTGTACCAAAGAGGATAGTCAATGATAAAAATAGTTGCATATACTAAAGTTCTAGCATGCATTATTTTTCTAACAATTGTTTGTAATTTATTAGTTGGTCAGCCCCCAAAGATTAGAGTTTTAGGAGGAGCGAACGTCGGCTTTAATTTCAATACCTACAACCGAATTCAGAATGGCATAACTTATAATGATTTTACAAAACTAGAACTCAATTCTAACGGTACACCAGCTCCCAATGGTTGGGAATTAACAGTAAGAGCGTTACAGGCAAATATTGGAGGAAGTATGACTACATATTTTCTCCCTGTGGAATCTATTAAAGTAAAGGCTAAGAAAGATGGTGTAGAATACACATCTTATGATCTTGGTACGGGCGAACAAACCATTATTAGTGGGCCTGAGACAACTCTTGATAAAGTAATTGTTGAAATTAGTTACTCCTGTGGGACAGACTCAGACCCTAACTATAAAATGATAAATAAGGTTCCCGACTACTACGCTGTGGATATTGAATTTACACTGAGACTTAAACAATGAGGCACAATGTTAAAGCAGTTATTTTGTTTTTTGTTTTGGTTTGCGTAGAAAACGCTCCAATATATGGGCAGTTCTCATTTTTTGAAGAGCCTTATAATATGTTGGAGACATCGTTTATTAAAGAAAAAGAGGAGATTGACCCACAAACAAGTTTTTTTAATGTCTTAAAAGTTGTAAACCCAACTGACAGACGATTGCGATTTGAAGTAAGTTTCGGTATCCCAGTGGGCTGGGTATTGATGGGAGAGCAAACACAATCAATTTTGCTGTCTCCAGGAGAGACAAAACTTATTCCGCTACGAATTTCTGCCAATGTCTATACAATGGGAGATATTGGCTACACAATTGTTGCCTCATTAAAAGATAATACTGGAAAGGTATTTAAAAACAGCTACTCGTTTATTAATGTACCTAAAAGAAGCGAAATAAAATATAAGCTACTTGAGAGAGATATATATTTCGATCAGCACCTTAAAAACACCACACTGTCAATGATGTTCTCAAACAGTGGAAATGTAAACGAATTGATATATGTAAACATCAAATTACCCAAAACCGTAACAATCGAAGGAGCACAGGACGATTTTTTTAAAGAAGACTTTATACTAAATTCAAACAAAGACACTATAGTCAATTACAACGTACAACTAAACAATAGCATCGAAGCCCTAGAAAAGCGAAATCACGGATTATATATCGAGACTGGAACTAAAGATACAACATATGAATCAACCGTTTGGATAAAAAATTTGGATAGTAAATATACATTAGAGGTACCGGAAACTGATAGAATATTAGTTGCCGAGCTTGCTTTCTTAAATCTTTTTAGCGAAGGCAATCCTATCTACGAAGGTGCACTTTGGGGATCGATACATGGAAAGAACTCTCTTTTGGTTGACTATTTTTTTAGGTCAATGGGGGAACAATTTTATAAAAAAAATCCTTTTATCTACAACCACTCTTACATTAAAACAAATTACAAAAATTGGGGGTTTAAATTAGGAGATTTAAGTCAGCCGGGAATGCTTACAGTAAATGGTAAGGGTGGACAAATTGATTTTAATCATAGAAAAATAAGAGCGACTGCTTCGGCTACAAGAAATTTAATAAGCGATATTTCTGGAGGGGCAATAATGGTTCAAAGCAGACCAACTACAGGATTATCGTTATCTGCAGGATATAGCCAAACCAAAAACAGAGACCACTCACAAACAAAAATGCCATCACTTGGGACAGGTTTTACCTTATTTAAGCGCTATTCATTAGATTTTAACTTAGGATATTCAATTACCGATAATCCTATGCAAAACAGTAATGGACAGCAAAATGGCTTTGGCGGAAATGCCTTACTACAGGTTAGTTATCAACGTTTTAGATTAAACTCAAGGTTGATGTATGGTCAACCAACTTTTGCAGGGACGAACAGAGGAAAAATAGATTTGAACAGCTATTTCTACTTAGACCTTAAAAATGGTCGTGGAATTTATGGTCGTCATAATGGCATTAATCAAGTCATACTTAACTATGACAACTCAATAGAAAATATAGATAGAAGAGTTTCTAATCACAATGCAAATATAATGTATTACGCTCCCTTAACTGATCAGGTAACATATTCAGTTGGACCTTGGTACGATTATGTTGGCAGCAACTCTTTCTACCTGTTCAATCCCGAACACTGGTTTGCAGTACATACATCTATGGCAGATATTATTGTTCGATATCGCAGTAACAGAGCGCCAGTCAACATAGGGGCAGAGATTCGTGGTGGGGTTAGTTATATCTCTAAATACTCTACAGAGTACGGTGGATTAAATATATCAAACCTAAATCCTGAAAAAACGTACCTAAATATGTATATTTCACTATATACAAATTTAAGAAATTGGAATTTTAATGCCGCATACTATCATGGACCATTCATTATGGTAGAACACTACTCAAAATTTTACAACTATTTAAACCCAAAAACGGTGCGACTTGTAGGAGGTTATAGAGTTCTATTTTTTGAAAAGATATTTGAGTACTCTATTCGTGGAACATATTCGTATATAATACACGCAAAAACAAATCGTTTGGGTATTAGTAATGAGTTGGTTGCCAGACCCGGTGGAAATTGGACACTCTCATTAAGTAACGCCATTGGTCACCAATCGACATTCGACAAGCAAACAGAAAATAAATACAAGTACAATAATCTGTATTTTGAATTTAGAATCCGTAAAGAGTTTGGTATTAACCAACCAAAATTCAAATATCTAAACTTAGACCTTATTTTCTTTAAAGACCTTAACGGTAATGGCGTCAAAGATCCTAACGAACCCGGCGTTAACAACGTTTTAGTATCTATCGATAAAAATTGGGAACTGACCGACTCTCTACTTGGAAAAGATAGGCACGGTGAATTTTATACAATGGAGTTTCTATCTGATATAGACGGACACGTAAGATATAAAAATATTCCTGACGGATACTACACCATAAATTTTACTCCTGTTGGCAAAAGTCTTGATAACTTTGTGGCAGAAAGTTCTCAACTTAGGTTACATCTCAAAAATTCAGATATAGTTGAAATACCTTTCCAAGAAAGAAACAAAATATTTGGTCAAATAGTAATGAACCGAAGCAAGCTCTCTAACCTTGGAACAATTGATATATCAAATATTAAAGTTACTGCTGACGATGGTAAAGGAAAAATATACTCAACATTAACCGACAAAAATGGACGTTTTGTTATTTATGTTCCAAATATCGAAAAATATACTGTTAGCATTAATAATATTTTTAGAGAACATTTTGAGTTAGAGCAAAATACATTCGAGGTACAGTTAAATGGCTACAAACAGTTTGAGCTTACCTTTATATTTACAGAAAAGCAACGCCGCATTAACTTTGCACAGCAAATTGATTTCAGCGGCGAAGGGCAACAAATACAAGCCGTCAAACGTACTAACTTAGCAGGAACTGTCAAAGATGGCGCAACCTTTACTCCAATTAAAGCCACTGTTAAAATTATTGACCAAGAGACTGGCAATACCATTACAGAGACAGTTACCGATGGACGTACGGGTAGTTTCTATACGTCGTTTGTATCAGGCAACAACTATCACTTAGATATTACAGCAGAAGGTTACTGGTTCTATTCCGAAGGATTAATGGGGGATCAAATATCAACATTTCTCAACTTAAATCGTGATGTTACGCTAACAGCAATAACAATAGGAAGCAAACTTACCCTACACAATGTTGTTTTCAATCGTAATGAATCGGGATTAAACGAAGAGGCAAAAGTTGAACTTTCAAGACTGTTAGATGTTCTAAATGCCAACCCAGGCATACAAATTGAAATTGTTGGTCACTGCGACGATGTTGAAGCCGTTAACAATGTAGGGGTTGCAGAATTACGTGCAAATGAGGTTATGAAATATTTGATTGATAATGGTTATACCAACGTTACATCAAAGACAATGGGGGCAAGCGATCCTATTGTAAACGAAGCAACAGAAGATGCACGCAGAATTAACCGCAGGGTGGATGCTATTGTTATAAGCAAATAGAATGCAATTAGCAATGTGCAATTGGTATTAAATAAGGTGTTTGCAAATATTTTTACTAAATGAGGTGGAAAATCAAAAAAACATTATATCTTTGTCGGCAGTTGGCAAATCATAGCGGATAAGTCAATTGAATGAAAAGCTCTCAAATGTGATGTACGCGGCTTACTCAAAGGTCGCGTACGTTTTTTTATCCATTAACAACTTGAGTTATACCAATTGTAATTTTAAAATAGTCCAATCTTTTTAAAATTTTACAATGGTAAATACCGATGCTACAGATACATAGTTCAAACGAACGATAGTGAAGTTTGGACTATAGTAGCTGTCCAATCGGTATTAAAAGTTTATAAAGATGAAAGCGCCTTGTTCTGAATGGGTCACACTTCGGCAAGTTCAGCGACCGTTCTCGGTGGCTTAGCCTGTCGAAGCCACCACAAAGGAACCAATGACGATCACACTTCGGCAAGCTCAGTGCACCGCTTTCAACTTTTAACTCAATGTTCCTTAATGATTTAATATATTCATTGCTCATTGCTAAATGCTAATTGCTTCCCACAACTATAGAATGAATAGTTTTTGAATCCCCTGTTTCAACAACAAACAGATATACTCCGCTTGCCCAGTTTTCCACACAAAGTTCAAAAATAGCCGTTTGAGTTTCAAAAACCTTCTCTCCCAACAAATTGTAAACCGTTACTTTATTGGGTAGTTCTGAAAATCGTACCGTTTTATTTGCAGGATTAGGATAAATACTAAAACTTGATTTATCGGTCTCTGATATAGAAGTAAAGTGATTACGAAGACTTTGAACGTGTTGCTCAATTTGCGACACGTGACTATCTGTTAAAAACGCAAACCTAATTAATTGCGATTGAGCAGGTTGTAAAACATCTATTTTGATGCTTGTTAAATGCGCGGGTGTTGTTTTTTCTAACGCATAGGTCATTTCTCTCGGGCTGTTTAAAGCTTGCCACATCTCTTGTGTGGTAAAATTATCGGTTATATCAATTCCTTGTGGTGATGCTCCTGTATCAAAAGAGTAGTTGTTAAAGTTTTCAGTATCAGACAAAATAGCCAACCCATGTGTGTATGGATATATATCAATGCTTTTAGTAGTGACCAATTGCAATTGGCGATTTGTTGTAACAACTGCACCTGTTCGAACAATCCAATTTGCAAACATTCCAACCCTTATGTTTTCAATTGCCGCATCTGTGATATTTGTTACTTTAACTTCATAAATCACGGCAGCGCTAATCGGATAGTCACTTCCCGTATAAGCCGTCACCTGATAATCTAAACCCACCGAATTCGGCGAATTAATATCGGTAAAGTTAGCCGTTGCTTGTTGCAATGTCGTGTTTTCGACATGTGAAACAGCTGTATTTGAAGTAAAATCAATATTGCCAAAAATTCCGCTAACAACTTTAACCTCCGATTTTCCAACAATTAAGCCCACATCCCACATCAACGAGCTTGAATTTCCTTTTCTAAATCCGTTACCGGTTAGCGGCGATAAACTGTGATATGCAGGTTTCCCAACGTTTGACAATGTCATTTTCATATCAAACATATCTATATCATACCACGATTTTTCAGCAGGAATTGTTCTTACTTCATTATAATTTCGCCCATCAACGCTGTACGTAAATCGAATAGGTATAAGAAAATCTAAAGGAGTATTTGCGTCAATATTCAGACGTATATTGTAATCCCACATCTGAACAATACCACCAGATTGCCAATGATTTACGATAAATGTATTATTTGCAATTGAGACATACTCCGACAATGGCGATATTGTTACAGTAACTCCGTTTTTTGAACACAATAAATTTTTTAACTCTCCTTTTAAACGATACGTTTCGTTAGGGCAGACTTCTTCTGCATCAACAATTTTTGTAGGAATTTGCAAATAAAACATATTTGTATCTGATACTGCATTAAACATATCAACCCTCCCTGCTCCAATTTTGTCCCTATAAGGAGCATTTGCAGGCATGGTGTCTAACCACATTGCTGTCGCTTTTATTTGTGCAACAATTTGGTACGGATTCAAGTGTGGACGTAAAAATTTTATAACCGATGCAACTCCCGCAACTATTGGCGCAGCATTCGATGTACCCGAAGTTGACGAATAAGTGTTTCCAAAAGCTGTTGAAAGAATGTTTTGTCCCGGTGCAGCAATATCTATACGGTATCCATAAGTACTGCCCTCCCACTTGTGGTTGAACTGATTTGACGCTAAAACAGATACTACTCCTGGATATGATGCAGGATAGTAAAGATTTTCGTCACGACTGTTTCCTGCCGCAGCAACAACTAATACGCCCAACTCATCAACGACATATCTTATAACTTCTCGTCCAAGATTACTTGGCAAAACCCCTCCCCACGAACAGACAATTATCTTGCAACCGTGCTCGGCAGCGTAAACAACACCTTCGTATGATGATTTTAATAACCCATTGTTACTCATTATCTTAACGGGTAAAATCTTAACCCCTGGCGCCACTCCGGCAATACCTACCCCATTATCTGATTCAGCTGCAACTATTCCCGCAACTCCCACTCCATGTGGATTTACGTCTGCAATTACATTATAGTTGTTTTCGGCAATATTCCACCCCATAAAATTATCGATAAAACCATCGCCATCATCATCTATTCCATTTACAGGATCTAAGTAATTGTACGCTATTTGATTAACCAAATCTACATGTGTGGGATCAATCCCAGTATCGACAATTCCAACTTTTACAGCGCTATCGCCCATACTGATATTCCAAGCGTCAAAAGCCCTAATTAATTCGAGATAATATTGTGAACCTATTAACGGATCATTAGGTTCATAAAACAGTTCTTGACAATACCGATACTCTATCCACTCAATAAAATCAAGCTCTTGTATATATTTAAAAATTCTTCCATCATCGGGATTTGGTAGTTTTACAGATAAAATATTCCAAATTTTGGTTTCACTACTACGATTAATAACGTTTTTTTGAAATAAAGATTTAATATGGCATGACTTATCCGACATCAAATCCTGTAAATTGTTGATATGATGCTCTGATTTAACTTTAACCAATATCTCAGAATAATCGACTGATGGTTGTCCACTCAAAACAAATGGAAACGATAAAACTATACATAACAGTTTTAACATATAATATATTACTATTTTTACTCTCATTATCTTTATTTTTTTTAATATCTTATTGAAATTGCGGTAAAAATGCGAAAAAGGTTTATATATTTGTTAAAATTTGGTATAATATTACTATTATTGTAAAGAAAATACCTTTTAACAGCTGTTAAATCTGGTAATAATAACAAATTTAATAAATAAAAATAACAAAATGACCTAACACAAAAAATAAACACAAAAATCCAAACCTGAAACACAACATCCTGATTATAAACAATGTAAATCTCTTGTGATCTTAAACCTAAAAAATTAAGAATATGAACTGTATAATAATTGATGACGACAAACTGTCACGGAAATTAATTGAAAGTTTTATTGAAAAAACTGAGTTTCTCAATCTAATTGGAAGCTACGAAAGCGCCATGGAATCATTAAAGGCGTTTGATGGTCCTGAAAGTATCGATTTAATTTTTCTAGACGTAGAAATGCCAGAAATGACAGGTTTGGAGTTTTTAAATACGCTTGAAAATCCACCACAAGTAATTATAATAACTGGCAAAGAAAAATATGCTGTAGAAGCATTCGATTACGATGTTACCGATTTCTTATTAAAACCAATTTCCTTAACACGTTTTCTAAAATCGGTAAATAAAGCCAATAAATTGCACAGCGAGGCTATGCAAATGTCGGGAAATACCAATGAGGAGATTTTTATAAGAAAGAAGAACTCAACACTTGTGCGACTCTCATATGATGATATACTTTGGATAGAAGCGCTTGAAAACTACGTTGTTATAAGTACACACGATGAAAAATTTACAATTCATTTCACAATGAAGGCTGTAAATGATAAATTTCCAGAAGCACGTTTCAAAAGAGTACACAGATCATACATTGTCAATGTCAATAAAATAAAAATGATTGAGGACAATGTTATTATAATTGATACGAAACAAGGAAACAAGATAATCCCCATTGGTAAATCATTTAGAGACAATCTTCTAAATGATATAAACCTTATCACGAAGTAATGAATCAACGCGATTTATTCTTTAGGCACGTAGGACAAACATCACAATCGCCGTTGGGCTTGGAAGTAGAGTATGCTGAAGGGATTTATATATACGATAAGGCTGGGAAATCATATATTGACCTAATGTCGGGTGTATCGGTAAGCAATATCGGACATCGACATCCAAAAGTTATTGAGGCAATCAAGTCACAAGCCGACAAGTACTTACACCTTATGGTTTATGGCGAGTATATTCAAACCCCACAAGTACAACTCGCAAAACTGTTATCGGAAGTTCTACCTCCAAAAATAGAGAGTATATATTTTGTAAATTCGGGAAGCGAAGCCATTGAAGGAGCGCTAAAATTGGCAAAGCGTGCCACAGGTCGATTTAACATAGTCAGCTGTAAAAATGCGTATCATGGCGGGACACACGGCGCGCTAAGCGTTATGGGAGACGAGATAATGCGTAATTCCTTTCGCCCACTTCTGCCCGGCATACGTCAAATAGACTTCAACGTTCCCGAACAACTTTCAGCTATTGATAACACAACTGCCTGCTTTCTGATAGAGCCAATCCAAGGTGAGGGGGGAATAATTATTCCTGATAAAGAGTACATTAAACTTGCACGTCAATGTTGCGACAAAACAGGAACTCTACTAATATTTGACGAAATCCAAACAGGATTTGGGCGCACGGGAACTCTATTTGCAGCCGAATATTTCGAGACCGAGCCAGATATTATTTGTATGGCAAAAGCAATGGGTGGAGGAATGCCAATCGGAGCATTCGCAGCTTCACACAACTTGATGAATCAACTAACATTCAACCCAACATTAGGGCATATTACCACATTTGGAGGTCACCCCGTGAGTTGCGCAGCAGCAAAAGCTTCATTATCAGTTATTATCGAGGAGAAACTTGCTGAAAAATCGGTTGCAAAAGGAGAAATGTTTGTCAATTTATTAAAACATCATACAATAAAACAAATAAGAGGCAAGGGGCTATTCTTGGCAGTCGATTTGATAGAAGAGATTGATATTTTTGAACTTATGTCGGAGGCAATGAAGCATGGAATAATGATAGACCCCTTTCTGTTTCGTCCAAACGCATTCAGAATCGCACCTCCTTTAACAATTACAGAATCTGAAATTAAAGAGGCGTGCAACAAAATAGTTAAAACTCTCGATATCATATCAAATAAAATATCAAAACACAATTAATTGGATTTAGTCTCTGTCAAACACAGCACAGATTCTCGAAAAAACTGTATATTTGTCACTCTTTAAAAAAATGGCAGAAAAAAAAGAGATATAAAACTTTAAAAAACGATATAAGACACTTATTATGAGCATATTAGTTAATAAAGATTCAAAAGTTATTATTCAAGGCTTTACAGGTAGTGAGGGAACTTTTCATGCCCAACAAATGATTGAATACGGAACCAAAGTAGTTGGGGGTGTTACACCGAAAAAAGGAGGAACAAAACATTTGGGATTACCAGTTTTCAATACCGTTGTTGATGCATGCAAAGAGACAGGCGCTAATGTAAGTGTAATATTCGTACCACCAGCGTTTGCAGCTGATGCAATAATGGAAGCTGCCGAAGCAGGGATAAAAGTTATTGTAGCCATTACAGAGGGGATACCAGTTGCCGATATGGTAAAAGTTAAAGAGTATATCTCAAAAAGAGATGTAACACTTATTGGACCTAACTGTCCGGGCATTATAACCCCCGAAGAAGCTAAAGTAGGCATAATGCCGGGATTTATACACAGAAAAGGCAGCGTTGGTATAATATCTCGCTCAGGCACACTAACTTACGAAGCTGTTGACCAAGTAACAAAAAGTGGATTAGGGCAATCTACATGTATTGGGATTGGAGGAGACCCAATTATCGGGACAACCACTTTAGACGCAGTAAAATTACTGATGAATGACCCAGAAACTGAAGGCATTATATTGATTGGTGAAATTGGAGGCAGTATGGAAACCGATGCAGCTTTGTGGATAAAAGAACACGGAACGAAACCTGTTGTTGGATTTATCGCGGGGCAAACTGCACCCAAAGGAAGAAGGATGGGACACGCAGGAGCAATTGTGGGAGGAAAAGCCGATACGGCTGAAGCTAAAATGCAAGTTATGCGCGAATGTGGAATTATTGTAGTTGAATCGCCTGCAAACATTGGAATAGCAATGAAACAAGCATTAGAGGGCAAATAAACACAACTGCAAAAAAACAAAAAAATGCAAAAAAAAGTCCGAATACCACACACTTACGTTATTGTTTTTGGATTTATTGTCCTTGCGGCGATAATGACATGGATACTACCAGCTGGCGAGTTTGACAGAACTACAAAAATAACAGAGAGTGGCAAAGCTCAAACTGTAATTGTAGAAAACAGTTTTCGTACTGTTGAACAATCACCGCAAACATGGCAAGTACTGTCGTCAATTTTTAATGGCTTTGTTAATCAAGCAAATATTATTGTTTTCATTTTGCTTATTGGTGGCGCTTTTTGGATAATGAATTCAACAAAAGCCATTGATGTAGGCATTGTAACCTTTATTGAGTGGTCTAAAAAATTAGAACGAAATAGAATTATAAAAAAGATTGGCGTCGATAACATAATAATGATTCTTATAATGCTTATGTTTAGCGCCTTTGGCGCAATATTTGGCATGAGCGAAGAGACAATTGCTTTTGTTATCATTTTAGTTCCATTGGCTATATCAATGGGATATGACTCAATTGTCGGGATATGTTTAGTTTACGTTGCTGCACATCTGGGGTTTGCAGGTGCGATGCTAAACCCATTTACAATTGGTATAGCTCAAGGTTTATCAGACTTGCCTATCTTTAGCGGATTAGAGTATCGCGTCTTTTGTTGGTTAGTAATCAACACAGTTGGATTTACATTTATCTTACTATATGCCCGGAAAATTAAGCGCAATCCGCAAAAAAGCATTATGTACAAGGCTGATGAATATTGGCGCAATCGTGAAAAAATCGACATGGAAAACATAACCTACAACACTCCTTTAAGCGCTTGGATTAGCTTTATTGCAGTTTCAATAGCGCTGATTTTATTTTCTGTTAATTACTATGACTCAACATTATCAATAGGTAATAAAAATTTTAACTTTCCTGCCATTCCGGTAGCTACTGCACTATTTATGATATCTTCAGTAATTTCCCTACGCAAATCTGTTCATTTCTATATCCTTAATTTATTGGGATTTACTATTATTTTCCTGATTATTGGCGTAATGGGTTATCAGTGGTACGTAATGGAGATTGGAACTCTGTTTTTTGCAATGGGCTTAATCTCTGGAATTGCCGTAAACAGGTCGGCTAACGAAATTACAAAGCTATTTTTAGAGGGCGCTAAAGATATATTTTCGGCAGCATTTATAGTTGGTTTAGCCGGTGGGATTATTGTAATACTGACAGACGGCAAAATCGTTGATACCATAATGAACGGATTAGCCCATACAATGCGAGATTTTGGCAAAGGGGGCACACTGAGTGCTATGTACGGAATACAAACCGCATTGAACATAATAATTCCTTCAGGCTCGGCAAAAGCTGCGCTAACAATGCCAATTATGGCTCCTTTTTCTGATTTAATAGAGATATCAAGACAATCAACCGTTCTGGCGTTCCAATTTGGCGATGGATTTACCAATATGATTACTCCAACAAGCGGAGTTTTAATTGGTTGCTTGGGTATTGCCCGAATTCCTTACGACAAGTGGTTTCGATGGGTATGGCCCCTTATCTTAATATTAGTTATATTAGGATTGTTATTACTTTTACCAACACTTTACCTAAAATTACACGGATTTTAATATTATGCGTAAACTATTAACATTTACAATATTTTTGCTAACTACTTTATTTATTGTTAGTTGTACAAAAAAGGAGAAAGATATTATCTTCTGCAATATTACAGTTGGAAACCACAAGCCAGCTTTCGACCGTATTGCATTGTACAACAATGGTTTATATCTTGAAAATATTTATAAACATAAAATTGTTCTATTAGATAAAACGATATCATCATCGGGCAACAAATTAACAGGCAAGGGCGATGTACTGGAGCTAACCTTACTAACATCAACGTCCAGCTCTCCGGAAGGGAATTACAGTTTTTCAGATTTAGAAGAAGCAAACATTCTCTTTAACGGTTATTTTGCAAAAGGATACAACTTCGATCAACAAAACATGGTATCAATGTCAGTTATTGAGGGTGGCGAAGTAGAGATCGTACCATATAACAAAGATCAAAATTATAAAAGTATTAACGTAAAGCTCAAAACAGTAGATGGTGACTCAATAAGAGGATCGCTTCTACTACCATTTATTTCAATTAACAATGCGGTGTACTGAGAGAAGCCGAAATATGCAATGAGCAATGCTTGCGCTGAGCGAAGTTGAAGTGAACAATTATCTGTCAGAAAATCAATTAATTATCTTGTATTTTAGCGTACAAACATATTATAAGATCCACCAAATATTGTCCTACAGACAAAAAAGAAGTGCTAATTCAAAAATATGAATCTTCAAAAATAAACCATATCATAAAGACGCTGTCTTTCCTAAATATTTCTTAACTCCTTAATGGTTATTTAGTTAACGTTTACCAATCACTAATCACCAACCAAGCAACAAATACCCAAAAATAGCATAGACTTTTTCAGTGAACCCTAATTATAGAAATGAGTTTAACAAATAGTGATAGAAAAAAACTGTCTGTTTTTGCAAATCTTTGATAAGAAAACCACAAGTACAATACTTTCAAAAATGATTAGTTCCATTTCTGAAACTAATATAATTTGTGTTGATGTCTGTATTTTTTTATTTAGTCATATATTTACTTCAACTTAAATATAGAAACAGCTTTAAATAATTCTTCAGAGAAATAGTTAAGTTTAGATATTGTATCGCTTATTTTTGTTACTTCTGCATTGCTATTTTGTAACATAGTGTTTATTCCATTTATTGCACTATTAATTTGTTCTATACTTTGGTTTTGTTCTTTTCCTGCTTGGTTTATGTTGTTTATCAGATTTACTGTTTTATTTGCGTGTTGTTCTATTTCTTGTGATTTTTTATTTACTTGATTGCTAATTTCCAAAATTTGGTTTGATGCTTTACTTACTTCGCCTCCAACCTTATTACTGGCATCTGCCAATTTTCTTATTTCATCGGCTACTACGCCAAATCCCCGTCCGACATCTCCTGCTTTTGATGCTTCTATGGCTGCATTTATGGCTAATATATTAGTTTGCCCAGCTATATTATTGATAACTTCTACCTTTTTTGCAATTTCTAATATTACTTGTAATGACTCAGCATTTTGTTTGCTGCTTTGATCGATAGATTTTATAGTCTGAGTGATTAAGTCGCTAGTATTGGACAAGTTAACCGAGTTTTCTCTAACATGTTCACTTATTTCTTCTACTGCTGCTACTACTTCTTCTATTGAGCTTGCCTGTTCCGATGTATTTGTTTGAACCGATTGCATTATGCTATTTAACTCATTACTTATGTTTTTTACATTGTGAGAACTTGTATTTATATTTCCAATTATTTTATTAAAATTTTCAGATAGTGTTTGCACTGCATTTGCAATTTCTCCTATTTCATTTTTTTGAGATAAATAATTTTCCGAAACTTCAAGATTAATTTCTCCATTAGATAGCTGTGATAATTGTTTTATCATCTCTTTTAATGGTTTGACAGTAACACGATATGAGAAAAACACACCTAAAAATACCACAATAATTGCGAGTGGTAGAGCTATTGCTTGCGGATATGCTTCAATTTCTATTCTTGCTGAGTTGTTTATTGAAGAAAACACAACTGTTAAAACCCAAATAAAACTAATTTTGTAGAATATTGATTTCTTAAAAATTAGTCTCATACCGAGTGCTGTTACTGGAATAACAACAATTAATAAAATTATGATTGGTATTAAAAAAGATTTCATGACTTATTAATTTTATAATTGTTTATATGATGCATAAATTTTACCTAAATTCTCAAATAAAATTGCATGTGTCAAGTAAAATGCTTTTATTAAAGCATTTATAAATAAAATAAAAATCACTTAACAGATGCAAAACAAAAGTACAAAAAAATTATCATTTACCGCTAAATCAGCTAAAAATGAATTTGGCGCAGAACGATTAACGTTGTATTCAGGATTAAGCGTAATCTCTGATTTTATCAAGCGTTGTGGAATTTAACAAAATTAAACAGAAATAAGTCACAATAAAGAGTAAAAATGATGCACTGGACTTAAAAAATAAAAAAGAAAAAGAAAAAACACGATATTTGATTGAAAATAACGAAAATTGTCGTGTATAAAACGTATTTTTTAAATTTGAAATTTCGAATGAGATTTTTAGGTATAAAGAAAATTATTGAGGTCCTGACTTGTACACTTTTTTAAACTCAGCTTAAAACAACATTGATAATCAATGGGTTATGTCGAAAAAACACTCTAATTACCGCACTAAATGTCGAAAATTGAGAAATATTTGTTTTTCATTAGTTGATGTCCTACAATGCGATATTTGAAAAGTTTTTATATTTTTTCACAAATATCAATGTCTGAGAGGCTTAACTTTATCAAACATGTGCTGTTTTTAATTTTCTGTTTTTTTATCGCACTAAAATATGCAATTCACGAGTCCAAAAGTAAAAAACAATAAAGTTAAGTCCATTTTACTGCACTAAAATATACAAGTCAGGAAGAAAATTATTGAGGTGACACGATGACGAAATCAGGAGAGGGTCGCATCGTCTTCCGTTTTTTTGTAACAAACTACTTTCAATAAACAATTATCAACGAACAATTTAACTTAAGCTCCCTATAATTAGGATTTGAGTTCAATCTCTAATGCTCCAAAATCGTTGTAGAACCTTGTATTAAAAAAAGAATAGTCGTATCCTGTGCTTTCCGCACCTTTTTTTAATACAACTCCATCGTTTCTGATAGGCAATTCAGTTTTCTGATTATCAGTAATTTGATATGTATCCAAATTTGTATTGTCGAATTTTTCTACATCTTTTGTGTTGAAAATGTAAAAATGACATTTTTTTTCTTTGGCGTCGTCAAAAACCGCTATCCAAACATAAAACACTTTGTAACCCGTATCATATCGAATTTTTGGATGGAAACTGAATTTTCTTACATTTTCTTTTTTAGTCTTAATTCCCTCGGAAGTTTTTACTTGTAAATATCGTGATATTACTTCTAACTCAGTTTTTTTGCAATGTTCACATAAATTTGTCACGCACTTAACTTTTTTCTTATTGCGAACAGTGTATCTAATGTATTGATTACTATATTTTTTACAAACAGGACAGTAATATTTAGTAATTGTAAAATCAATACCTTCATCAATATAGGCTCTATGAACTTGCCAACCTAGTTCGTGCAACTCCATCGACAAACGCATCTCTCCGTAGAGTCCAATTACCTGTTTTTTCTTTTCTTCTATCTCATTCATACATTTATAGTTTTCAGTTGTTCATACGGAATTCTATAGGGCTAAATTAAAATTAGTTCGTATTCGTTTTATAGTAAATCTATTTCAGAAATTCTTATATTTTTTGTATTAAATAAGTCTGGCTGTAAAGATTTAATTAAATTTTCCATACTGCTTTTACCAAACATCTCTTTATTTAATTCAATTCCAACACCAATTCTGTCAAGTTTTTTTGCTGTTATTACGGAAGTAAAGCTACCTCCAAATGGGTCTAATACATATTCATTTGGATAAGAAAACATTTTTATAGCAAATTCAGGAATTTCTGCAGGAAATGGCGCTGTATGACCGAGTATATTTTCTCCTTTGGAATTTATTTTTATGACAGGGTTTATTTTTATAATATCCCTACGCCATTTTTTTATAAAATCTTTTTCAATAGTAAATTTTTCTTCTTGTCTTCCCTGCGTGATAATAGTTTTAAGTGAAAATCTTTTTCCGCGATTTGCTTTACTACGCTCGAAACATTCAAGATTTTTACATTCCCAGCTTTTCACTCCTATCTCAGAATGAGCGTTACCATTAACTTTTAAACAGCCACACACAGGGCAAGGATAACGCGTTTCATCTACTCTATGTTTGTGAAATATTAAGATATGTTCATAACAATTCATCGGATATTGGTAGAACGGATAAGGTTTATTCCCACTTTTATGTCTTTCACTTTGAACCTCGCCTTTATCCCAAATAAAATCATCGACAAATGTAAATCCCTCTTCTTCAAAAATCTTTGTAAAATAGGCGCCTAGCGGGATTCTGCGTTTTCCCCAAGTTGAAGTAGTTGTAATATTATCATTATCAAAAATATCTCCAACATTAAAAACAAAAACACGATGGTTGTCTAATACTCTATATGCTTCTCTGATAATCAGTCGCATATCATTAAGGTATTCATTCAAATTTTTCCATTGTGAATATTCACGAGCATTATAATATGGTGGAGATGTAACCATCAAATGAATTGATTCCGATTTCATTCCTTTCATTACATCGAAACAGTCGCCCCAAATGATTTTTACGCCATCGTCTTTTTCTTCGAGAAAATCTACAAGTTTTAAGTTAACCTCTTGATATTGATTTTGATAGTCTTGTTTAACGAAGTCGGTATAAATAGTTATAAAATCGTCAATAATCTCTTTTGTATCTGTTTTTTCTTTTAGAAAATTTACGTACTCTATAAATTCATCAAGTCGCTTATCATTAGGAAATGTCTCCTGTAAATAAGGTTTACTTATTTCAATAATTGTTTCTATATATGGTTTATTGTCTGTCATTTGGGCAACTTTAAATATTCAACAAAGATGCATTCTTTGTTATTTCGAGAAATCGGTTTATATATTTTTGAATGTTGTTTTTAACTTAACGCTAATGCATACACAACATAGCAAATATAACACTTTCTTAAAGATAAAGCTAATAAACGTAGGGTTAATTATTTTTTTACTTTTCTGATATAGTAATAAATGGAACGATTATACCTACAACCCTCTTGAATATTAATAGCATGATACTACCAAATTTTATCATAAAAAAGGAACTAAAACACCTCACAAATTTAATCTTAGTATATTATTGAAATATGATATGTTTTTTTTGTACTTTTGTGTGATTTTTAGTAACAAAATTTATTTAATATTATGATTATAGGTATTCCAAAAGAAGTTATGCCGGGCGAAGCACGCGTTTCTGCTACCCCCGAAACAGTGAAAAAATTTGTGCAAGACGGAATGACCGTATTGGTCGAAGCCGGTGCAGGTGAAAAATCCCTTTTCTACGATGATCAATATCGTGAAGCAGGTGCAAAGATTGTTACCGATGTTAAGGAGATTTTTGAAAAGTCATCTTTAATACTGAAAGTTAAAGAACCACTTTTTAATGAAAAACTTGGCATTCACGAAGCTGACATGATGCATAGCGGACAGTATTTAATTACATTTATACACCCTGCAACGCCAGTTAACCACGAAATGGTAAAAAAATTGGCAAAAAACGGTGTTATTGGACTAACTCTTGATGGTATTCCACGTATATCACGCGCACAAAACATGGACGCACTCACATCTATGAGTACATGTGCAGGATATAAAGGAATGATAATGGCTGCTGACAGTTTGCCATTTTTCATCCCACAAATGTTCACAGCTGTAGGTATGTTAAAGCCTGCTAACGTGTTAGTTATCGGAGTAGGTGTTGCTGGTTTACAAGCTTTAGCAACAGCAAAACGCTTAGGTGCAGTTACCCACGCTATGGACATACGCCCTGCAGCAAGCGAACAAGCAAAAAGTTTGGGTGCAAAAGTGATTGAAACAGGTGTTCCTGCAGAACTTGCTGTAGCTGCTGGTGGATATGCGCAAAAACTCCCAGAAGAGTGGCTGAAAAAAGAGCGAGAAATATTGGCGGAAGTTATAAAAGATATGGATATTGTGTACTGTAGCGCACTAATTCCAGGTAAAGTGGCTCCAATATTGATTACCGAAGATATGGTAAAAGGCATGAAAAAAGGCTCCGTTATAGTTGATATTTCTATCGACCAAGGCGGAAACTGTACTATAACTCCTCCAGGTAAAAAAGAGGTAATTCATGGAATAACTATTTTTGGAATTAAAAATATTCCGGGAATGGTACCCACAAGCTCTACCTGGATGTTTTCGCACAATGTTTATAACATGATAAAATATTTGACCAAAAATGGTGAAATATCCTTAGACATGAATGATGAGATTGTTCGCTCGACACTTGTTACGCACAACAATGAGATTGTTCACGCAGGTACTCGAGAGGCTATGGGACTAAATTAATAACCTGTAAAATAGTAATAGAGACGCGAAACTTCGCGTCTCTATGTTTTATAAATAAATCAAACATTGTATCAATGAACCCTATTTATTTAATCTTAATTTTTATTGTTGCCACCCTTGTTGGTTATTTTATTATTAAAAACGTACCGAGCTTACTGCACACCCCTTTGATGTCGGGCATGAATGCTCTATCTGGCATTACCATTTTGGGAGCAATAGCAGCTGTTGGGCTTTCAGTTACAGCAACTTCATCTACTGGAGTGTTACTTGGACAAATTTTAGGCGGTCTAGCAGTAGTAGCTGCCACAGTAAACGTGATAGGCGGATTTGGTGTTACACACCGAATGCTAAAAATGTTCGACAAGAAAAAGAAAGGAGGTAAGAAATGATATCTCCAACGCTATACTTAATTATTTGTGCCGTACTGTCGGTATTAGTTCTACTGGGTATTTCCATGATGAGCAAGGTAAAAACCGCCGTTATGGGAAATATCATCAGCGCAATATGCGTATTTGCAGGAATAGTTATCACATTGCTATACAATGAAATAGTTACAGTTAAAAGTATATACATCTATATGCTTATCGGAACTATTATTGGTAGCATGTTCGCTGTCAGAGTAAAAATGATTGAAATGCCACAGTTAGTAGCATTGCTAAATGGAGTTGGTGGCTTAGCTTCAGCTTTGGTGGGAATTCTTACCTTACTTAAAATAGGACAATCAGAGCAGGATTATCCAATTTTTTCAGATGTAACTGCTGTATTGGCAATAATTGTAGGTATTGTTACTCTTGTTGGAAGTTTGGTGGCGGCAGGAAAACTGCATAAACTTTTACCCCAGAGACCTGTAATTTGGAAAAATCACTCCATTATTCTTAACATTAGTCTTATCATTCTTACGGCTACAGTACTTTACTCAGCCTTTGTTGGCAATATCATAAGTCAATCTGCTGATATCGCTATAATATTAATATTGAGTATTGGTATAAGCGCCCTTTTCGGATACGCATTTTCTATACGCGTTGGTGGTGCAGATATGCCTATTACAATATCGTTACTTAACTCGTTGAGCGGTGTTGCTGGAGCAATTGCAGGTATGGCGATAAGCGATATACTATTAGTTTCAGTTGGGGGAATTGTTGGAGCCTCGGGCTTGTTCCTCACTCAAATTATGTGTCGCTCAATGAACAGGAGTTTGATGGATATCCTTACAGGAAAAACATCTGTAGCAGGTAAAAAACCTACAAAAACGCAACCTGTTACCGCTGAACCTAAAATAGAGACGAAAGCGGAGACCAAACAGACTTCATCTGAAGCTGTTTTACATAAAGCAAAATCTGTGATTATCGTTCCCGGTTACGGAATGGCGTTAGCTCAAGCACAACATTTAGTTCGTCAGTTAGCCGACAAGTTGGAAAGCAACGGCGCAAAAGTTCGCTATGCTATTCACCCTGTTGCTGGACGTATGCCAGGACATATGAACGTATTACTCGCAGAAGCCGATGTCTCCTACGACCAGCTTTACGAAATGGACGCAATAAACGACGACTTTAAAAATACTGATGCCGTTATTGTTATCGGAGCAAACGACGTTTTAAATCCAGCCGCACGCGATGCTGTTGACACTCCTATTTACGGAATGCCAGTATTGAACGTTGACCAAGCTAAAGAGATATTTATTTGCAACTTCGACCTTAATCCGGGTTATGCAGGTGTTGATAACCCACTTTATAAAAAAGAGTCGGGAGTTCATCTACTGTTGGGCGATGCCAAAGAATCGGTTAGTCGCTTGATTTCTATGTTAGATAGCAAACCCGCACAAAGTTCCGATTCGGGAGACCAAAAAGCAGAAGTTCTACAGAAAGCAAAATCTGTGATTATCGTTCCCGGCTACGGAATGGCGTTGGCTCAAGCACAACATTTAGTTCGCCAATTAGCTGACAAGTTGGAAAGCAACGGCGCAAAAGTCCGTTACGCAATCCACCCTGTTGCAGGACGTATGCCAGGACATATGAACGTATTACTCGCAGAAGCCGATGTCTCCTACGACCAGCTTTACGAAATGGACGCAATAAACGACGACTTTAAAAATACTGATGCCGTTATTGTTATCGGAGCAAACGACGTTTTAAACCCAGCCGCACGCGATGCTGTTGACACTCCAATATACGGAATGCCAGTATTAAACGTTGACCAGGCTAAAGAGATTTTTATTTGCAACTTCGACCTTAATCCTGGTTATGCAGGAGTTGATAATCCTCTTTACAAAAAAGAGTCCGGAGTTCATCTACTGTTAGGAGATGCTAAAGAATCTGTAAGTAAGTTGATTTCTTTGTTAGACAGCAAACCTGCACAAGGTTCAGGTGCAAAAAAGGATAATTCATCAGAAGTTCTACATAAAGCAAAATCTGTAATTATCGTTCCAGGGTACGGAATGGCACTGGCTCAAGCGCAACACCTAGTTCGTCAATTAGCCGACAAGTTGGAAAGCAACGGCGCAAAAGTTCGTTACGCTATACACCCTGTTGCAGGACGTATGCCCGGACACATGAACGTACTACTCGCAGA
Source organism: Salinivirgaceae bacterium (assembly GCA_035407925.1). Taxonomy (GTDB): domain Bacteria; phylum Bacteroidota; class Bacteroidia; order Bacteroidales; family Salinivirgaceae; genus JAAYQU01. The sequence continues at coordinate 41,963 of DAOOBP010000003.1, forward strand.
AGCTGATGTCTCCTACGACCAGCTTTACGAAATGGACGCAATAAACGACGACTTCAAAAATACCGATGCTGTTATTGTTATCGGTGCAAACGACGTTTTAAACCCAGCCGCACGCGATGCTGTTGACACTCCTATTTACGGAATGCCGGTACTGAACGTTGACCAAGCCAAAGAGATATTTATTTGTAACTTCGACCTTAGCCCCGGCTATGCAGGAGTTGATAATCCTCTTTACAAAAAAGAATCGGGAGTTCATTTATTATTGGGAGATGCTAAAGAGTCGGTTGGGAAACTAATAAATATGATTTAAGACAATTAGCAGTTAAATGATTAAAAATTAGAACATTATAGAGACGGGTTTGCTCCGTCTCTTTTTGTTTTTGGGCTAAAGCCCAAACTATATGCGCTAATTTTCAAAAGACTCTTTACAGAACTAATGAATTAGGAGAAATTTCCCTTAATCTTCCCTATTTGTGCGCGGGGATAATACCACTTGGATACTTCGACGAGATCAGCGACCAAGTGCAACGCATTGCTAATTGATTATTGGTTTGGACTAAAGCCCATAAATTATCTATATCAACCAATCCACGACTTAAAAGTCATGGCAATTAATTGATAATCTGTTTATTAATTGCTAATTGTTCACTACGACTGCACCCAGTGCACCGCCTTGGTAAGTCTCGTGTTAAATATGAGTTTACAGAATTGGGAGTAAAAAATTAGACGCACAAAAAGTATCATTTGTAACTCTAACGAATACTTAAAATGGAGTGTTTGATAATTTGAGTCTTGATAACTGCACTTAAATTCATTAATTTTAAGTTTGTTTTAATGACTAAATAATTATATTTGCGGTGTAAACAACTTAATAAATCAACCAAAATGAGATTAAAAATCACGCTTTTATTAATATCAACATTTTTTGTTGGCATAAGGCTTTTTAGTCAAGGGTTTGATAATCAGATTTTTGATGATCCCACATTAGTTGCTGCCGAAAACCAAGAAGCTGAATTGGCTTATAATCTTGGTGTAACGCAGTTTGGAAATGGAGAGTATGAGCAGGCTCTTGAAAGTTTTGGAAAATCAATATCTTATGATGGAAATTTTGCAAAAGCATATCTAAACCGAGGGAGCACATATATGCAACTCAAAGATTATGAAAAAGCCATTGCCGATTTTTCTAAAGCCATTGAAATTGCGAATACTCTCGGGGTAGCCTATTTCAACAGAGCAAGGGCATATGAGCAGTTAAACAACCTAGATTCTGCATATCTGGATTACACAAGCGCCATAGACAATAAGCTTGATGATCACAGGGTTTACTACCACAGGGGAGTGATAGAGTTTCTTAGGAAGAATTACGATGCAGCTGTAGCCGATTTCTCTTTTAGTATTAACATCAAAGATGATTTTGCTTATGCGTGGAACGATAGAGCAAGCGCAAAACGTATGTTAGAAAATTATTTGGGAGCTATTGAAGATTACAACAAAGCCATAGCTCTTGATCCCCACTTGGCGTTGGCTTACAGCAATCTTGGAAGCGCAAAACGTCGTCAGGGTGATAATAACGGGGCGCTTGAAGAATACAATCTGGCTATAAAAATGGATTCTACCCTTCCTCTTGTATGGAATAATAGAGGTTGTGCACGATTTAACTTAGCCGATTACGAAGGCGCAGTCAAAGATTTTGAATATGTAATTGAACTTCGAGACGACTATCCGTTTGCATACAATAATCTTGGCACATCTCTTATTAAGCTAGAAAAATATAATGAAGCAATAGTTGCTTTGTCAAAGGCTATTGAGTTAAATCCCAATTATGGTGAAGCATACTTAAATCGAGGCAATGCACGTGAAATGATTCGTGATGTTAGAGGAGCATGTCTTGATTGGAAACAAGCAATAAACTTAGGACAAATTCAAGCAAAAAGCTTTGTGATTTTTTGTGAAACCGAATAAATTTTCTCATTGTTATGGTAAATTTACACAGAAATATAATTTTCTTAATAACCTTAGCGCTGTCAATAGGATTGTCGCAAGATGTTATAGCACAGAAAAAAGTTAAGCTTAAAATTAAATCAGCAGATTTTCAAGTTCCTGCGAACTATAAACAAGCTAAGAAGAACGCAAAGAAGGGATTGAAATACTATAAAAAGGGGACAGCAGGCGATTATCGTGAAGCAGCAAAATTTTTTAATGCAGCATACGAATTTGCCCCAGAAAATGCTGCGTTGAATTATTATTTAGGAAACAGTTATCTGGCTTCGACTAATAAAAAGAGATGCCTGCAACACTTTGAAATTGCATATAATCAAAATCCAAATATCTCAAAAGACATTCTTTTCAAATTGGCGAGAGGCTATCACTTGAACTATGAGTTTGAGAAAGCCCGCGAGTTTTATTTAAAATACAGGGCTACGTTGAATACAAAGGAATTACTAAAACTAACACCTGTAATACAAAAATATGTGCAAGAAACAGAGTATGGAGAAAAATATGTTAAAGAACCTCAACGAGTTTTTATTGATAATATCGGCGATAATGTAAATACGCAATTTTCAGAGTATTCACCAGTTGTTTCTGTTGATGGAAAGACCCTCTATTTTACATCGCAGCGACCTAATTTAGGTAAGAGAAAAACGCCGAGATACAAGTCAACACAAAGCTATTATGAAAAAATATACAGAACTAAAAGAGAGAAAGGAGTTTGGACTGAGCCTGAAAAGCTCCCCAAGCCTGTTAATTCAAAAGATAATAATGCAGTGATAGGAATATCTCCAAGTGGACAAGAATTAATCATATTTGACGGTAAAGACAAGAATGGAGATTTAGCAATAACAAAAGCAAAAAGCAAAGGAAGATGGAGTAAGCCCTCCAAACGTGTATTTGGAAGAATCAACTCTAAACACAGAGAAACATCTGCTTCAATACATTTCGAAGGTAAAACAATGTGGTTTACATCTAACAATCCAGAAACCTCAAAAGGTGGCAGCGATATTTACGAATCACGTAGATCTGATATCAAAAAAAACTGGAGAAAACCATTGAATCTTGGAAACCTCGTAAACTCTCCTTATAATGAGGAGGCTGTTTTCATAAGCCCCGATGGACAAACTCTCTATTTCAGTTCGAATGGACACTCTTCTATGGGAGGTTACGATATTTTTAAATGCGAGATTGAAGGTGACGGTACATGGGGAGTACCACAAAATCTCGGACATCCAATAAATACACCCGATGATGATATGTTTTTTTCAATAACTGCAAATCAACGCTTTGGCTATTATGCTTCGCAAGGTCAGGATAGTAGTAAAGGCGATTGGGATATATATATGATTACATTTTTAGGACCTGAAAAGCCTCTAATTCAGAATTCCGAGGATATGTTGTTAGCTTCACTTGCAAATCCAATAACGGAAGCTGTAATCGAAGAAACAGTCGAGATAAAAACAATTCGTCTTACAATCGTAAAAGGAGTTATAAGCGATTCATTTACTGAACGCCCAATAGGAGCAACTATTGAGGTTGTTGACAACGAGAAAAACGAGATAGTACAAACAGTAGAGGCGAATCCAGAAACAGGCGAATATATGATTACCTTGCCTTCGGGAAGAAACTACGCCATGATGGTAAAAGCAACTGATTATTTACACCATTCAGAAAATTTTAACATACCAGAAGCTACTAATTATCAGGAAATTACAAAAAACATATTGCTAAATAAATTAGAAGCAGGCTCGAAAGTAGTTTTAAATAATATTTTCTTTGAATTTGGAAAAACAGTTTTACATTCAAGCTCATACCCTGAATTAGAGAGGGTTGTGGTTATGATGAATACTTATAAAACTTTAGTGATTGAGATATCCGGGCATACTGATAATGTAGGTTCAGCAGCAAGTAATATTCGAGTATCAGAGGCACGCGCAAAAGCTGTTGTCGATTATTTGATAAACAATGGAATCCCAACATCAAGACTAACGTACAAAGGATACGGATTTGACGAACCCATTGCTCCGAATACAACAGAAGAAGGACGCCAGCTAAATAGACGTGTTGAGTTTAAAATCTTGAAAAAATAATAAATCAGAACACAATGATTATCAATAAAGGAACATTCTGTAAAGGTGTAAGGAACAAGGAGCAAGTAGAAAGCGCTTTCACACTTCGATGGTTGTTGAGCGTAAGCGATGCACTGAGCGTACTCGAAAGTGTCGAAACATTACTATCGGTACACCGCCTTTCAATTTTTCGTACAGACGCAATTCATTGTGTCCCTACTTTATAAACTTTTAACTTTATGAATATGAGCAATATAATCAAAAAAAGCATAATGCCTGTATTGATGGTTATGCTAATTGCTTTTCCTGCATGTATAGACGACAACTTTGAATTAGACAAGTTGTCAAAAAAAGTACAATTACAATCTAGTTGGGCTTTTCCTGTTGCATACGGCTCATTAACAATAGAAAACATGATTGAGTTAGCCGACACTAACTTTGTTGGTAATTATTTGTTGCCTAATGATTCTAACTTAGTTATTCTACGGCTTCAAGATACAATGCTTTCGCAAACAGCCCAAGGTTTAATAACTCTATCGAATCAAAGTTTCCTTATGCAGTTTAATAAGGCTGACTATGATTCTGCCGGAGGGTTTAACATTCAAGGAATAGTTACAATGACAAAAGAAGAAACAGAGTTTCCATTTGTAGTTGATACTCTCTTAGGCCAATTATTAGACAGCATGGCTTTTCATAGTACCAAACTGCGTGTAAGGGTAAACTCCAACATGCCCAATAAAGGACAGTTGATATTGACCTTTCCTCATTTAAAAATAAAAAAGGACGGGAGCGAAAACACGTATTCTAGAATGGTTTACATTAAACCACAAGGCAACTCATTTAGTTATGACTATACATACACCGATTTAGAAGGATATGTTTTAGATTTAACCCAGGCATATGCCGGTGTTAACTCCCTGTTTATTGATTATACTCTCAAACTAGATGATGGAAATATACACCCTTTCAATCCCGAACATAAAATTGATATACAGCTCGACTTTGAAGACAATGAGTATAGCTGGCTATTTGGATATGTAGGTTTTTTTGAAAGTGGCTTTGGTCCATCAATGATAGACTTAGGTCTTACAGAGATGATTACCATGGGAACTTTTTATGTGGAAGATCCAGTAATACGCTTTATTGTCTCTAACTCTTTTGGAATACCTATTAAATATGGGTTCGATTACGTTTCTGTATATAATAAAAGACTTGGAGGGACAGAGCCACTTACTGGAAATGTGCCATTTTTTGATCTAAACCCCGGCTTTTTAGTGCAACCCACGAATTCATATCCATATACCATAGAACAATCTATAGATACTTTGCAGATTTCCGGATCTGAGACTAATTTACCTCAACTTTTGTACGATTTGCCAAGTAGCATTGACTTTGCAGTGAAGATTAACTTGAATCCTCCAGAATCAGGAACACAACGCAACTTTATGAGCAAAGACAGTAAAATATCCGTTATATCGCAACTTGATGTGCCTTTTTGGGGACATACAGAAAAAATATGTTTTTCAGATACGCTAAATTTTAACATCGGTTCCGATTCTTCGATGTTTGATTATTTTAAAAAGGTTCAATTAACACTTGATGTAGATAATGGATTCCCTCACGATATTCGCCTTCAAGGAATACTTATTGATGAAGATTTTAACCATAAAGATTCAATTTTTGGTACCCCAAAAGAGCAAATCATAATAGAGTCAGGTGTGGTAACTAATGGAAAAGTTACCAGTAAAACTAAAAAAATAACTGTTTTAGAGTTTACTAAAGAAAAATTTAATAAATGGAAAGATGCGAAATATTTGATAATCAGAGTACAGTACAACACAACATTACCTTCATCAGATACGCAACCTCAAGAGAGTGTTTTATATTATCGTCACTATGGTGTTGACGTTAAAATCACGACTAAAGCTGAAATTGAAATTGATGAGCATTTATAAAAAAAATAGTAGCAATGAGTAAATACAAAATAAAAATATTAAGAAATGTCTTGCCATTGTTTTTTTTCTTTGTAGCTATACAAGTTGAAGCACAAGAAAACATAGGAATGTATTATTTGCATAGCGTCCCTAACAGTGTAAGACTAAACCCATCTACAACGCTCGATTATAAAGGATATTTTGGAGGATTAATAATCCCTGTTTCGGGTCAAATTTTACCGCCGTTAAATTTAGGAATAAGTGTAAACAGCTTTTGTTACAGCGATATTGTTTACAAGCCAGGGGGAGCGTTTGGAGACTCTTTAGCCACTGTGTTTCATGACGTTGGCAAGTCGCGTGCTTTCGCTGATGGACTTAAGCCAGTTAATAGAATAGATTTCCACACATATATCGATTTACTCCATTTCGGTTTCAGAACGAAAAATGTTTTTTGGCATTTTTCCATGGTAGAGAAAGTCGAAGCCGGAGTATCGTTTCCGCGTGACTTGCTTAGGCTTTTAGTTTATGGTAATGATGATTTTCCGGACCCCTATGTGGATTTAAGTGGATTTGGAGCTAAAGCGCTGCACTATCGTGAAATTGGACTTGGAATAACTCACGAGCAAAGTACCGTTTTTTCTTATGGAGTAAAAGCTAAGGCATTGTTTGGAATGGGTAATTTGCAGTTCGACAAATCGACATTAGAATGGAGAACCGATCCTGTGACTGGAAACTTTATTTTTAATGCAGACTTCGATATCAATGCATCTCAACCTATAGTTGAAGTTACAGATTTATATTACGACTCAGAGGGAGATTCGTTGGTTATTAAAACAAATCAAAAAGATTTAGATCCCATTGGTTATGTTACGAATATGAAAAATGGCGGTATAGCCATAGATTTGGGTGCGACTTACAGCCCTGTTAGCAATCTGAAACTACATGCAAGCGTTACAGATCTCGGGTTTATAAGATGGAATGATAATGTTACAAATCTTCGAGCAAAAGGAGAACTCAACTTTACAGGCATTTGTTTGAATGATTTTTTAGACGATTCTCTCGATATGGGAAATTTATATATTGACAGTTTATTCAAAACATTTGATCCTAAACTGTCTCATGATTCATACAAAACCACCATCCCATTAAAAATGTTTGTAGGCGCAAGTTATCAACTTGCAGACATTTTAAGTTTTGGAGCCCTCTATCATGGTCGTTTATGGAATAATGAGTTAAACTCGTCTGTTACTTTATCTGCAAACCTTAATAATAGGGGATTTGGATTGGTAGTTTCATACACCTTAATGAAAGATAGTTATAAAAATATTGGTGTGGGACTGGCTCTGAAACTTGGAGGTTGGCAGACATTTTTAATGACAGACAATATACTTGACCCAATTTTCCCACAAAATGCTCAAAAAGTATCAATCCGATTTGGAACAAACTGGATATTAGGAAGAGAGAAAAAACATACATCACTGATTAATTAATCTTTCTGTATATAACCACTTTGACGTTTTATTTAAAGATCAAAGTGGTTACATTTTTACATATAGGTTAAATTTTACAGCATAACCGAGTTAGATTTTTTAAACGACATTGAGTACCACACTACTAAATTTTTAGTAATTAATGAGAAGATTTTTTCTAATCGCTTTTATTTTAGGATTTTATACACAACTATATTCGCAAGTTCCACAAGGAACAATCGACAATAAGCGCGGAAACACACTACTTAATTTTGGATTGGGTGCATCAAATATTGGTGTTCCGTTTTATTTGCAAGGCGAACATTTTCTTTATAGAGAACTTACTTTAGGAGCTGAAACGAGACTGCTTATCAATCGAGAATTTTATGCAGGGAATAAATATCAACACACAATGATTTCTCTTGGATGTTTTGGTAACTACTATTTTGATAACCTTCTCGAACTGCCTGTATTTATGGATTTATATGCGGGAGCGTCGGCTGGATATGTGCTTCTTACACAGACCAAATCGTACTCAAATGAGTCATACACAGGCAATAGAACCAGTGGACTATACTTAGGAGTACAAGTAGGCAGTAGATACTATTTTAGCAATAGCTGGGCAGCTCAATTTGAGTTAGAAGTGGGGACTATGTTTTCGGGTTTAAAAATAGGTGCAACATACAGATTATAAAAACCTTATTTAGTGAACTATCAACATTTAATTGAAAAGATTTATCAAGAGGTTAAACCCTCAATTGGTAAAGGAAAAGTAGCTAACTATATTCCTGCATTAGAACGTGTTGATATTAATTCGTTTGGTTTTGCAATGAGAACCAAATCGGGAGAAGAGTATTTTATTGGCGAAGCTTTAAAACCTTTCAGCGCTCAGAGCATAAGCAAACTACTAACATTAGTGCTTTGCCTGAACAATGACGATACAATTTTTGATAGCAAAGTTGGTATAGAACCATCTGGAAATGCATTTAATTCACTTGTTCAGCTTGAATATGAAAACGGGATACCCCGAAATCCATTTATCAACGCAGGAGCATTAGTAATAACCGATATTTTGTTATCACAATATACAAATCCCGAAGATGAAATCTTGTTTTTTGCACGGGAATTGGCTCAAAATCACGGAATTGACTACAATATCGAAGTACGAAACTCCGAGAAAGAGACAGGATTTAGAAATGCAGCTCTTGTTAATTTTATGAAAAGCTATGGCAATATTCACAATAACGTAGAGCGTGTGCTCGATTGCTATTTTACGCATTGTTCATTAGAAATGAGTTGCTTGGACTTGGTTAGAGCTTTTAGCTTCCTTGCAAATAATGGAACACACTCAAACGGTCAGCATGTTTTATCATATAGACAAAATAAAAAAGTTAATTCATTGCTTTTAACTTGTGGCACATACGATGCCGTTGGAAAATTTGCCTACAAAGTAGGATTGCCGGCAAAAAGTGGAGTAGGTGGTGGGATTATTGCAGTTATCCCAAATGAAATGACTTTGGCTGTGTGGTCACCAGGTTTAGATAAATCGGGAAATTCAGTTGTTGGGTCACTTTTTTTAGAACTATTTACCACATATACAGGGAAAAGTATATTTTAGTATATTGTCTGAAAATCAGAAAAATATAAAAATATGAAATGTTTGTTATAAAAAATAGGGCAAAAAATTTAGTAAAAATTATTTCTTTTCAAATATAGTTGCTACTTTAGCTTTGTGAAAGCATCTGTAGAGAGATGTAAAACTTAATTATTAACCAATAAAACAATTATTGTCAACACATCCTGACCGATGAAAAAGGCAAAGAATGAACCATTTAAGAATCACTCAAAATCGAATGATGATTTTGACCGTGAAGGCAAGGGACGGAGATCGGCAACTCCGCAGAAACAAAAAAAGCCACTCTCGATTTATGACAACTTCGATGAAGATGAAGATGAAGAAATTGATGAGTATCTCTTAGACGAAGAAGATGACGAGGATTCCGATAGCATTTGGGATTACATGGACGATGACGATGATGAATTGTAAAATCGAGTAAAAAATAGTAAAGATGGGCTTCACTCGGAGGTCCATCTTTTTTTTAAATTTATATGCACCAAACCATACCCCTAACTTTATAACCTAAATAAAATGAGAACCATAGAAAGTAAAAATCCTTATACAGGAGAGATAATTGCAGAATATAATTTGTACGACAATAGCCGTATTGATAAATTATTACAAGCTGCTGCAAAACTTCAAAATCATTGGTCTCAAATCTCAATGGAGAGAAGGAGTGAGCTGTTCTTATCTTTGGCAAGCCTTCTTAGAAAAAAGAGAGATAAACTTGCAATCCTTATAACTAATGAAATGGGTAAGGTTTTAGTCGAATCGGAAGCAGAGGTAGAGAAATGCGCTTTAGTTTGTGAATATTATGCGAAAAATGCGAAGGATTTTTTATCTCCAATCAATATTGAAACAGAATATACAAAGTCGTATGTGGTTTATAATCCTTTAGGGGTTATTTTAGCTATTATGCCTTGGAACTTCCCGTTTTGGCAGGTGTTTAGAGCAGCGGCTCCTATTCTTATGGCTGGTAATACAATCGTTTTGAAACATGCCAGTAACGTAAGTGGCTGTGCATTAGCTATCGAGAAACTGTTTGTTGAGGCAGGATTTGAAGAGAATATTTTAACCACTATTTTGATTAGAGGGAACGAAGCATCGAGTTTAATTGAAGACAAAAGAATTTCAGCAGTAACAATTACAGGAAGTACAGAAGCGGGAATTGCTGTTGCTACTGTTGCTGGTAGAAATTTAAAAAAAGCAGTTCTTGAACTCGGAGGAAGCGACCCATATATTATTCTGGCTGATGCCGACTTAAATAGCGCTGCCGAAAAGTGTGTGTCAGGGCGACTTTTAAACGCAGGACAAAGTTGTATCGGGGCAAAACGATTCATAGTTGTAGATGAGGTTTACGATCAATTTGTTACCATTTTTGCAGAAAAAATGAGCAGAGCAAAAACGGGCAATCCTTTGGAGAAAGCTACAAACTATGGACCATTGGCAAAGATAGAATTTTGTCACGAGCTTAACTCTCAGGTCAAAAATTCTGTTTCAGCTGGCGCCGAAATTTTAATAGGCGAAATATCATTCAATGAGAACAAACCAATTTATATGCCAACCATTATAACTAATGTTAAGCCGGGAATGTCAGCTTATCACGATGAGCTTTTTGGTCCAGTAGCTTCAGTTATTCGAGTAAAAGATGAAAAGGAAGCAATTTTTGTTGCAAACGATACGATGTTTGGATTAGGAGCAGCAATATTTACTAAAGATGTCGAAAAAGGTACTCGTATTGCTCAAAACCACTTACAATCAGGCTGTTGCTTTATAAACGATTTTGTTAAGTCTGATCCGCGCTTACCCTTTGGAGGCATTAAAAATAGCGGATATGGACGTGAATTATCGTTGTGGGGAATAAAAGAATTTACCAACGTAAAAACGGTGGTTGTAAAATAATGTAAAGGTTATTTTTATATCTTTGGGAAATATCATATACTTAAAAGCTTGAGAATGAAAAAACGTTATGGAGCATTGCAGCAAAAATTACAAATTCCAATTTTTATTGCAATAACATTGGTTTTTGGAATTTTAATATCTTTTATTGCTGTTAAAACTTATCGCGCAACAGTTAAAAACGCTAAAACACTCGTGAACTCCGTGGCACGAGAGAATGCAAATAGAATATCAAAACTACTCGAGCACGATTTAGCTGTTAGTCGCACTTTTGGTCAAACTTTAGTCGGATACTTAGAAACTAACAGCAATTTGATTGATTTAACCCTATTGACACTAAAAAAGTCAATTGAAAAAAACGACAATATATATTCAACATGGGTTAGTTATCAGTTGAATGCAATTGATACATCGTGGAATAATGAGTACGGCAGGAGAGAACTAATTGTTTATAGAGATAAAAACAGGTTTGTTGTAAAAGACAAAAAAATCGATTTGGCGGGCGAAGACTTATCAACTCTGTACTATGCGATTAAAATGGGTAATATTGAGGTGATAACCGATCCTTACCCATGCTTATATTCTGATGAGAACGAAGAGACGCTCGTAACAAGTATTTGCGTTCCACTGTCAATTAATAAACAATTTGTAGGGATAGCGGGAATTGACATAAGCAATGAAAGATTTGCAACTATCATTGATTCAATAGGGTTGTTCAAAGGAGCAGAAGTAACGCTATTCTCAAACAGTGGACAAGTCGTAGCGTCATCAAAAAAAGATATTGTTGGAAAGTTTTTAAATAATGCAAATAAAGAGGATAAAGATCAAATCGATATTATCGACAGTATTAAAAACAGTTCAATTTTTAGCTTTGAAACAAAAATTGAAGGTAAAAAATTTTATGCAACCCACGTGCCCGTCGATATTGGAGAGATAAGCGCAAAATGGTCGTTACAAATAGCAGCGCCTTTAGATACAGTCATAAAAGAATCAAAAGAGGGCGCCATAATGGCGTTTTTAATTGGATTAGTGGGCATTACTGTTTTAAGTATTATAATATGGCGTATCATACGGACCAAAATAGAGCCAATATACACAACAACAAATGTATTAAAAGCTATATCCGAGGGAGATTTAACAACGGTATCTGAACTTGGTGTTAATTTTGGAGACGAATTAGATGATATATCAAACTCTCTTAATGCATTGATTGACAGTTTAAAACGAATGTCTCAATTTACCAAAGATATAGGTGAAGGAAAATTTGACGTTGAATATAAGTTGCTGAGCCAAAACGATGAGATAGGCTTATCACTTATTGAGATGCAAAAGAGTTTAAAAAAAGCTGCAGACGAGGACAAACTAAGGCGAATAGAAGATGAAAAGCAAAGCTGGATATCACAAGGAATAGCTGTGTTTGGCGACATATTGCGACAAGATAGCGCTAATATTGAACAACTTACATTTAATATTATTTCTAAATTAGTCTCTTATGTTGATGTACAACAAGGCTGTATTTATATAATACATGAAGATAACGAAGCCGATTTTCAAGATTCCGATGAAATTTATTATGAAATAAAGGCTGCAGTTGCATTTGATAGACGAAAACTATTGAAAGACAAAGTTTACATAGGCGAAGGTTTGGTTGGTCGTTGCGCCCACGAAAAACTCACCATATATATGACAGAAGTGCCCGATGATTATGTTCATATTAACAGTGGTTTAGGTAAATCTAATCCGGGCTCTGTTTTACTTGTGCCACTACTGTTAAATCAGCAGGTTTTTGGGATTATAGAGCTTGTCTCTTTTAAACCGATAGAACAACATAAAATAGAATTTGTCGAAAAAATCGCTGAAAGTATTGCTGGCACTCTTTCAAGCGCTAAAATTAATGAAAAGACCAAAAAACTACTGATTGAATCACAAAAACAGAGAGAAGAGTTAGCTTCGCAAGAAGAGGAGATGCGACAGAATCTTGAAGAATTGCAAGCAACTCAAGAAGATGCATCGCGCCGAGAAGCTGAAATGCGCTCAATTTGGAAAGTGTTTAGTCATATAGCGCTGATTATTGAATATGATACAGAGTTCAAAGTTATATCTGTAAATGAGAAGTGTCAAGAATATTTTGGTGATATAGCGGAAAACCTCGTTAATACTCCACATCAATTACTTGGTTTTGTAGAAGATAGAAAAAGTGTCAATCATACAGCGCTTTTACAAAAACTAAAAAGGGGAGGCGTTGTCGAACGGCGTTCAAATCTTGTAACACGCAGAACGAACAAATGGCTATATGAGATATACGCACCACTGTATGATAACGATGATAATATTATTCGATATGTTTCTGTAGGAATTGATATTTCAACTTTAGGTAAATCGGAAGGGCACAACAAATAGGATAAAAAAAACCGTCATTTTTTGTGACGGTTTTTTTATTTAAATTTCAAATCAATACTCATCTTCATTAAAAAAGAAATCTTCTTTACTGGGGTAGTCGGGCCAAATATCTTCAATGCATTCATAAATTTCACCCTCCTCTTCAATATCTTGAAGATTTTCTACCACCTCCTGAGGCGCTCCCGAACGTATTGCATAATCAATAAGCTCGTCCCGTGTGGCGGGCCATGGAGCATCTTCTAATTTTGATGCTAACTCTAAAGTCCAATACATAACGATCGTTGTTTATTAATGTTAGTATAAGTGGCGCAAAAATATAAAATTATTTCAATTATCAATCATGGTTTCCAAACAATTTCTTTTCCCTTAAAATCCACGCTAAATTTTCTTGACAAAACGAATAGATAATCGGATAATCGATTTAGATATTTGATAACCATCTCACAGCCTCCAAACTGTTCCTGAACTTGTAGAACTAAGCGTTCGGCTCGCCTGCAAATGCAACGTGCAACATGAGTGTGCGACACTGCCAAATTGCCTCCAGGCAAAACAAAAGATGATAATTGAGGTAAAGTAGCATCTATAGCATCCATCTCTTTTTCGAGAAACTCAACGTGAGAGTTATTTATTTCGGGCACTTTAAATTTAACATCTTCACCTTCAATTGATAAAATTGATGCAACTGCTACTAAACGATTTTGTATCTCTATTAATGATTCAATTGTATGCTTGTCCATCTTAGGCATATCACGTACAACGCCAATATATGAGCTTAACTCATCTATTGTGCCATAGCTCTCTATTCTTATATGGTATTTGGGAACTCGTTGTCCGCTGAGTAATGCGGTTGTTCCAGTATCTCCTGTTTTGGTATATATTTTCATTTGCTTATAATTTTTCGGTCAAAAGTTTTATTTTGAATAAAATATTGTGTTTAGCTAAATGCGAAAGTAAACAATATTTTGATTATTACCCCTATTAATTGTAAGTTTAAAATTATGCTTTCAAATATAGAAAATACGCGGTTTGCATAAATTTGTATTAGCATGGAAGTATTGCCAGAAAACCCCCATAAAAGTTTAGATTAAAAATATGTTGAAAATTTTTTTCCAATATTATATATTAATTTGTTAACAAATTGTTATCTTTGCATAATTGTCGTGACTACGGTGCGGACAATAGGATTAATCATTAATTTAAACAATAGGCTATTATGAAAAAAATTTTAAGTTTGGTGGCTGTAGCAGTCTTTATGTTTGCTTGTGGTGGGCCACAGCAAAAAACAGAAACAGAAGAAGTTAGCGCGCTTAGTATTAAGTCGTTAATGGAAAATGTAGATCAATACGTTGGAGATACTGTAACCGTTAAGGGAACAGTTGGACACGTATGTCGCCACGGTGGCGATAAAATGTTTTTGGTTTGTACAGAGTCAGATCAAAAATTGAAAGTAGAACTATCAGGAGACTTAACATCGTTTAGTCCCGAAATGGAGGGGTTAACTTACGCAGTAACAGGTGTTGTTGAAGGGATAAAAATTGATGAAGAGTATTTAGTAAAATGGGAACAAGAACTTGCTAGCAAAGAGCATGAAGGTGACGTAGAAGGACACGATGACACTCCAAGTGGGGAAAAAGCCGACATGGGAGAACACAAAGGTAGTTGCGAGCAAATTAAAACTTACCGCGAACAAATTGCTGCTTCTGAGGGTGGATTTATCATGTTTTATACTCTAAAAGCATTTAAAATTGAAAAAGTTGAAGCTGAAGCAGTAGAAGTAGATCCAGCAGCGAAAACAGAAGAACCTGCAGTAGAAGAGAAACCTGCAGTAGAATAAGTTTAAGCAGAGAGAGAATTTATTATAAGTGTAATTGCTTTTATAAAATTATTTAGAAAGTAGGTAAGCAAATTAACAGTGAACATGGTTGCTCATTAACCCTGTTCACTGTTACTTTTTAAGCAAACTATTATGGCAAATGATATCAAAAAAATTTGTGTTTTTTGCGGATCAAATGTAGGCAATAAGCATGAGTATATGACAGCTGCTATTAAACTTGGTCGGTTGTTGGCTGAGAACAATGTAGAACTAATTTATGGGGGGTCCGCAGTAGGCTTAATGCACCAATTGGCAAAAAGTGTAAAAAAACATGGGGGAAAAATAACAGGGGTTATTCCACGCTTTATGCACGAAAAAGGTTTAGCAGATAGTATAGTTGACGAATTTATTGTAGTGGAAACCATGGCGGAACGCAAAGAAAAAATGATACAACTTGCTGATGCCTTCATAGCATTACCAGGAGGATTTGGAACTCTTGACGAATTACTTGATGTTATTGTAGCGTCTCAACTTAGCTTGCATACTAAGCCTATAGGACTTGCTAATATCAACGGTTTTTATGGACTTCTAATCAAGTTTATCGAACGTATGATCGACGAGGGCTTTTTAAACCAAGCTTATAAGGACACTTTCGTAATTTCCGAAAAAATAGATATTTTATTTAATAACCTGTACACAGAGTCAATTAACAATTAGCAATTAACAATTGTTAATTAGTTGATTATTAATTAATTGTCACATTTTTTTAAGTAGTGGGAAAGGTTATTATACCGAGAAATAGGTATAAATCCGTCGAATCTGTGTCATCCGTGTTCCTATACTTTCCCCTTTTTTGCCTTAATGGTAAGGTAAATTAAATCAATCAAAACTGTTTTTTGCATTTTGTTGTCACGCAAATCAAAAAATTATTCTATTTTTGTGGAGTTCGTCAGTTCTTTTTTATCTAATACCAATTTTACAAATACTATAGTCCAAACTTTGTTAACGTTTTTTTAGGCTATGTACGTGTTACATTGGTATTTACTTCTTAACTCCGCTCCGTGTGGAGTCTGGGGTGAACCATTCTAAAATTTTATAAAAGAATGGACTTTTATAAAATTGCAATTGGTCTAACTATTAATTCCCAAATCTGACAAAATGATCGTAAAAATTGCGAGAATTTTATGTGACTATAAATTAAAAACTATGAAACGAACATGCCAAACTAAACTTGACACCAAAAAGCATGATTATAAAGCATGTGAGTTCCATACGACCTTAAACTAAAAAAATTATAAACGTGTTAAATCATGAATAAATTTTATTTATCTATTATCGCTGCCCTCTTTGCATGCAATTTATTAGCAGCGCCTTTTCAGAAATCGCCATACACTATTAAACAGCCCAATGGTACGCTTATAGAGTGTTTTATGTCAGGTGATGAGTTTTTCAATTGGATTCACGACAACGATGGGTATCCAATTATTAAAGGTTCGGACAACTATTATTACTATGCTGTATTATCAGACGAAACTTTTGTAGCTTCGCAATTTGTTGTAGGTAAGCATTTGCCAGATAGAGTGGGAATTGTAAAAATGCAAGATATTGATAAAGGTGTTTTTAGAAATATAAGCAAGAAAGCAAGAAAGAATTTAGAAATACCTGAAAAACCTGTTTTAAATCCCTTAAGAGACCCACGAAATACGCTACATACAGGAACAATCAATAATATTGTTATATATATTAGATTTGCAGGGGAAAGTGATATTCAAACCCCACGTCAGGCATACGATGATAGTTTAAATCTACCTACAGGTAAATCTCTTAAAACGTATTACTGGGAGGTGTCATATGATCAACTAACAATCAATAGCACTCACTATCCTCCAGTTGAAGACCCTGCAACTCAAAACTTCTCGTATCAAGACTCACATCCAAGGAGTTACTTTGAACCTTATCATGCAACAGATAATCCAGGAGGCTACGATGGTCATAACCAAAGAGCACAACGTGAACAACAATTGTTGGTTGACGCTGTGAATTGGATTAATGCAAACCATCCGATACCAACAGATTTAAATATAGACGCAGAAAATGATGGTTACGTTGATAATGTCTGTTTTATGATTAATGGAAACAGTGGCGAGTGGAATGATTTGTTGTGGGCGCACAGGTGGGCGTTATATTTATACACTGTACATATTAATGGAAAAAGAGTTTGGGATTTTACTTTTCAGCCAGAAAACCAAGTTAGCGTTAGAACTTTATGTCATGAAATGTTTCACGTTCTGGGAGCGCCAGATCTATACCATTATTACAACGGAAAAGAGTTAAGACCAGTAGGAAAATGGGATATTATGCAGAGTGGAGGAGGTCATATGCTTACGTACATGAAGTGGAAATATGCTGAGCAAAATTGGGTTACAGATATACCCGAAATTACTGTGTCGGGGCAGTACACTCTTTACCCGATAACTCAGCAGACAAACAACTGTTTTCGAATAGCCTCACCTGTAAACAATCAGTTCTTTATGGTAGAGTACCGTAAACATTCGGGCGAGTTTGAGTCACAGCTGCCCGGTCAAGGATTAATTGTGTATAGGATAAATACCAACTTTGATGGTAATGCAGATTACGATGGAGTTTATATATTCGACGAAGTTTATGTTTATAGACCTGGAGGCACAACTACAATAAATGGAAATGTTGACGCAGCCGCATATTCAGCCAACAGTGGACATACCGCAATAAATGATAACACTGATCCTTCGGGTTTTCTTACTGACGGTTCTGCAGGAGGGCTAAATATTTTCAATGTGACCGAAATAGGAGATTCTATATCTTTTGAAGTTAGTTTTGGGTCTATTCCATCGTTTGAATTGACAATCGTACCCGAACCTGCGGAAGGAGGAAATCCAACTGGAGCTGGTACATACGAGGCTGGAACAGTTGTCGAGTTACAAGCAAATCCAAATCAAGATTGGAAGTTTGTTGCTTGGACAGATAAATCGAATGTTCTTTTAAGCACCTCTCCTTCGTATAACTATACCACGGGATTTGAGAACGATACAATAAATGCTGTTTATGTAAAAATTAACAACATTCATGAAGTTGAAAACCAATTTGCGATTTATCCTAATCCTGTAAGCAACTTACTTTATATTAGTACATTAACAGATATTCGACAAGCTATTATTTATGATATATCAGGAATGATTCTGATGAACATTTCGTCGGGAGATGCTTTAAGGCAAATAGATGTATCATACTTAAAATCAGGGGTATATTTAATAGAAGCCTATGACAGCAGTAAAATGAAAAAAACAATCAACAAGTTTATAAAGTTGTAACTTAATTTGGAACTAACAAAAAAGCTACTTGAAAAGAGTGGCTTTTTTTTGTATCTTTAGGGTTCGAGATTAAATTTATGTTATACCAATTGTAATTTAAAAATAGTCCAATCTTTTTTAAATTTTACAATTGTAAATACTGATGTTATAGCTGCATGTTCCAAAAAAGCGATAGCGAAGTTTGGACTATAGTATGTGTCCAATCGGTATTAATTGTGTAGTATCCTGAATTTTATGATAATAGAAATAAAACTATAACTAAATCTTAATAATATTGTAACCAACTTTTTTGCAAAGTTTCTTAACTTCGTTACTTATCATAAAGGTTAAAGGACGAAGCGCTTTTAAATTGCTAAACTTTAACCTAATTGTTAATTGACATATACTGAAAATAAAAAAAAATATAAACATATGAAAATCAAATCTTTACTTAAAACGTTAATGACTTTCATAATGCTTGTAACAACGGCAGGCATAGGATTGAGTCAGGTAAGTTTGTTAGGAACAAGCTACAGCGAAACATTTGATAATATTTCGTCAGGTTTGCCCGAAGGCTGGACAGTTCGGATAGGTGCAACAGATACTACTCTTGGAACAACTCAAACTTTATCAACGAGTCCGACAGCTTGGAGTCAGACAACAGGCGCTTTCAAAAATTTTGCATCTGCTGATAGTTTAGAATCTAACAGTGATGCAACTGCGCAAAGCAACTCCACTGACAGAGCTTTAGGTGTGAGGCAAACGGGTACATTTGGAGATCCAGGGGCTGCTTTTGTTTTTCAGATTGCTAATACAGAAGGATTAGCAAATTTTGAGTTAGAGTTTAAATTGCAATCATTAGACATTGGTCCTTTGAGAAAAACTACATGGCTTGTTGACTATGGTTTTGGAAGTTCTCCAACAGAATTTACACAAATTGCAACATTGCCCAGTACGTTATCAACAGGAAATTCGTCGTTTACCAATACACAAGTTTACGTAGATTTTGGAAGTACTCTAAACAATATAAACGATACTGTTTGCATACGAATTGTTACACTGTCGTCAACGTCAGGCACGGGGAGTAGGACATCTACAGGAATAGACGATTTTCAATTAAGTTGGACAGTCGCGCCGTCTTCATATAGCGTTAACTACTCGGTAGTTGGTACTAATGGTTCACTTTCAGCAGCAGTTGATAGCTTAAATATAATTTCTGGTAGTGAAATTGAGTTGAACAAAAATGTTGTCTTTACTGCTCTACCGGACTCGGGTTATAGGGTAAAAGAGTGGAAAAAGAATGAAACTATAGTTGCAGGAAACACAACAAACATCTATACCGTAGAGAATTTATCAGAAAATATAAACGTTACCGTTGAATTTGAATTAATCCCAGAATATACCTTAACAATAAATATTGTTGGAAACGGCTCTGTAACGGTTAACGGATCAGAATATACTGCGCCAATGTTGTTTAGTGAGGGAAGCGAAGTTGCTTTATCGGCAGTAACAAATGCCTCGTGGTCATTTGATGGTTGGACAGGTGGATTGGTTTCAACAAACAGTAGCGAAACAGTAACAATAAACTCAAATATCACAATAACAGCAACATTTATTCAACTACCTGAAACGATTGTTGAGTGGACTTTCCCCGACACTGTCGAAAATAGATTAGCCAGCGGAGGCATTGCTATTAACTTAGATAGAGAGATTTCTCGGGAACCAGAGTTTACAGGTACTTATTCTTATATTACAGGAGACGGCACAAAAGCTTTAAACTCCTCTAAATGGGAAGCTGGCGCCAATAGTAAATATTGGATTATTGATTTTGCCACGACAGGATATGAAAATATCACACTATCCTCAAAACAACGAGGTTCTAATACAGGTCCACGCGATTTTAAAGTTCAAGTAAAGTTAGATGGTACAGAGTGGATTGATGTTGCAAGCTCGGATATTGTTGTTGCCAACAACTTTACGAGTGGCGTTCTGTCAGATATTGCTCTACCAGAAGTATGTAGTAATCAAGGCAAAGTTTATATGCGTTGGGTAATGACAAGCGACACCTCGGTCAACGGTTTAACGGTTGCCTCTGCGGGAACTAACGGTATCGATAACATTGTAATTAAAGGTGATAGTATGTCATTGGGCATACAACATAGTTTAACTTTATCGTCTTCAGGCAATGGGGTGACTATTCCAGTATCAGGCATATATACATATAATGAGGGGACAAATATCTCTATTCAAGCAGTACCAGACTTAGGTTGGATATTTACAGGTTGGTCAGGCGATATTGTTTCAACCGATAATCCTGTTGCAGTAACCATGAACTCTGATAAAACAGTCACGGCACAATTTACAGAAGCTACAAACGAATACTCAGTAAACTTTAGTGTTGTAGGAGGTAACGGCAGTTTAACAGCAACAGTTAATGGAACAACAATAGTCAGTGGTAATACTGTTTCCAATGGTAACAATGTTATTTTCAATGCTACACCTAGTGCAGGTTATCGCGTAAAAGAGTGGACACATAATTCGGTTGTAGTAGAGCATAACACTACAAACACATTTACGTTAGAAAATCTTTCTGCAGATGCAACTGTAACGGTTGAGTTTGAGCTTATTCCAATAATTACCTATACAGTTAATTTTAGTGTGGTTGGCGCTAATGGTTCACTTTCAGCGACAGTTGATAGCTTAAATATAATCTCTGGCAGTGAAATAGAACAGAACAAAAATATTGTCTTTACCGCTCTGCCTGATTCAAGTTATAGGGTAAAAGAGTGGAAAAAGAATGAAACCATAGTTGCAGGAAACACAACTAACATCTATACCGTAGAGAATTTATCGGAAAATATAGATGTTACCGTTGAATTTGAGTTAATCCCAGAATATACCTTAACAATAAATATTGTTGGAAACGGCTCTGTAATGGTTAACGGATCAGAATATACTGCGCCAATGTTGTTTAGTGAGGGAAGCGAAGTTGCTTTATCGGCAGTAACAAATGCCTCGTGGTCATTTGATGGTTGGACAGGTGGATTGGTTTCAACAAACAGTAGCGAAACAGTAACAATAAACTCAAATATCACAATAACAGCAACATTTATTCAACTACCTGAAACGATTG
>DAOOBP010000004.1:0-53944 GCA_035407925.1 Salinivirgaceae bacterium
AAATATTTTAAAAATAACTTCCGTGTCAAAGTTTCCTCGCTCTCATTTTAGGTGTTGTTCCTTTCAAAAGCGGGTGCAAAGATAGATACTTGTAATTTACTAACCAAATGTTTTTGTGATTTTTTTTGATGTTTTTTTAAGTTTTTTATTAATTGATTGATTTATAAATATATAGATTTTAAAAAATTATCGTTTTTTGTGACTGTAAGTTGATAAATGTGCCTGAAATGTGATAAATTTAGAGGTTTGTGGCAAATTAAAATGGATAAATTGAATTGATATACCATAATAAATATAATGGGGTGAAAAAACAAAACTATCTATGATTAAAAACTGTAAATCAACTGATTATAATTGCTAATTGCTAATTGATTAAGGGTTTGGGCTAAAGCCCATAGAGCATTTTTAAACCATTAAGAAATTAAGAAGAGTTTAGGATTGACTTTCAGTCAATTAGCAATTGGTTGTTAACAATTAATTTGTCCGTAGGACAGCATGTAATTAACCGTAAGATTTATCTTACGGAAACGCCCCCCGACTTTCGCCCGTAGGGCGACACTATGCGTTAAAACAATGTGCTATTGAGGAGCAAGGTGAAAGGTACAAGGGAAAAGTTACAAGAGGGAAAGTTACAATTTTAATTCTTCGACAAGTTAAGCGACAAAGTTGATGATGTAACTCGTAACTCGTAATTTAACTAAAGTCTTTCCTAAATGTTTCTTAACTCCTTTATGATTATTTAGTTAACGTCCACCAACCACGCAACCAACACCCAAAAATAGCATAGACTTTTTCAGTAAACCCTAAGTAGTTGTAGATAAACTGAAACGTTAAGTGCAAGTTAAAATTAACTAAAATAGCTTGTATTTTACAACAAAGAATTATATTTGTCACACTTGTATTTTGATAAATATCGACAGTTACAAAAAATGATATAAGATAGAGTAATTGTGTACTGTTGTTTGAAAAACAATTTCTATTTTTGTTCTATTTGTGTGACACTTGTAATAATTTAAACTGATACTTTTATATTAAACCATTGATTATTAACATTATGAATTTCAAACCTATTATTTCCCTTTTGTTTCTTGCACTACCCTCAATCTCTTACTCACAGATTTCTACTAACCGCTCTGCCGACAAAAAACCTGTTTGGCTTAGGGGTAGCAGTGCAATTGAAAGTTCTGACTTTATGTACTTCGTGGGAGAAGGTAGCGGAAGCACTGTTGACGTAGCCAGAAAAAGCGCTATTCAGAACGTAATCCTACAGTATGCCGAGTCACTTGGAACATCATACATCGTTGGAAGTGAAACCGAAATGGACATCTCAGAAACTAAAATTGGAGACGAGTACCACCGTATAGAGGATTATCAATTCTCAGCAAAAGTTAAAGGTGAAGAGCAAAGGTTTACCATACCATGCTTGTCGGTTGTTGAGTATTACTGGGAACGTTCGTCTTATGGAGGATCGGGCTACCAATTCTGGGTATTGGTTAGAATCCCTCACAGTAAGAGAGATTGCAACAAACCATTTTACAAAAGTTACGGAGGCTCTGCATTTTTCAGATCCGCTATACTGCCCGGATGGGGACAACTATACAAGAACGAGAAAACAAAAGGCTATGTTATTATGGCTGGTACACTAACCTTAGCATCTGTGAGCTTAGTATCCTACACGCAATATACCGCCAACTACAGTTATGCCAAACAAACCCAAAATTACGATATGATGACTCAGTATATTAACACCGGTGATAACTGGGCAACCATAAGCACTGTTACAGGTATAGCCGCAGGAGCTTTGTATATATACAATTTAATAGATGCTATCGCTGCAAAAGGAGAGAAACGGTATGCATCTGACAAACCAAATATTAAACTCTCTCCTACTATTTGGGAAAAAGGATTAGCTTTTAGTTTAACAATTCCAATAAAATAAATCAATAAGACTATAAAAAAATGTTTAACAATTTCAAATTAAGTAACACTATGAAACTATCAAAAATTTTGCTTTCCACTATTTCAGTAGCAACAGTTGTATTACTATCAACCTGTAAAAAAGAGGAGGTTAATACAACAGGAGATATTAACGGTATTATAACCGAAACAATTGGTGATAAACCTATTGCTGGAGCCATTGTTTCGCTTAGCCCCGACAACCAAACCCAAACAACAGGGGCTGACGGCAAATATGTTTTCAACAAACTAACACCTAAGGAGTACACGGTTCAGGTAAACAAAGAGGGCTACCAGCCCACTCTACGCACCGTAACTGTGAAACCAGGGCAGACGACTCCTGCTAACTTCGCTCTTGAACCACTACACCCGGTTCTATCGATTTCACAAACTTCACTTGACTTTGGAGCAACTCTAAGTTCGCTACCAATAGAGATTAAGAATGCTGGAAAGGGTACGCTTACATGGCAGGTTGTAGAAGATGTGTCGTGGATTTCTGTGAACCCCACCAATGGTAGTACAACTAACCAGACAAGCACTGTTATAGTGACTGTTAACCGAGCAGGGTTGGCGCAAGGCACGTATAATCAAGTTATTTCAGTTACAAGTAACGGAGGTTCAGAAACTATTACGATACAGGTTTCTGTTTCGGGTCCTGTTCTCAGTGTAAGCCCATTGCAGTTAGACTTTACAACCACGGAAACAGAAAAAACAGTGTATGTAAGCAACACTGGTATTGGCACGGTAACCTTTAATACCACGCCATCTAACAATTGGATTTCTGTCTCTCCAAACAGTGGCACAGTAACCAACCAGACTGTTCCGGTAACTATAAAAGTGAACTGTGCAGGGCTAACACCTAACAGCTATACTGGTACAGTGGTATTTAACAGTAATAGCAATTCCGAAACGGTAAACCTGAATTTGGTAATTCAAAACCCCAGCGCGCCAACACTAAATTGTGGGCAACCCGGAAGCGTCACACATGCGTCTGCCGAAATACCAGGTAATATTGTAAATATTGGAACCAGTTCTGTAACCCAGCATGGTCATTGCTGGAGCACAAGCCCAATGCCAACCACAGATAACTCAAGAACTTACCTTGGGAATGCAACCTCGGCAAACTCTTTTTCAAGTAGTTTAAACAACCTTACCCCCAACACCACATACTATGTTCGAGCATATGCCACCAATAGCGTGGGTACAGGCTACAGCTCTCAGGTAAGCTTTACCACGCTACCGCCTCCAACGCTTCCAGCAGTTACCATGGGTTCGGTGAGCAACCTTGGACACAACTCAGCAACCATTTCTGCAACGCTTACAAACTTAGGCGATGGCAACGTTACTCAGCGAGGGCACTGCTGGAATACAACAGGTTCACCAACTACCTCAGATAGCAAAACAAACCTTGGTTCAACCGCCACAGTGGGAGGGTTCTCAAGCAACCTCACTGGTTTAATACCCACTACCACCTACTATGTGCGAGCTTATGCTACCAACAGTTTGGGCACAAGCTACAGTGAAGTTCTGACCATTACAACCCTTGAAACCCCGCCTGTCGTAACCAATGGACTATTAGCCTACTACACATTTGATGGGCAAAATGCGAATGATGCTGTTGGAACATATCATGGTACTAGCAATAGTGGGGTCTCATTTACAACAAATACGCCATCTGGTTCTGGTTATGCAGCATCTTTCGATGGTTCAACTGGTTACGTAAGTGTTCCATACCAAGTCTTTAACTCTTCTAACAAATGGTCTTACTCAATCTGGTTTAGTACATCAAACCTCGATGTTGGTTTCTTCTCGGCAGGTTCACCTTCTTTTATGAAATTTATTTGTTTGGATAGTAACAACAAAATTCGAGTTGAATTAAATTATTATATAACATTTGACAATCCACTCCCTTCTAATTTTCTTAATAATACATGGCATTTATTGACAGTTACCTCAGATGGCACATACTTGAAGTATTATATTGATGGTAATTTGCAGGATAATAAGAGCACAAATTCATATTGGCCTAATCATGCAAATTTTAGAATTGGTTTTTTTGCTTATAATAATATGGGAACCAGTCAACGTTATTACAATGGTCATTTTGATAATGTAAGGATTTATAATCGCGCCTTAACCCAGAGTGAAATAATGGAGATTTTTAATGCTAAGCAGTAAAAAGTTTTTCAAATAATAGAAAGAGATATGAGTTGTTTCTTTTGGTGCCGGTAGCGCGGTGCCAAAGGAAATTTTTTAAAACGGTATGCGTTTAACAGATGTGTTCCAAAAAGTGTGTAATTATTTTGTATAATTTTTAAATCTTATCAATGAAACGTTTCCTAATATCCCTATCACTTGTATTCGTGTTCAGTCTCTCATTCCGATTTGACCCCATACACGCGCAAACAACCCAACCAACAGCTAACCTAACAAAAGAGCAATATGCCAAACTGAATGCAATGATAGTTGTTGGTTCGGGCATACCTTTAAGTCCTAACATCGAGAAGTTAGAAAAATATTTACGTGACTTGGGTGTTAATGTATATACATTCTATCACCCTAATGCTGTCTGGGATGATATTATCAAAGTTGACAAGCCAATTCATATTTTTGTTTACAATGGGCACGGTACTGATAAAGGAGATTATGGTAGTCCAGGTGGCTTTATTTTATCTCACAACAGATTTATTAGCAGTAAAGAAATTAAACGTGACCTTCCTTTAGCAAAAAATGCTATAGTCCTGTTAAAATCGGCTTGTATGTCAATGGGCTCATCTGCTGACGATAATAAAGAAGTTTCTTTAGAAAGGGCTATTTATAGGGTAGAGAGCTATTCTAAGCCTTTTATAGAAATGGGTTCCTCCATCTATTTCGCAACAGGTCTCTTAGTGCAAGAATTTCTTGAAGGGTTCTTCAAAGGTGAACCAGCTATTGAAGTATATAAAAAAGCAGGTGGTAATAGACAGCGCGATATTAAAACCATTCAGCCCTACAGTCTAAATAATTTATACGAGCTGAGCGTTGCCGCTAGCATGCCAGCATGTCGTTATTTAATAATAGACGGAGATACTATTAAAGCCGACCCTTTTATGTCTTACGACAAAGCATTTGTAGGCAAACCAACGTTTACGGTTTTGGAGTTTTTGAAGGGGCTGTGATGTTTTAAAGTTAGAAGTCGGAAGACCGAAGTCCGAAGACGGAAGTCAAAAATCTGTGTAAAATCTGTTTAATCTGTGTGCTCTGTGTTTTATTAATTGCTCATTGATCACATGTTTGTCACAAATTTTACCTATTTTTGTGACAAAAATAAAATGTATGGATAGCATAACATCTAAAATAGAGCAACGAATTAAGTCATTGAAGAGAGGAACTATTTTCTTTCCGGATGATTTTATTGACTTAGGCTCAGCAGACGCTGTCAGACAAACCCTCACGAGACTACATAACGAAGGCATGATAATAAGAGTTGCTCAAGGTGTCTATTGTTACCCCGAAATTGAAGACAAATTGGGCTTAGGGGTTTTATACCCCTCTTTTGAGCAGATAGCTGTAGCTGTAGCAAAGCGCGACCACGCGCGAATAGTCCCTACAGGAGCCTATGCTCTGAATCTACTGGGACTATCAACACAAGTACCATTGAATTACGTGTTTCTTACAGACGGTTCTGAAAGAAATATTAGTATTTCTAATGGTAGAAAAATTGTATTCAAAAATACTACACCAAAGAATCTTGCATTCCAAAACCGTCTGGCTATGCTGATAACCTTTGCGCTTAAATCATTAAAAAAGGAGAATGTGGAGGATCGACATATCGAACGGATTTATGAATTACTACAAAATGAGCCAAAAGAGGCTATTATGCCTGATTTAAGGCTTATGCCCGCATGGATCAGAAAAATCGTAAAAAATGCGTACAAATAATTTCTTTAATCTTTCGAAAACCGAACAACAACAGGTTTTACAAGCGACTGAAGGTCGTGTAGGCATACCCGCACAAGCCATTGAAAAGGATTTATGGATTACAACCATTCTACAAATCGTATTTAGTTTTCCGTTTGCTAATAAACTGATTTTCAAAGGTGGTACCTCGTTGAGTAAAGTTGGGAAACTCATTAGTCGATTTTCGGAAGATATAGATATATCAATTGATCGCTCGCTGTTTGGATTGGAGGGAGACTTAACAAAGAGGCAATTGAAAAAACTTCGCAAAGGTTCATCGATTTTTCGTTCGCGAGGAATTTTCCGATACTTTACTCGAAGCCATAAGGTGTCATGGACTGGACTCTTTATGCACAATTGAGCCGGAAAAAGATGGCGAAGGCGACAACACGTATCCAGAACCACGAAAAGTTTGGATAAGATACAATAGTGTCTTTCAAGAAGAATTAGGATATTTAAAACCAATTGTTATGCTTGAAATAGGAGCACGCTCTCTGTCCGAACCCTATGAGGTTACAAAAGTAAAAAGTCTTGTAGAAGAGAATTTTCCAACTATCCAAACCACAATCATAGATTCTGATATCAAGACTGCAATTGCAGGAAAAACATTTTTAGAAAAGGTTTTCCTTATACACGAACTATTCTCGATAGAGGAACATGGAACAAAAGCAGATAGAAAGTCACGACATCTGTATGACCTTTATATGATGATGGATAAAGACTTTGCCGTATCTGCTACCAAAAATGATGAGTTGTGGGAAACAATTCGACACCATCGAGAAATTTTCGTATCAGTTAAGGATATGGATTATACGCCAGACATTCGTAAAAGAATTGTGCTTGTTCCGAGAGAAGATATAATATCCATTTGGGAAAGAGATTACGCCGAAATGCAAACAAATATGATTTATGGCTCCGACAAACCAAAATTCAACGATATTATAGAAAAAATGGAGGTCCTACAAAATAGGTTTCGACAATACTATTGAGTTAAAAGTTAAAAGTTAAAAGTAGAAAGTGGAAAACGGGAAGCAATTTAACTCCCTCTTTACCCTTCTACATTTCTACATTTCGATGGTTCTATGGTTATTGAGTCTGTGTTTCGACAAGCTCAACAACCACCGAAATACTACGCACAGTATGTCGCTTACGCTCAATGCAACGCTTCGCTCAGTTATACGTTTTTTCTACAATATAGAAAAATAATCCAAATGTTCTTTAATTCTACTTGCCTGATCATTCAATAGGTTTGCCGTATTCAACATAGTATCATTTGTATGTACGTTGTCTTGAGCCAAGTTGTTAAGTTGTTGAATAGCATTGTTAATTTGGTTTGCTCCGTTTCTTTGCTCCATACTTGCCGAGACAGTTTCTTCGACCAAATCGCCTGTTTTAACAACCCGTTCCTTCAGATCTACAATCAAAGACGAAGACTTTTGTGTAGCCACAACCCCACCAGTTGACAATGCGATAATCTCTTCAGATGCCACCTTACTACGTTCTGCGAGTCTGCGAACCTCAGCCGCAACCACGGCAAATCCTTTGCCATGCTCACCAGCCCGCGCCGCCTCGACAGCAGCATTTAATGCTAAAATATTGGTTTGAAATGCTATTTCAGTTATCACATTGATTTTATCGGCAATTGTGCGCATCACAGTCAGGTCTTCATTTGAGGCTTTTCCAACTTCATTCATCTGTTCTGCAAGCTTTTGAGAAATTTGACCAGCTCTAGTCGCAGACTCTGAACTTTGTTCAATAATTGAAACCATCTCTTCCATTGATGAGGAAATCTCCTCAAGATTAGCGGCAAGTTGTGTATTTCTTCTTGAAAAATCTTGAGACACATTATGCATATTCTCACCCTCTTTCAATAATAATCTAATCTCTTTCTGCAAATCACTTACCATTGAAGCTAATTTTTCTTGAAGGTTTTCTATGTAACTTATCAACATACCGAAATCTGTTTTCTTAGAAAAATTTCTATTTGATATTTTTGCTTTCTTGTCAATTTGCCCTTCAGACAGGGATTTAATAACATTCACGATATTCCCAAGAGGTGTAGCGTATCTAGAAACAGCAAATTTAAAACATATAACACTTACAATAACATTCAATAACAATATTGAAACTTTATACACAGCCGTATCAGGAAAAACTGAAAATTTCAATGTAACTGTCACAGCAATAAAAATCAAATTAATAAGCCATGATATTCCAACTAATATAAAAAACGAATTTTTATAAGAATGTCGTAACAATATAAGGGCTGCGATAACAGGAACGACAACCGAAAGCGCTATTACTAATAATGTATTCATATGACTATATTTTATTGGTTTAGTATCAATTATACGACTCACTTACTTCACAAATATTCTCTTGTGTGTTGAATTCGAGGAAGTTTATTGATTAAATACTTTTATAATTCTCATTTTATCCTAACTACAAAGAGCTAAGATATAACTTTTACAAACACTTTACAAATTATTTTGCTACAAAATTTGTATTCTGAAAAACGTTTTTTTTACATATACTAATGCGTAACAAAGGTAGAAAAACTGATTTGATATAAAAGTTTGTAAACAAAGAAGTTGTGCCACTAAACGACTATTGACTTGTTGCTTAACTCGTATAAAATTATTTTAAGAGTAATTTTTTGAAATACAACTAAAAATATGATCACTATCTTATGACATTATGTTATGTATATTGCTTGTAGCTTTGTTTTTTATTTATCACCTACTATTTTATATTTTGCGCAAAAAATTTTGATATAAATTATGGTGATTTGAAACAATTTAATCATATTTGTGACATTATATTAATTTAAAAAAACGAATATGAAACTATCAAAAATTTATCGAATTTTACCTGTAGCTCTTTTGGCTATATGGTCATGTGGACAAAATCAGTCAAACACAGAGGAATCAAAAGGTAAGTACGCCATAAAATCTGGTATAGTTGAGTACAAGTCAACTACTATGGGTATGGAGCAAATTCAAACTTTAATGTTTGATGAATATGGAAATATTGAGGCTACAGAGATTGAAATGGAAGTGATGGGAAATAAAGCCCACACTTACTCAATTAGTAAAGACGGCTTTAATTATAATATTGATGTTATAAATAAAGTTGGGACAAAAATTGAAATGGTTGAAGATCAGGGTAATATTGACTTTGAAAACTTGACAGACGAAGATATTAAGAAATTAAATTTAAAAAATGAGGGAAAGGAAACTTTTTTAGACAGAGAGTGTGTAAAATACTCAATTGACAATGCTGAAATGCAAACTAAAGGTTTCTTCTGGGTTTATAAAGGAGTAATACTAAAATCTGATTTAGAGATTGGTGGAATGGATATAGTTATTGAAGCTGTAAAATTTGAAGAAAATGCAACTATTCCTGAAAACGCCTTTGTTGTTCCAGAAGACGTTGTATTTCAATAACTTAAAAATTGTTTTGACATAGGCTTTTAATTATAAATATAAGGGGTTCAGCTTTTTAGGGTTGAACCCTTTTTGTTCGCCTTATCTCTGTGAAAATCAAATAATACCAATTGTAATTTAAAAACAGTCCAATCTTTTTTTAATTTTACAAATGTTTACCCCAGACTCCGCACGGACGGGGTTAAGGGTAAATACCGATGATACAGATATATAGTCCAAAAGAGCGATATTGAAGTTCGGACTATAGTGTGTGTCCAATCGGTATCAACTATTGACACTGCCTTTAAATTTAATTTGGTAACTATTAATTGCTAGTTTAAAAAACAATTTTCAACTTTGCGTTATTATATTCAAAATACTTTTCAACATATCTTACCATGAAGAATAATACTTTTCGAATTTATTTCTGGATTATCATAGTTATTGCCGCTCTATTTCGATTTTATAATTACACAAATATACCATATACCCACGACGAATATAGCGCAATTCACAGAACAAATTTTGAAACTTTTAGCGAGTTAATAGAAAATGGAGTGTTAGTTGAGGGGCATCCCGCTGGGGTTCAGGTGTTTTTGTATTATTACACCAAAGTTTTCGGTAAATCTCCACATATAGTACGATTACCTTTTACCATATTGGGTTTATTGAGTATTGCATTAATTATGATAATCGGCAAACGTCTTTTTTCATATCAAGCAGGTCTCTTTGCTGGGGCGTGTGCAGCTGTAAGTCAATATTTTATTTTTTATTCACTTGTTGCAAGACCCTACTCTCCCGGACTTTTCTTTGTTCTTTTGTCAGTTTATTGTCTCGTCAATTTAACAAAAAACAGTGATATCAAAATACGATGGTTAATAATATACTCTATATCATTGGCTTTATCAGCATATACGCATCAGTTATCTGCTTTTACTTCGTTTATTATTTTCCTCTTGGGTTTTTTCCTTGTATATCGAAAACAGAGAGTCAAGTATTTAGCATCTGGCGTTTTAGCATTACTTTTATATACGCCACATATTCCAATATTTTTTAAACAACTTTCAATGAAAGGTGTAGGAGACTGGCTACCTGTTCCTGACTACTCTTTTATTTTCGAATATATAGGATTTTTATTTCATTATTCATGGCTCTACATGATCGTGTTTTTCTTTATGATTGTCACTACGACTATTGTTTTATGTAAAGAGAAACCACAATTAAAAAACTATTTTTTACTATTAATTTGGTTAATTGTTTACATAACAACATTTGTTTATTCTCGGAAAGTATCATCTGTTATGCAACATAGTGCATTATTATTCGTTACAGCTCTTTTAGTTATTTTTATTAGCATGGGTATCAATCTAATAAAAAACTTAAAAGTTCAATTAACAATAATTATTGCAACTCTATTCCTTGGTTCAATAAGCCTGATACACAACCGCCAATACTACGATCTAGTTACAAATGGATTATTTCAAAAATCTAAGGATTGTCAATGTGAACTGTATCAGAAATCAGAGAACGAAAGGATTTTGTTTGTATCAAATCATCCATATATTCCTAATGATTTAAGAGTTGATACATGTTCTGATAAAATGCTTTACATTACACCCTACAATCTTGCGGAACTAAACGATAATTTAAAAAACGGTAATTTTAATTCGGTTGGTTATATGCAAAACAGCACCTTCCCAGCTGCCTTGGCTATGATAAAATCATATTATCCAGCTCACATTATAGCAAATAAATATGACAGGGGTGAGTTTCATTATTTCTCATTATCTGGTGATAATAAAATTGTCGAATGGGACACAATTGCCTATAAATCATACGATTATGAAGGCAATGATGAGTTTCTTAATATTGTAAATATTAAACTTGACACATTAAATCTAAATAGTTGGTCTGAAATTGATATTGTTTTCAGACTTACCGTTGACTCTCTATGGGATAATGTAATGTTGGTTACAGATTTAAACTATAACGACAAAACAATAGATTGGCGCGCTACTAATATAAAAGCGTGTACATCTGAAAATGAAGGGGTTATCTCATTGTTTCACACTGTGCCTTTTCCCGACATAAAGGTAAATTTCAAAGAACACAGCCTAAAATCGTATATATACAACCCAGAACTAAAGCATTTTAAAGCTATTGAAGCATTTGTAATGATACGCGAATCAAACCGATTACGATACGCCCTTATTGGTGATATTCCGACGAAGTAGCTGAAAGCAATTAACAATGCGGTGCATTGAGCGAAGCCGAAGCGTTGTACTGAGCGTAGTCGAAGTATGTAAAAGGCGATGCACTGAGCGGAGTATTTCGACTACGCTCAGTAACCATCAAAGTGAGCAATTAATACCGATTGGACATTTACTGACAAAAAACAAAGCCAACCACCTTATAATAAGAGTGTTGGCTTTATTTTATTAATATCTAAATATGCTTAGATAGATTTTTTACCATGCGAAAATTGGTCTATCGCTCATCATTTTATGAACTTCTTGGCGTACTTTCTCTATTTCGTTTTTATTGTCGATATTTGAAATAACACGGTCGATGAATCCAACAATAGTTTCCATATCGGCTTCTTTCAATCCTCGCGTGGTAACAGCAGATGTTCCAACTCTGAAACCGCTTGTTTGAAAAGGTGAACGACTGTCAAACGGAACCATGTTTTTGTTTATTGTAATATCGGCTTCTTCCAATATACTTTCTACTTTTCTTCCAGTAATATCGGGGAATTTTGTTCTCAAATCTATCAGCATACTGTGGTTATCTGTTCCACCGCTAATAACTTTATAGCCTCGTTTAATAAACGCTTCAGCCATTATTGTCGCGTTCTTTTTAACTTGTAATTGATATTGTTTATACTCAGGTTGCAAAGCTTCGCCAAAAGCAACGGCTTTTGCTGCGATTACGTGCTCAAGCGGACCTCCTTGTATGCCTGGAAATACAGCCGAGTCGAGTAATGAAGACATCATTCTGATTTCGCCTTTTGCTGTTTTTTTACCAAACGGATTTTCAAAATCTTTGCCCATCAGAATAATACCACCACGTGGTCCACGTAATGTCTTGTGAGTTGTAGAGGTAACAATGTGTGCATATTTAACAGGGTTTTCCAGCAAACCTGCTGCAATCAAACCAGCTGGGTGTGCCATGTCAACCATGAAAATAGCGCCAATTTTGTCAGCTATTTCTCGCATGCGTTTGTAATCCCATTCGCGTGAATAAGCTGACGCTCCTCCTACAATCATTTTTGGTTTTTCTTTGAGAGCAAGTTTTTCCATGCCATCATAATCAACTCTTCCATCAGATTCTTTAACACCGTACGAAATGGCTCTGTACATAATTCCCGAGAAGTTTACAGGTGAACCGTGCGAGAGGTGTCCCCCGTGCGACAAGTCTAATCCCATGAAAGTATCACCTGGGTTCAAAACAGTTACAAAAACTGCCATGTTCGCTTGTGCGCCCGAGTGAGGCTGAACGTTTGCATATTCAGCTCCATAAAGCTCTTTTAGACGGTCAATTGCCAATTGTTCTGATTCGTCAACATGCTGACAACCACCATAGTAACGTCTTCCCGGATAACCTTCTGCATATTTGTTAGTCAAGCACGATCCCATAGCTTCCATTACTTGATCACTTACAAAATTCTCAGAAGCAATTAACTCGATACCGTTTTTTTGACGTTGGTACTCTTTTTGAATAATTTCGAAAATTTTTGTGTCTCTTTTCATGATAATATTGTATTAAAATTAATTATTATTCTGTTTTACTTTTTTCCAATAACCTTTCCAATTATATAATTTTCAGGAACTAAGCCCCATGTTCTGGTATCGTAAAAACGATCTCGATTGTCACTCAAAATTATATAATAATTGTTTCTAACTGTGTATGAATTGACCATTTTACCATTAATAAAGATATCAAAATCTTTTGTTGCATCAATCTTATTTCCTTCATATTTTGACACTATCTCTTCATATCCTCTAATAGTTCTGTAATTTATTGGTACTGAGACTCCTTTACCTGGAACTTCAAAGGAAGGCTCTGTATTCCAACGATTCCAGAACCAATAGTTACAATAGGGCCATATTTTTAAATATCTACCCGGAACTCTCGATTTTATCTTACGGGTATAACTTATCAACGTGTCTTTATCAACTTCCTGAGCTTTAGCTTTAGTCATGGGAATTTCCCATATTTCAAGAGGGTTGTCGTCAATGAAGCCATACATTTTTTTATATTTGATATTCATATCAGTCTTTTGCCCTTCTCTAATATATTCAGACAGTTCGTATTTATTGAAAAAAGTTGAGTCAAGCGTTACACCATCTTTAGCAACAACTCTATATCCATGTTTTATTGTTGGTAAATCTTCTACAATTTTTCCGTTAACAACAACTCTTCTTGTATTTAACGAAAAGTAATCTTTTGGAATCGCAACAACTCTGCCAATAATTCTTCTTTTCGCATAAATAGGGTTGTCAACATCTGAGGGATCAATCATATATACAATATCTCCATTTTGTATTGTCGATACTCCTGGAAGCTTAATACCCATAAATATGGATCCAAAAGCGAGTTTATTAATAAAAACATATTCCCCCTTTTTGATTGTATCCTCCATGGTTTGATCCGGCATTTTATAAAATGTAAAGAAGAACTGAAAAAATAAATAGATAATCAGAAGAGGTATTCCACAAAATATTAACACTCTTTTTAATGTTTTTTTACTCATTTCTGTTTAATTAATAAGTTTAAATATTCTGTTCCAGCGAATTTTGCTAAAAAATGATTTATCTTTATCTGTTGAAAACCATAAAAATATTGCTTTACCAACTATATGGTCTTCGGGAACAAATCCCCAAAAGCGACTATCTTGCGAGTTGTGTCTGCTATCGCCCATCATCCAGTAGTAGTCCATTGCAAAAGTATAGCTGTCGGTTACTTGTCCATCAATAACAATGTTGTCTCCGTTAATTTCAAGAGTGTGTCCTTCGTACAATGTTATAAGTCGTTTGTAGAGAGGAAGATTTTCGGTTGTCAGCTTTATAGTTGCACCCTTTGAGGGTATTACTATAGGTCCAAAATTATCTTCATTCCATGGAAAGCGTTTGTCGTGTGGAAAAATGTAGTGTGAACCGTCATTTTTATTGATTATACGCACCACAGAATCAACTATAGCCATGTTTGATATTTTTTTTACGTTCTCCTCTGTCAATGGCAGAATCATTTTATCTGGAGCAATATTCGACATATTAATGTCTTCGTTGCTTATTTCTAAGGAGCTAAGTAACTTTGGGTTTATTTGCTGTCCTTTTGTGTATATAATGTATTTATATTGAATATCTTCAATATCGGGTTGTATTTCCCCGTTAACTTTCAGAATCCCGTCTTCAATAAGAATAGTATCTCCGGGAACACCAACACAACGTTTGATATAGTTTTCTCGTTTGTCGGTTGGACGAACATGAATTGTATATTTCTCATTTAATAGTTGTCTGGCTTTATTCTCGTAAAATTCAATGGAATGATTATAACCTCGTTGTAAATCTCCCATTAACATATCATATCCTTCAGATCTGACAATTTGGTAATAGCTTTGATTCTGATGTTCGACAACAACCGTATCTCCTTCAGGAAAATTAAATACTACTGGGTCAAATCGCTTTATTTTTTGCAGTCCAGCCATTCTTTCGTAATCCCATTTAACCCATTCTAAATATGATTTAGTTTTGCTTGTTAATGGTAATGTATGGTGCGCAAATGGGAATGAGATTGGGGTCATGGGCTTACGTGGTCCGTAATGATACTTGCTAACAAAAAGGTAGTCTCCAACTAACAGTGATTTTTCCATTGAACTTGTTGGAATTGTATATGCTTCAATTAAGAATGTTCTAATCAATGATGCAGCAATTACTGCAAATATAAGTGCATCAACCCATTCTATTACTTTAGTTTGTTTTTTCACACCTCTCTTTTTCCAAAATGCCCAGTGTACTTTTTTGGTGATGTAGATATCAAAAATAACTATCAATAGAGCTAGCCAATAGTAGTTATCGAGCCATATTACGAATAACAAATAGATAGTGGCAACTATTGCAAATTTAAACCACCTATTAGACAAGATTTTTTTTATGTTTAGCTTCATACGTTTATTTTTCAATTATTGAATGCACAAAGTTAATAAAAAGTCTTAGATAGAATTGTTAGAGTTTTAATAGATTTTTCATTGTATGAATACCTTGTTTTCCAATCATATAGCGACATGCTGTTAGAGCTCCAATAGCAAAGCCGTCACGCGCAAATGCTTCATGTTCGATTGATAATCTGTCAACTAAAGACTTGTACTCAACGGAATGTAATCCAACTACTTCACCTTCTCGTATTGATGTTATTGGTATATCGGTTTTAGATAAATTTTCATTTGTGAGCTTCCAACTTTTGTATTTGCTTTGATTTTCAACAATATCCATTGCGAGCGAAACTGCTGTACCACTGGGCTTATCAAGTTTTTTTGTATGATGCGTCTCACTTATCGAAAGTGAATATCCATCGATATTGCTAATTATTTTTGCCAGATGTCTGTTTAGTTCAAACATAATATTCATTCCGATACTGAAATTTGAAGCATAAAAGAAGCCTTGCTTTGATTTCTCTACCAACGCTCTAACTTCGTCGATGCTATCGTGCCAGCCTGTTGTTCCTGTTATTACATTTACTTTGCAATCCAAAAGTTTTTTATAGTTTTCTATTGATGCTTCAGGAGTAGTAAATTCTACAGCAACTTTTGCACCGTTTAATTCACTTTGCGTAATTTTACTATTAAAAATGGGGTCAATAATGGCACATACTTGAAAATTGAAATCCTTGGCATATTTTTCAATTATTTTACCCATTTTGCCATATCCTACAATTGCTAATTTATCCATTTAAGATTGATTTACATTTTATGCAAAATTAACAATTGCTTGCAAATTGTAGCAGTTAAAAGTAAAAATTAAAAAAAGTTGGAAGTCGGAAGACAGAAGTCAAAAATCTGTGTAAATCAGTTTAATCCGTGTGTTCTGTGTTCCCAAGTCCGAAATCCAAAATCCAATATGCACTGAGTTTGACTGTGTATTAAATACTTAACCTACTTTTTTGTTTTATTAGCGTAAAAGTTTATTAAGTCTGTTAAAAGCCCTTTGAGGATCTTCTCTTTGATATAAGATATTATATGTTGTTTCTGCTATTGGTATTGAAGCTTTTATGCTTTTATTAATCTCATGAATTGATTGTGCAGCATAGTATCCTTCGGCAATCATAAGCATTTCTGCTTGAGCTGCTCTTACTGTATTTCCTTTTCCAATTAAATTACCGAATGTACGATTTCTACTGAATTGAGAATAGACAGTTACCAATAAATCTCCAAGATATGCTGAAGATTTAATATCCCTTGACGCATCGGGCTTGATTGCTAATAGAAAGCGTTCCATCTCTTGTGCTGCATTTGAAACTAATACGGCTTGATAATTATCACCAAATCTTAATCCATGGCTAATTCCAGAGGCAACCGCATAAATATTTTTCATAACAGCAGCATACTCTGCTCCTTCCAAATCAGAGCTTATTATTGTTTCGATAAACCTACTGTGTAATGAAACTGAAATATGCTGAGTTAACTCTTGATTATTTCCTGCAATTGTCAGATACGAAAGCCTCTCTTGTGCCACTTCTTCAGCGTGACACGGACCTACAATGGCAGCTACATGTTGTAATGAAACATTAAAGTATTTGTTTAGATAATCTGAAACAAGCAAGTTTTCTCTTGGTATCAGACCTTTGATAGCGGAAACAAAATATTTATTTTGTATATCAATAGAAATTTGTTCTAAAGATTCACGAAGGAATGCAGATGGTATAACTAAAATTAAAATTTGGGAATTTTCTACAACCTCATCAATATCATCGGACATATTTAATAAATCGTTATTGAGTTCAGCCGATGTTAAATATTTTGGATTATTTCCGTATGTCTTAATATGCTCAATGGTCTCAGAGTTTCGCACGTACCAATTGACCGCTATGTTATTATGCTGCAGAACTTTAACTATTGCAGTAGCCCAACTCCCTGAGCCTAATATTCCGAATTTTAAACTGTTCATATAACATAAATATATAAAAAACAGATAAAGCAACGATGCTAAGTTTACTTTAAAACATGGTTGCTTTATCTATTGTTTTTTCTAAGAACAGACGCACGAACTTATTTTAAATTCATTTTTGCGTTAGTCTTTAATATCATATCAAACGACTGTCCCATTTGACTTGTCATGAGCTCAATTAATGAAGCCGTGCTTGACTGTAATGAAATTCCACGAGAGATGTCAATAAGTATCCAACCTGATATTTCACTCGTTTTCATCTCCATTGAGATACCTTCTGGAAGATTTGGGGTGTTAAATTCAAAATTTCCTTCCATTCCCACTATTACCATAGTCTTATCTTCTGAGATATCTTTAATTGTGTACGAAATTGTTGTTCTCATAGGCATGCCCTGTACAATTTGCTCAACAGCCTCTCCTCCATATTTATGACCTATATTAACTTGACCTTCAGGTAATACTACTAATGTTGATTGGTTAAGTTGCTGTACATTTTGCTCCATACTAGCTCTAACAGCTTCAAACTCATCACCTAGTTCTTCTAAACTACTATAGTCCACTTTTAATATTTTCCCTTTAGGAGTCATTGTGGAGGTTACTTTTTTATTCAAAAGTTTTAACATTGGTTCTAATTCAGGCATGATATCACTGTTTTTTTCATTAGAATCAAAATTAACTCCTTGAGCAACTGAATTAATAGACATTCTGGTAATAGAAAGGTTTACCTCTGCATTTCCCTCGTTATCTACATTATTTATTTCATATTTACTCTCCATAATCATTGTCATGGGCGTGCTTTGTCCCATCACCTCAATTTGCATATCAACGCTAAGAGTGTTTTCAACAACTTCGCCTTTTTTATAGTTATACGATAACTCTACAGGGTCTGTCGTGGAGTTCACGAAAGAGATTTCATTAGTTTCCTCATTAATAACAACATAATCTGCGATGTTTTTACTTGATTTGCTCTGGCATCCTGTTATTAAAAATAGTATTGCGGTTGCAAATAATAGAAAATTGTGTTTGATTGTCATATGTTTATAATTTTTTAAGTTTTAGCAAAAGAGCCTGCAAGTAGCAGGCTCTCTTACATGAGTGTTATTTTATTACAATTTATTCATTGTTTTTAGTACGATACAGGCGAACCTAATCTTATCATTGCACAACGGAATCCCAAGTCGTCGCGTGTATCTGTTTCTTGTAGAAACCGCCTTGTAGCTGGGCTTAGCCAATATGCACGATCTTTCCATGAGCCACCTTTGTAAACCCTTGCTCTGTCGGTTATTAAACTTGTTGCTGTTGGATCTGTGAAGAAAGTGCGATTAGGCTGTGATACTGAGTCATTTAATATAGGATCCCAAACTTTTTTGTGTGATTTTCCCTGAGCGTATCTATAAACGTTCATAGAGCCTGCCTCTTTAGGAGCATCTGGGTCTTTATAATATATAGATGATTCATAATCACCATCAAGGAAGTTTATATTATCCGACTTTCTGTAGTTTCTCCTATCTAACGCCATTTCCTCACTAACAGGTTTCTTTTTAAGATGCCCAGTAGTGTCATTGGTAACATATTTTATTTTTCCATCTTCAACTTTTATCTCTGGCTCCATAAATACATTTCCTCTGAATGGTCTAAACTCATTAAAATCTGAGAATGATAAGGGTCTATAAACATCCATAACCCATTCATTAACATTACCAGCCATACAATATAGTCCGAAGTCATTGGGCCAGTAAGACCTCACTGGAACAGTAATATCTCCTTTATCGTTTAAGGCGCCTGCAACACCCATATAATCTCCTGAGCCTCGTACAAAATTAGCTCGCATTTGACCTTGATCAGCGCCTTTGTTATATCTTACATAATCACCGTTCCATGGATAAATTCTACGTTCAAAATAACTCTCTCCTGTTGAATATCCTATAAGCGCTAAAGCTGCATATTCCCACTCGGCTTCGGTCGGAAGACGGTATTTTGGTAATAGTAAACCGTCTTCAACAGTCACTCTTGTGGTTGTTTCATCGCTTGCGTCACCAACTATATCGTCACCTGCAATTCCTCCTTCACCGGCAAATTTATCGATTTTGCGTCCCATTAGATATGAGTCAGTGTTGAAAATAATATGATTCAAAGGGTTTCCCACTAATTGAGCCGTTACTTTTTCCTCTTCAGGATTTCTTTCCCAAAGACCACTTCTTACCAATATCTCTTCATTTACTCTGTCGGTTCTCCATGTACAAAAATCATTTGCTTGCAACCAATTTACACCTACGACAGGATAATCTTGATAAGATGGATGTCTAAAATAATATTCTACCAATGGTTCATTGTAAGCTAACCTATCTCTCCAGACCAATGTATCTGGTAGCGCTTTAGCGATTATCTCAGGAAAATCAACCCCATATACACGTTCAAGCCAGAAAATATATTCACGATAATTAACATTTGATATTTCTGTCTCATCCATGTAAAACGACGATACGGAAACTCTCTTTGGAATATTGTTCCAATCTTTCATAACATCGTCTAACACTTGACCCATCACAAAAGTACCTCCCTCAATTAAAGTTAATCCTGGACCCGTCTCTTGTTCTATGTATCCATCGCGATATTTAAAACCTCCATTATCGCTGTCATTGTATGTCCAACCTGTTACAGAGGACTTCTGTTTTGAACAACTAAAAAGTACGACACCAAAAGAAATTAGTACTAAAATTTTCAAATAATTGACTTTCATATGCTTATAATTTTTTTCAGTTTAAGGTCACTTATAACTCACATGCTTTATAAATTATGTCTCTGTTTATACTGGCACGTTCGTCTTACAATTATTCTTTTAATTTTTAAAATTTTAAAATTTATACACAAATATGCTTACTGTTAGTGTATGAAAGTGTAAAAATAACGTATTTTTTAATAGAAATGTAACTTACAACCAAAAAGTTTAAACATTTTTTTTTTTATTTTTATCACTTTTGCCACAATCCTTGCATAATAACCTCATTTCCAAACATATATGGCGACATGAGGTTTGGAAAAATTTTTAACGATAATATTATTTTTAAACTTTTATATCTTGTCATAAACGCTGGACTTGCCCCCAAAAGTATGTAATTGGGGGTTGATACAAAAAACATACCGAACTGATTCTTCAATGAGCCATAAAATGCCCCATAATAAAATGCTACTTCTGCTCCATCAAAAATCGTTACAAAGTGAGGTCTCAAATATAATTTTGAAGTTGGGTTGTTGTATGGTCTTAGATCGAAAATTGAACCCGCCGAAAATGTTAATTTAATCTGAAGTGGATTATTATTATGAGTTCTTGAATTTATAAAGTGTTGGTGTTTAAAAATATTTTGGACAGAAAGTCCTAAGGAATGTTTTTCACAAAAGAGAGCAATACCACAAGAAAGGTTGGTGGTCCAAATAGTTGGAAAAAAAACACCTGAATTATAGTCATTTGATATTTGTGATTCCAATACTATGTCGTTACTATTGATCGTATAATTGTGAAAATCAGGTGCACATCCAACACTTAACGACCATTTCCTACTAATACGAAAAAATCTTGAAAAATTAAATGATACCAAGTTGTGTCTCATTGCTCCTTCTCTGTAGCTTATAACATATCCTTCTAATCCTCCATCAAGATATTCACTATAATAATTGGATTGAGCATATAGATTGCTGAGTTTTAAAAAGCCTAAACCTTGATTTGACAATCCTATTGAGTATCTGTTTTCTTCTGATATCGAGGCTAATGCGGGATTTAAAAAATGAGATTGTTCACTAAAAATTAAATTAAACCTCTCTTGACATTTAACATTTGTAAATACAAAGGACAAGAGTAGTACTATGATTGCTCTTTTCGGATTCTTCGACACCGATTTTATTCTCATTTTTAGTGTTTTAATAGTTGCAGAGATGGCGCTTGTTTGTTCGTACTATAATACCAATTGTAATTTTAAAATAGTTCAATCTTTTTAAAATTTTACAATGGTAAATACCGATGCTACAGATACATAGTTCAAACGAACGGTAGTGAAGTTTGGACTATAGTAGCTGTCCAATCGGTATAAAAGATTGCTCTCATAATTCTGAAACAAATTTACATCAATGTTTTTATTTTATCAAATAAAGTTAAAAGCAATTAAAAATTAATCCTTAGTACATGACAAAGAAAACAATTAATGATGCGTTGAGCGTGATGATGTGGGAGATTTGGGTGTATAGACACAATGCATTGCGTCTGTACATTGAAAACATAGCCTGCGTGAACAATGCGACATACTCGGTCGCTGAGCTTGTATTTCGACAAGCTCAATAACCATCGAAGCGACCTTTCATTATAGGTAGCCTATGACTTTGGCTTCGACGGTTGTTGAGTATATCGAAACATAAACTCAGCCGACGTATCACAATCACTGAGCTTGTATTTCGATGGCTGTTGAGTTTATATTTCGATGGTTGCTGAGCTGGTCGAAGCACAGGCTCAATAACCATCGAAGTAAGGTCTTTAAGCGAAGTATTTAGACGCTTCGACACTTCGACTTCGCTCAGTACAACGCTTCGCTCAGTGCACAGCTTCAACTACGCTCAGTGACATAGCGCTCCTCCGACTTTTTACAACCTTTCACCTTTTAGTTTCGCAATTTTATTGCATTGTTTAATCCTGTACAAAAAAGATTTTGATAGCTTTGCGCTTTATTTATTTGATTAATTAGAGCCAATATTACAATAATTGCGACAAAACAGCGTAATTATTTTGTTAACAAAAATATTTG
Source organism: Salinivirgaceae bacterium (assembly GCA_035407925.1). GTDB lineage: Bacteria > Bacteroidota > Bacteroidia > Bacteroidales > Salinivirgaceae > JAAYQU01. The sequence goes on from DAOOBP010000004.1 coordinate 22,273, forward strand.
TATGCGAAATTTATTAAAAATACCACTGACTTTATTACTAACCAACATTGTGGTTCTTGTTTTTAGTCAAAAGGATACAAAACAACTTAATATCGAATGGAAAGATATAGGAATAGGCAAACCTTATGCTCTAAACTGTATTTACGATGATGTTTATGACGCTGTTCCCAAAATTGTCGAGATTATTGATTTATCAGACGATTTTGAATCTATATCAGTCGAATTGATAAATGTTGAAGCATCACGATATGATACTCATTTTGATCTGCTTGATGTTTCATCTTTAAAATCTGATTTTGAAATTAAGTATGAAACCGGATATTTGAACAAAAAGCCAGTTGTTGTTGTCGATGTTTCCCTTGTTTCGCAAAGAAATGGTCAAATTTACTTTTTGAATAAAGCGGATATTTCAATTTCACATAGCGGAATAAAAAAATCTATTTCTCACAGAGTGTTTAAATCAAATTCCGTATTGGCTACAGGTAATTGGAGAAAGATAGAAACGACTCAAAGTGGTGTGTACAAAATTACTTATGAGGAGTTACAAAGTTGGGGAATGTCAAATCCCGCTGATGTGCGTGTTTATGGCACAGGAGCAAGAATGCTTTCAAAACGAAATAAGTCTGACGATCCTGATGATTTATATGAAAATCCTATTTATATGGAGACACATGGTGATGGTGTTTTTAATGCTGGCGACTATATTCTTTTCTACGGACATGGCAACATTAAGTACATGTACGATAAGCCTACAAACTGTTATTCCCATATAAAGAATCTATATAGTGATGACGGCGCTTATTTTGTGACCACTGAACTTGGTCCGGGTAAACGAATTATTTCCGAAAACAATAACTCACAAACAGAACACTACACAACAAACAGTGTTGATGTAACTCTTGTATGGGATGATGATGTTCAAAATCCAATTTCAAGTGGAAGACTCAAATATGGAGAACTATTTACTCCAGGAGAGAGTAGAGATATTGTTTTTAATATCCCCAGTAATTTTGTGAATGGAGAAAACACAATTATTCAAACTCAATCTATAGGATTTCAGGTTGAGGACGAGCCACAGCGTTGCTCTTTTGAGTTTAAAATAGGTGAAACACAAATTCATAGAAGTTATTTTCCAGGATACAGCCCAAATGAATACGGCGGAGTATGGTATGATAAGTATCAAACAACAAGTCTTAATGTAACTCAAAATCCTATTATAGTATCCTCAAAGTTTCATGCTACAAGTATAGCAGCGCGTGGTGCAATTGATTTTGTACGAGTTACAGCCAGAGTAAATTTATCGTTATCCTCTACAAATTCACTATTTTTTGCCGACTCAAAAAATATTTCAGAAGGAACTGTTAAACAGTTTCAGATTGGAGGAAATGTAAGTTTTGTCTGGAATGTTACAGATCCGCTAAATCCCAAAAACATGGTTCTGAAGAAGCAAGGATCTACAAGCAACTGGAAACACAATAACGATAAAAATCAATTTTACATTGCTTTTAATGATGCGGGGGTACTTCCTGTTACCGATCTGGGCGTCCAAGCCAATCAAAACATACATGGGAAGCCTGCACCCGACATGGTAATCGTAACAGCTCCTTTATTTAGGCAAGAAGCCGAAAAACTTGCAGATTTTCGCAGATTAGAAAGCAACTTAGATATTTTAGTATTAGAACCAAACGAGATATATAACGAATTTAGTTCAGGTATTCCAGATGTGTCGGCAATAAGAAATATGGCGCGTATGTTTTATCAAAAATCTGGCGGCGCTTCAAAAACATTCAAATATCTTTTACTAATAGGCGACGGGAGCTACGATAATAAATGGGCTGCAAAAACAAACAATCATATTTTAACTTATCAAAGGGTAGAATCGTTAGGAAAATTGGTAACTTTCGAGAGTGACGACTTTTTTGGTTTGCTTGACATCGATGAAGGTGGGGCAGATCTACACGAAGGAGACGAATTAAACGGGTATCTTGATATAGGGGTTGGACGGCTGCCTGTTGAAACTAGTTTTGAGGCTCAAACCCTCATAGATAAAATGATAAACTATAGCAAAAACCCAACTTTAGACGCATGGAAAAATGAATTAACCTTTTTAGCAGATGATGCAGATAACGTAAGCGATAGAGAACTTCAAGTTCAAGCATACCAACTTGCCACAATCATTATGAACAAATATCCATGGTTTCACAACAACCTAATTTTTATGGATACCTACAAGCAAACATCTTCTCCAACCGGACAAAGATATCCTGCTGTACGTGAGGCAATAAACAGTATTATCCATAAAGGAACATTACTTTTTAATTATACTGGTCATGGCAGTCCAAATCAATTTGCGCACGAAGCTGCTATTGATAAAGCGATGGTAAATAGTTGGAGAAATATAAATTATTTGCCATTTTTTATGACAGCATCGTGTGAAATATCTCGTTACGATAATCATGCATTAAAATCGATTGGCGAAATGATTTTGCTAAACCCAAACGGTGGAGCAATATCAATGTTTACAACAACCCGTGTTGTTTATGGTAATAGCAATCACAGATTAAGCGTTAGTTTTTATAACAGAATTTTTGAGAGAAATGAAGATGGCAACTACTCTACATTAGGAGAAATAATGATGGATTCAAAGAATGCTCAACCTTTAAATGATCCTAACTCACGAAAATTTACACTTTTTGGAGACCCCTCTATGAAATTAATTATACCACCATATAGGGTTGTTACAGATTCTATAAATGGGAAAAGTATTCAAGTCGCTATGGACACAATAGGCGCTTTGCAAAAAGTTATAATTAGTGGTTCTATCACCGACACGTTAGGAAACCATATACCAAACTATAACGGAACAATACACACAACCGTTTACGATAAATTAAAAGAGAAACAAACCTTAGGTAATGATGGTCAAGAGCCTTTTTCGTTTTCAACCCAAGATAATATTTTATACAAAGGCAAATCCAAAGTTGTTGACGGTAAATTTAAAGTAGAGTTTATTGTACCGTTGGATATTGATTATGATTTTGGTAGAGGTAAAATAGAGTATTATTCACAAGATGGTTCAATTGATGCTCAAGGCGCCTTTAGATCATTTATTATTGGTGGTTCGAGCAACAATATTATAAATGATACGAAGGGACCAGAAATCGATGTTTACATGAATGACACTAATTTTGTTTCGGGAAGCTCAACAAATGAATCGCCACTTTTAATAGCACATTTTTTCGATGAACATGGTATCAATACCACAGGGAATGGTATAGGACACGAAATCACAGCTACATTAAAGCATGATATGAACAATACAATAATATTGAACAACCATTTCGAATCAGATATTGGTAGTTATCAAAGAGGAAAGCTTCAATATCAATTACTTGATTTACCTAATGGACCTAATCAAGTCACTGTTTGCGCTTGGGATATTGTTAATAACAGCACGGAAGTTAAACTCGATTTTGTGGTTGCTAATACAGAAAAGGCAGCATTATCTCATGTTTTGAATTATCCAAACCCGTTCACAACGCATACGAAATTTTTATTTGAACATAATCAACCTCATGTGCCACTTGAAATCACAATTCAAATATTTACAGTTTCAGGGAAATTGGTAAAAACACTTCAAACCACAATGCAGGGCAATTTATATCAAACAAATCCGTTAACATGGGACGGCTTAGACGATTTTGGCGACCGTATAGGACGTGGAGTTTATGTCTATATGGTTAAAATAAAAACACCTGACGGAAAAACAGATTCAAAATTTGAACGTTTAGTAATATTAAAATAAACAAAACTATTACTTTTGCAACAAATATGCTCTTTCAGCGTTATAAGTAAATTTCTAAGTATTAACTAATATAATTATGACTATCAAAAACCTATCATTTTTAACGTTATTTTTATTATGTCATCAGTTGTTTTCCCAAGAAGTAATTGATAGTATTGATGCAGGTGGAAAAAATATGCGTTATAATCCTGTACGTCACGCTGTTCCGTTTTTAACTATATCTCCAGACTCTCGCTCATCGGGTATGGGAGATGTTGGCGTCGCCACCTCGCCTGACATATATTCAGTAAATTGGAATGTTGGAAAACTTGCAAATATTGATGGAAAAACAGGTATAGCATTAGGTTACACACCATGGTTAAAAAAACTTGTTAAAGATATACATCTTTCATATTTAACTGGTTATTATAGATTAGACGAGAACCAAGTTTTTGGAGGCTCGTTAAGATATTTTTCATTAGGTCAAGTTGTTTTTCGCGATAATACCGGACATGAGGTTACTGTAATTATACCGAATGAGTTCGCTTTTGATGCGGCATATTCTCGAAAACTTGGCGCTTCGTTTTCTATGGGATTAGCAGCACGATACATATTTTCCAACCTAACAGGTGGTTCATACAGTTCAGGAACAGAAGTATTAAAACCAGCACATGCATTTGCTGTTGACTTAGGCTCATATTATCATACAAAATTAGAGTTAGGAGACTTTCCATCAGTCGTTACCGCTGGATTAGCTTTTACAAACGTTGGTACAAAAGTAACCTACTCGGAGAACAATAAATACTTTTTACCTATGAATATGCGTCTTGGCGGAGGATTAAATATGGAATTAGATAACTATAATAAATTGTCACTCTTTGCTGATCTTAATAAACTTATGGTTCCTACACATGCAGATAGCCTTGGTAGTGGCAGTAATACTATTTCTGTTCCTGTTGCAATTTTCAAATCATTCAGTGATGCTCCCGGTGTAAATGGAAATGTTTTCAGAGAAGAGATTCAAGAAATTATGATTTCCGTTGGCGCTGAGTATGTTTATAGTGAGCTTTTCGCGATCCGAGTAGGATACTTTCATGAGCATGAAAGAAAAGGAAATAGAAAATATATAACTGCTGGAGCAGGACTTAAATTTAACGCTTTAGGAATAGATTTATCATATTTAATTCCTGTAATTGCACACCACCCTTTGGCGCAAACTATCCGATTTAGCTTAGTGTTAGATATTGGAGCTATGACAAATTAATAACAAATAGAAATTAGAAATTAGAAGTCAGAAATCGAAAGTCAGAAGAAAACAGAGAGTTGTAAATATACTAACCAAACTGAATATCAATCAATTGCCATGCCTTTCGGGACGTGGATTATATTAGCATAAACAGCGCCGATTAGACACATACTATATTTATTTTATGCAAAACTTTAGAGTTGGCTTTGGATATGATATACATCGGCTTACCGAGGGTGAGACACTGGTTCTTGGCGGTATTGCTATCGAGCATTATAAAGGAACTGTTGCTCATAGCGATGGAGATGTTTTAGTACATGCTATATGCGATGCTCTTTTAGGGTCCACAGCACTAGGTGATATTGGAAAATATTTTCCCGACAGTGATAACAGTTATAAAAATATAGATAGCTGTATTCTTTTAGAAAAAGCATGTGAGCTTGTTCGCAATAAAGGATATGAAATAGGAAACATTGACTGTACTATATCTTTGCAAAAACCCAAAATTGCTCCATTTATCGAGTCAATGCGAAAAAAGATTGCCCAAACAATGAATACCAATATTGAAAACATAAGCATAAAAGCAACAACTGCAGAAGGACTTGGATTTGTGGGTGCAGAAGATGGTGTTGAGGCTTATTCTACCGTACTTATTTATAGAGAAAATTAGAAATTACGAATTACGTCATCGGCTTTGCCGCTTCGCTTGTCGAAGAATTACGAATTTTACCTGTCACCTGTCACCGACCACCTTCCACCAGTCACTATTCACCATCCACCATTTTCAAGGTTTAAAATTAATGACAAAAAAATAGCGCTGTTCACTACATTGAAAACAGCGCTATTTTTGTTTGAATAATTGTCTTATTCGCTAATTACTTTAAACTCAACGCGTCTGTTTTGTTGTCTTCCGTCCTCGGTAATATTGTCGGCAATAGGCTGACTAAAACCGTATCCCTCGTAGGTCATTCTCTCAGCGGCAATCTCTTGCGTGTTTATTAGATAATCGACAACTGATTTTGCTCTATCTTTCGACAATTTCATGTTTACTGCTTCACTTCCTACGTTGTCTGTGTGTCCACTAATCTCAATTTTCAGAGTGGGAACCTCTTTCATAACGTTTGCTAATCGGTTAAGCTCGGGGTATGACTCAATTCTTAAGTTTGCTTTTCCTGTTTCAAAGAATACGTTACGTAAAACTATCTTTGCGTCTTTCTTAATATTATTGAGTTTTATCTCTTTCTCAATTTCTCGATATGACGAAGTCTTAGGTATATTAAAGTTCTCGGAATGGAACAGATACCCATCAGCTTTAACAGCTAAACCGTAGTTCTTTCCAGATGGGAGTGAAACTAAAAAACGACCTGTTTTTGAGTTTGATTTGTTGCTGAATACAACTTCGTCTTTTTCATTATCGAAAACTTCAATTTCAGCTTCTATAGGATTATCGCTAATTGCATCGGTAACTACACCTTTAACAACGGTAAGGCGTATTGTTTTGAGTTCTACGGTCTTTTCCATTGCATTGTCTGTAATGGTCTGATTTAAACTCGCTAACAGATGGTCTTCGTTACTAAGAACCATAGGTTTTTCCGGACCTAAGAATGTAACTAAATAGATGTCGTGTTTTCCCATGCCTCCTTTACGTTTTGACGACAAATACCCGTTCCTACCAGTTGCGCTAATTACGAATGATAAATCATCGTCGGCAGTATTAATTGGGGGTCCTAAGTTTTCTGGTTTTGTCCATGTGCCATCGTCCTGTTTTACTGAACGAAAAATATCAAAACCTCCCATAGTGTTATGTCCCTTAGAACTAAAATAGAGAGTTCGTCCGTCTGGGTGCATAAATACACTCTCTTCGTCGTAAGGGGTGTTTATTGCTGGTCCTAAATTCTTAGCTTCAGACCATTTGCCTCTTGAATCTTTCGTAGAAGACCATATATCCTTACCTCCCACTCCTCCCGGTCTTTCACTAATAAAGTATAACATTCTGTCGTTATTGGCAAATGAAGCGCTTGATTCTTGATACTTACTATTTATTTCACTGCTTAGCCATTCGGGCCAACTCCATTCATCGCCTTTAAGCACACTAATTTGTAAATCTCCACTACCGCGTTGACCGTTGTATATCAATAAGCTTTGTCCATCAGCAGAAAGCCCTACTGTTGCATCCTCAGAGCGTGTATTTAAAGGGGGTCCGACATTAACCGGTACACCCCATCTTCCATGTGTTTTGTAACTTATGTAAATATCCTCATCATATTCATCATCGTATGCGTTTGGCTTGCCACCTACGGAGCCTTCTCGAGTTGAAGTAAATAGCATTACCGATTCGTCTGTCGAAATTACTGGCGAGTGGTCAGAATATTTACTATTTAATTCTTTAAGGTTGGTGATAAATGCACGAGCAGGCACTTTCAATAACTCTATTCCATTATTACACTCTTCAATTCTCTTAGTAACTGCGTCCATATCTTCTTTATCAGCTGGTAGTAATTGTTTCTGATATTTTGCATAATACTCTTTGGCTTCTTCAAACTGTTCGTTATACTGATAAGACAAACCTAACAGGTACAGAATGTCGGGCTGAACGCCAGGATTAAGTTCATACGCTTTTTTCATGTATGGTAACGCACTGTATCTTTCTATAAGTAAGTATATAGAACCAATCATATAGTTTAAATCCGAGTTATTGGGATTTATTACTTGAGCTTTTTGATAGCTATCTAACGCTTTGTTGTATTGTCCTTGCATGTAATACGAATCTCCATCGCGCATAGCTCTTAATGCAATACGCAGGTTCTCTCTATCGTTTCCGAATGATGATTTATCGAACGGGATATCTTGTGCCGACAAAAGTAGCGGTAAATTGAAAATAAGTATCAAAAGCAATATATATCTATTTCGCATAATCCTTAGTTTTTATAATAGTTAATATATTGAATAGCATCTACATAACCTAAGTCTGCCGCTTTTTTCCAAGCCTCTACAGCTCCTTCTAAATCGTGCTTCATCTCTTTAACTGCACCTAAATTTGCGTATGCTTCGGCATAATCAGGCTTCGTTTTAATAGCCTTATCAAAAGCTTCGAGAGCCTTGTCGTAATCTTTTAACTTCACGTATGCTGAGCCTAAATTGTTGTATCCGTAAGCGTAATCGGGTTTTAACTCAATTACTTTATTAAAATCTTCAACAGCTTTGTCGAACATCTTTTTGTCGATATATGCACTACCTCTGTTATTGTACGCTATATAGTTCTGGAAATCTATTTGTATTGCCATGCTATAGTTTAATATAGCTGCATCGAGATCCCCTTTTTTTCTAAGGGCGCTTCCATAATTGTTATAAACGATTGGTGATGAAGTATTTAAAGATATTGCTTTCTTGTAGTCTTCAATAGCTTCATTGTATTTTTCTGCCATTCTGTAGGCGCTTCCCCTATCGTTATATATTTCCCAACTGTCGTGTTTAGCTCTGATTGCTAACGTAAATGAAGCGATTGCTGCGTCGTAATCTTGTTGACGGAAAGCAGCTTGTCCAGCAAGGTAAAAGGCTTCAAATCCAGAATAACCGTTTTGAATGGCATTGCTTAAGTTTTCTAAAGCTTCGCCCAGCTTATCTATTTGATAATATGCTGCCCCTAAAGCATATAATGCTCTATTGTTGGTTTTTTCTACTGCGACAACAATCTTTAGCTCCTCAATTGCACTATCGTATTGCTCAAGAGAGCTGTAGGCAACAGCTTTATTTTGCCGAGCTCTATAAAAATTTGGATTGTGTCGCAAAGCCTCATCAAAAGCTTTTATAGCTTCGTGGTATTTCTTTTCGTTTAGCAACTGCACACCATTGTTATAGGCAATCTCTGCATCTTGATTTCCTGCAAGAATTAGTGTCGAAGCTGTATCTACTGGTTGCACAGCTTCATTGTCAATTTGCGCTATCGCCTTGAACGTAAATAGTAGTGATAGCAAAAATAAAAATGAATACTTCATAGGATTTGGTTTTCAACAAGTTAATTTATTTTTTTTTTTTCTAAGTTTAAGAACAAACGATAAATATACATGTGTTTTTGTAATTTTCAAAACAAATTCTGATCTATAAATTAAATAACGACTCTTTTTTTATAACTGTTTTTTATTTAACGCAACCATTTTAATTGCTGAAACAGCTGCCTCAACGCCTTTATTACCGTGTTTTCCTCCTGAACGGTCAATCGCTTGTTGTAAATTATTTGATGTTATTACACCAAAAATCACAGGTTTGTTATACTTCAACGATACCTCTGTTACACCATAAGTCACTCCTTGACAGATAAAATCAAAGTGTCGTGTCTCTCCTTGAATAACGCAACCTAAAGCTATAACAGCATCTATATCTTCTTTTTTAGCCATAAGTTGCGAACCTAAACTTAGTTCAAAACTTCCGGGCACATACGATATCTCAATATTTTCCTCTAATGCTCCGTGACTGATTAGTGTTTCAACTGCTCCTTTACACATAGCCATGGTTATTTTGTCATTCCATTCTGAAACGACTATTCCAAATCGCATTTTGCTGGTAGATGGAACTTTAGAGAAATCGTAATCTGATAGGTTTTTTAATATTGTTGCCATTATGTGTCTGATTTTTAAACAAAAAAGTATCACCACTAAAGATGATACTTTATTATCTATATATGTTCTGTGTTAATGTTTTATTTTTTTAACAAAAATTCAACGCGCGCAATATACTTCTCGATAGTTCTGCCTTCTCGGCTTTCACTGAAGTTGGATTGGATGTTTTTATAAACATCGAGCGCCTCTTTATATTTACCTAACTCTTCGTATGCAATGCCCGCTTTCATCAAGAATACAGGAGCATTAAAGGTGTCTTTTTTATTTTTTGCCGCTTTAAGGTAATACTGAATACCTTTTTCTATATCTCCCTTTTGGACATAAGCATCACCCATAGCTCCGTTTGCAATTGCTGAAACTATTATATCATTGGAAGAGAATGATTTAAGGTGTTTTATTGCGTTATCGTACTCTGATAAATTCAAGAAAGCTATGCCTGCATAATAATTAGCTAAATTAGCTGCAGGTGTTCCGCCATACTCATCAATAATATATAAAAATCCAAAATTATTTCCGTCTCCATAAAGAGCGAGCCTCATTGAATCTTGCTCAAAATAATACTCTGCTTGGAACATGTTTGCGGCAGCTTCCTCAACTTTTGGTTTATAAACATAATTTCTGTATCCGAAATATCCCAATACAACCAATGCAATGCCAATTACTACATAAATAATAATTTTTCGGTTGTCTTCTATAAATTGTTCGGTACGTCCTAATACCTCTCCAACATTTTCAATTCCAGCGGCTTTTTCTTTTTTCTTAGACATATTTTTATTTTTTATTTTTCGTGGCACAAAATTAAACATTTTATTGCACTATCAAATATTTAGCGCAATATTTTTTTTTGCTGGTTAAAAACAGTGTATATATCTGCAAATATTTCCTAATTATTAACTGATAAGTTTCATAACATCGTTGACAAAAAAGTTTCATAACATCGTTGACACTTAATGTCAATTTTCGTATCACAACATCGTTTACAAAAAAAAATATTTTTTTTGAGTTTTTTCTTTCGAAAAAACAGGATGAGAAGAAGTATTGTCGAATAAACATAGAGAAACCGCAAGCGGTTTCATTTGTGGGTTTTTTAAGGCATAAAGAGCCATCACAGCATATTATAATACAGAAATTTATCTCATTTTGTCAACGATGTTGTGACACACTAAACGTCTCTTAGAGTGTCAACGATGTTATGATATTTAACAATTAACTAATTAAGAGACTAGCATGAATCAAAAAACCATCATAATGTAGCTGATTGATAAAAAAATATTGTTTATAATGGATCAAAAAGCCAATAGATTAAAAATAGAGCTTTAAAATAATTATCTTTGTTCGCAAAATATTTATGTACACATTTATCTGGTTAAAAATATGCAAGTATTGAAAAAAATATCGTTGGCAGTACTGATATCCTTGTTAATGCTGCAATTCTCTTATTCTGTGAATGATACAACTATTGTTGTTACGCTATGTTACCCTGACGAGAGTTCACAAATGAACAACGTAATTCTTGCAAACTTGTCACAATCTTTACCTAAAGAGAATGATAAACCTTGCTTGAAGTACAATGTAACATTAAAGAGCCAAATTTCTCAAACTTCTGTTACCACATTTTACAATAATGCCAAAGTTGCCAATACTGTTGTGTTTCAAGAGTTTAGCTTGCGTGATTTAATGTTGCCTGTAACAGCTTTTATTGAAATTGAGTTTTACTCAGGACAATCATTAATTGAAAAAAAGGAGCTGCAATTTGAGATGAAGCAAAACGGTTTGTGCTATACGTACAATATACCTGTAGGGAAAGTCGTAACGGATATAAAATATAAAATACCTAAAATAGAGCTTGGACAGGCAATGTTAGATAGAATTGTTGCTCGTCAGCAAATTATAAGTGATTATTACACAGCCGATATACAAATTAAGTTGGCTGAGGAGGAGTTAAAAAAAATCGATTTAGACAATATCGAAAATAATGAACAGTATCAGAAAGTTTCGCAAAAATCTCTTGCTACCGTGGAAAGAATAAAGGAAAAGAGATTTGACGAAACTCTGTTTCTCAATGAACATGACCCATTAAGGCTCATTCCAAGATTAAACGAATTGCAAAATCTTGCACAAGGGAAAAAATCACAGTTAACTCAACAGACTGACAATATTGGACAAGAGTACTACAGATTAGGGGTTGCAGCCTTACAAAAAAATGATACAGTAAACGCTATCAACAATTTTAATAAGGCTGTTGAAGTTGAACCCAGATTATCAATGCCTTATGTAAAGTTGGCTTCGATAGAGTTATCTCGACGAAATCAAAATAAAGTAATAGAAATTATAAGATTTGTTGATAAAAACACAGATTTAGAACCACCAACAAGAGAAGAATCGAGCCTGTTAATTAACAATATTATTACCGAATTGGTTGAAGATGCAAGGCTTACGCGACAACAAGGCAATCTCTCTGACGCAATTTTGCTAATTGACTCATGTTATAGTATATGTTCATCAATTTCACATGTAAGTTGCACGAATACTCTTGATAATGAAAGAAATACAATTTACACTAAAATTCTCGAAAATTTTATCATGAAGAATGAAAACGTGCTGAAAGATAAAAAATATGATGGTTTTTTAACATTAACAGATTCACTATACAGGTTTTACATTCTATATAAAGACCATTTTAACAACCAAGGGTTAGTGTATGAGCATTTAAACAAATCGTACCAAGCGCTATTAAAAACGGGAGAAGAGAATATTGATGGAAATCCGTCAGTTACGTTAGACGCTTTAATGGCTTCTAAACAGTTATGCGAAACATATTCGGAAGTTTCTTGTAATCCGCAATCTAATGTACTGCTAAACAATGTTTTTGGAAACCTTTACAACATTATGATTGATGATGCAATATCGTTATTTGAGGCGCAAAACTATACTGCTTCTGATAGTCTTCAACAAAAAGCTTATGACTACTGTCAACAGCAAAATTTGTCAATTTCTGAGAAACACACAAATTTAATCAAACAGTTGAAAGAGCGCCACTATCACTCTATTATTGAGCGACTCGAAGCTTATGCCTATAAAGGCTGTAATGCTCTTACAATGGCTGACTCGGCAGTTAATATTCGTAAAACTTACAAATTTAATGCAGCTAACAATGAAGCTAAAGTGTACAAAGAGGCTGTTAACTTATGTATAAATCAGTCAATTGTTGATGCTGAAAAGGGTTTGATATCTAAACATTTTGAAGATGTAACAACATATCTAAAAAAAGCAGAACAGTTGGCAGAGAACTATAACATTGAATTAGAGCAAGCTACAACAGCAAGGATTGCTGAAATAAGAGGATTGTTAGAACAAAGTATTTGTAACGAAATTAAATTTAAGATTGATATACAAATCAATGCAGCCGATATTCATCTGAAAAACTTGGAGTATATATATGCTATTGTGGCTTTAAAAAAGGCGAAAAATATTGTTGAATCCAACACAAAATGTGGCTTTACAACAGACGAAATAGATAATAAAATTAAATACTGCAACTTACCTGCAAAATTTCAGAGCGATTGTGAAAAATTAGTCGAACTCATTAATGGTCACAAATTTGAAGCTGCAACAGCAAAACTCATTGATATTGAGCAAACATATCCCGATAGCCTATTGCAGCCTTACGCATTGAAGGCAGTAAATACAATCAAATTTGTGAAAGAGTACGACTATACACCTTTTACGCTCGGAGCAGTTGAATATCTCGCCGATCACGGCAAAACAGAGAACGCTTTGAATTTACTATACTTTATTTACGAAAAAGATGTTCCTGCAGACTTAACCGACAAAGCTCAGGATAAAATGGGACGAAGTCTTGCTAAACGTGATGTGGTAAATCAAAAAGAGTCTAATCCAAAAGAGGTTTGTTATCAATATGTTAGACACGATAAAAAGTGGTTCAAAAAAATGATAAACTCATATAAAGCACAATGGAAAAAGTCAATGGTTTCTTAATAATATTTCTGCTTATATCAATTGGATTATCAGCCCAAGAGTATAAAAACAGTGACAATAAATCAATAACTTATATAGAATACAATGTAGAGGTAGGAATTGACCAATCTTTGTTAAAAAATGACACTATAAGCCAAAAATTTGCTACAAGTCCTTATATATTGTTTCAATATGAGAACTATTATACTGATAGATTAAGGTTGAACCTTATGCTTGTACCTGTAGCTATCCACAAAACAAAAGATGAGACACAACTGTTCAAAGAGCGATGTTTTCAACCCGAGTTTGGAATATCTGGCAGTTATCTGATATACGGCAACTTATGGTTTACTGCTGGCGTCGGATACGCTTACAGACTCTCTAAACAATATAGAAGGGGCGCTGGAGAGTGGACAGCAGCTAAATATAAGCAACCCGGTCCATTCGTATATAGTTCTGTTGATTACTGGATTAGACCATCGCTTGGGTTAAAAGTAACTTCTGTATTTAATAAAGAGGGATACACTTTCAGAATAGGAATATTTGTAAACTTTGAAGCTATCGAACGCAGAAGCAGGAATAACAATGAGCAATGAACAATTACGAATTACGAGTTACGAGTTACAAGTTACAAGTTATGAGTTACGAATTATGAGTTACGAATTGCGGAGTGAACAATTAACAATTAATTCCAAACCCTGAAAATTTAGGTAATAGAAAATATATAATTGTCACAGTTTTAATGTTTTATTATTATTTTTTAAGTTTAAATTTACAATATAATAAGGATAATTTCTAACACTTTTTTAGGAGAGTATCGAAAAAAAGAAAACAGGCTTAATTTTTAGGGTTCAGGCTTTTAAAACATTATAAAGTGAATAAAATCAATAAATTGACAATAATGTCATAAAGATGTCGTAAATAAACCGTTATCAAGAAGATTGTTTCATATATAATTTTGCGAATGAAAATAAAATCAAATTATTTATGAACGAAATTGGAGAAAAGATTAAAGAACTAAGAAAGAAAAAAGGTCTTTCACAAGAAGAATTAGCTGAATTAGCAAATGTCAACTTAAGAACAATTCAAAGAATAGAAAACAACGAAAATGAACCTCGTGGGCATACATTAAATCAAATTTGTAAGGTTCTTGATGTAAGTGCGGAAGAGATATTGGATTATGGCAAACAAATTGACTACAGTTATCTCTTTTACTTTCACCTTTCGGTTATATCATTCATAGTAATTCCACTCGGAAACATAATTATACCTATGATTCTCTGGCAAACGAAAAAGGAAAAGATAATTGGACTTAAAGAGGTAGGAGCAAATCTATTGAATTTTCAAATTATATGGACAGTTTTATATTTCTTATCGGTAGTGATCTTTGCTTTTCTTAAAATTTTGCACGTAAATTCTTACTATCTTTTATTTTATATATTTTCAGGACTGTGTACTTTAAATATAATTCTTCCTATATACTTTGCTTACAGTTCAAAAAAAGGGAAAATAGAAAAGAGGTATCCGAAAATATTAAAAATTATTTGTTAAATATCATAACATCGTTGACTTCTTGCTTTCTTTATCAAGCAAAATGTCAAGTTTAGGTAGTGTCCTGATACTGTCCTAAAAATTGTGCATTTTTTAGGACACTACCCTTTTAACTTTCAACACTTCGATGGTTATTGAGCGAAGTCGAAATACTCCGCTTAGCGACCGAGCGCCCGCTTTTAACTTTTACTTTTAACTTTTAACTTTTAACTTTTAACTTACTTAAACACATCTTCTTTTATTCCTTCTCCTTCGAGTGACAATTTTTGAAAATATTGAGGAGTTTTTTGCCCGGTAATGGCTTGAATATACATTTTGGCTAAATACATTGAAAGCATAAACCCTTGCCCACGTAATCCTACCATAAGTCCTTTTGCTGGGTCAACAATCATTCTTGGCTCTACATAGTAACCCGCCCAAATAGCTTGCATTCCTACAGATGTTAGCTGTGGAATCCAATCACAAAAGACTTCAGATGCAATATTCAAGAAATCTTTATCGTTGATAGTCAGTGGTTTATTTGCGTGCATTGGTTCATTTGCAGGCGACGCACATCCAATTATCTGACCTGTTTCGGCAAGTTGCTGACCATAAACTGCAGTATAACCTTTGTAATTCCTACGATCAATTAACATGTCCAACGATTTTCCGTTTATTCCCAACATAGGCAATCTGCGTGTGATAAACGCTTGGTGTTTAACTGGATATAATCCCGTTTCGTAACCTAATTGTCGTGCAAATTTATCAGCCTCATAACCTAATGCATTGATAAACAATTCTGACTCATATTCAATATACTCTTGATTGTGATCTCTAACTAATGAAATATACTTATTACCAGTTTTTTCAACTTTAATAAGCTTGCAATCTTCGAGTATTTCCCCATCACTTTTAATTCCTAACTGACGAATTAAGTCGATTGTAAGACCCGGTGTAGCCTGCCAACAATCTTTGGTAACTAATGCTCCTAAATACTTAGTTCCGTTGGGATTAAATGATTCACTTATCTCTTTTTGGAATTGCGATGGAGCTATCATATACGCATTACTCCACTCTCGCGATTTATCTAAAGCTTCATAGGTAGCTTGGTCGTGTGCAAAAGAGATATAATTGGTTTGTTGAAAATTGATATTGCTTATTTTTTGTAACTCTTTAAAAATCATAAGATTGTTCGTTGCAATATCGGCAAGCTCTGGAACGCTAAATGCTGGTCTTCCACCTGCAATATTTCTCCATGATGAGCCGCGTCCGTAATTTATTAGTACTGGCTTCATACCTGCCTCGGCAGCATAGCGGAATAGAGAACTTCCTGCCATTCCACCACCCGCTATTAAAACCTGTGTTTTAACTCTGCGCGGCGCCTTCCCTTTAAAATCGACTATTATTTGTTCTTTAACGTTTTTGGGATATATTTCTCCCATTGAGAGTTGATTTGACATTGGACCACGTGGAGTTGCTTCACCAACTATCTGTATGCCTTTCCCTGCCAATGTTGTTTTTAATCTTTTTATACATCGTTTCCCTCGACAAGCTCCCATGCCTAAACGCGTAGTATGTTTTACCTCGTCAATTGATATAAATTTACGATTGCCAATGGTCTCTAATATCTCATCTAACGAAACATCATCACAATGACATATATACTTTTTCGACTCAACTCTATCTTTGTACGGAGAAAAAATTATTGGTTTAGGGTAATTCTCTTTTATAATAAAACCACGAGCCTCTGTTAACTGACCTGTCAATCCCGAAGTAACTTTTACTCGAGCTAAATTTGTTTTATTTGGTTTAACCATTACCTTTTCAACTACACCTTCGCCAAGTTTTTCACCATTATTGTTTACTATAAACACCTCAGCGCCTTCTACAACTTCATATTCAACAGGCAAAAAGAGTTGCTGTCTTTCAATATTGTATCCAAAAATAGCGAGACCCGGACACATTGTAACACAAATCATACAGCCAATACACTTATTGTAATCAATTTGTGGCACAGTACTCGACGATGTTTTTGTAATAGCGCCATGTGGACAAGCAAATGCACAGGGATTACAAGCAAATCCGTATAGACAATCTATCATAACGAATGGTTTTTTCATTCGTTCAGGAGAAGGCATATAAGGTTTATCTATAATTCTTGTTGGATGTTGTTGAGAATCAATATACTCTTTGCTTATTCTTAAAAAATCGTTATAATTATATCGTGTCCCTAAATCTTCGAGTATCTCGAATGCAGCTTGTTTGCCTCTCAAAACTGCACTTGTCCCCTCGCCTATTCTTATAGAATCGCCAACACCATAAACGTGTCGTCCAAAAATCTCTTTTCCTTTAGTTAAAAGTTGGTCGTCTGGAACCAGTCCTGTACAAATATTTATCAAGTCAATGCCTTCAATAACCTTTTCTGTTCCCGGAACTGGCTTAAAATCTTTAGCTTCAGCTATTACTGCACCAACAACACCTGTATGATCAGCATTTGGAATAGCTTTTAGCAAAACATGTGAAGTGTAAATTGGAATACCGAGGCGACGAACCCTGTTAGCTTGTACAGGGAATCCCCCTTCGTGTGGCATTGCTTCGATGATAGCTTTAACTTTAGCCCCTGCCTGTATTGCCTGATAACTCGTTAGGTAGCCAATATTTCCCGCTCCTACGGTTAAAATATTTTTACCCAATAGAGTAAACTCATTATTCATCATTTTTTGCACAACTGCAGCTGTATATACACCTGGAAGATCATCATTTTCAAAAGCCGGCATAAACGGTACTGCTCCAGTTGCAATTACTAAATGCTCGGCATCTATGTAAAATATTTCATCTGTTACTATATTTTTTGCAGCTAAGCGTTTATCTTCAAGGATATCCCAAATAGTTGTATTTAAAATAATTCCCGAACGATCGTCTCCCGCCAACGTTTCTGCTATGTCGAAACCGCGCATGCCACCAAATTTTTTCTCACTTTCAAAAAAGAAAAACTGGTGTGTTTGCATTGTAAATTGACCTCCAATACGGTCATTATTATCGATAACAATATTATCGACATTATTACTATTAAGTATTTCTCGTGTTGCCAATCCGGCAGGACCTGCTCCAATAATAGCTACTGTCGTTTTAAATATTTTAGTTTGTTTATCTAAGTCAACCTCCTTAATCTTAGGATTATAATCTTTCGGGATTTCAGAAACTTCTTTAACGTTATCTACTTTGGTTATACAAATACGCCTAACATCTCCGTCAACAAGCATTTCACAAGCGCCGCACTTACCAATACCACATTCAAGAGACCTATTTCTATCGGTTAAACTGTGACTATGAACAGGGTAACCTGCTTGATGTAATGCTGCCGCAATTGTTAAACCTCGTTCGCCGATAATATCTTCTCCGTTAAATTTAAACGTGACAGTATCACCTGATGGCACTGTCAAAATAGGGTGTTTCTCAATTTTAAACATAACTATTCATTTTTTTTTACAATTTTGCTTAACTATTCGTTTTTATACAATGATAAAAATCATAACAAATGAAAACAAATGTCAGTATTTGATTTTTTGTTAGAATTTTGTACCGAGTTACGTTAGATAATGAAACTAAATGAGAAATTCGTAATTCTTCGACAAGCGAAGCGGTAAAGCCGATGACGTAATTGCTCATTGTTCACTTCGGCTTCGCTCTGTGCAAGCATTACTCATTGCTCATTGTTAATTGCTTTTTTCTCAATCAACTTTTCAATACTCAACATTTCGTCACGATAACGTGCTGCATTCATAAAATCTAACTCTTTTGCTGCTTGCTCCATATTTTTTTTGGCAGCCTTCATTAGTGACTCTAAGTCTTTCTGCGACATATATTTAAAAACCTCCTCGGCAACCGATTTTGACTCGGCATCGTGTGGTTTATACACTTTGGGCTTGTTAGCTGGCAATATTTCTGTTAATACTTCCGACTGTTTTTTTACAATCTGTTTGGGAGTGATATTGTGCTTTTTATTGAACTCTATCTGCTTTGACCTTCGGCGATTGGTCTCATCAATAGTGAGTTGCATTGAATTGGTTATTTTGTCGGCATACATTATAACCCTTCCGTTTAGGTTTCTTGCTGCCCTTCCTGCAGTCTGTGTTAAAGAGCGTTCTGAGCGTAAAAACCCCTCTTTATCAGCGTCTAAAATTGCAACTAAGCTCACTTCGGGCAAATCAAGCCCTTCACGCAGAAGGTTTACTCCTACCAAAACATCAATTATACCTTCTCGAAGTTGCATTAAAATCTCAACACGATCGAGTGTTTCAACTTCTGAGTGAATATATTTTGAATTAACATCTAACTTTTCAAGATACTTATGTAGCTCCTCAGCCATTCTTTTGGTAAGTGTAGTAACTAAAACTCTCTCTTTTTTATCAACACAATATCTAATCTCCTTTAACAGATCGTCAACCTGATTTAGCGCCGGTCTAACTTCAATAACAGGATCTAATAAGCCTGTGGGCCTTACAACTTGCTCTACTACAACCCCTTCCGACCTTTCTAATTCATAATCGGCTGGCGTGGCGCTAACATATATTACGTTGTTAGTAAGCGACTCGAACTCCTCAAACTTTAAAGGTCTGTTATCAATTGCGGCTGGCAGTCGAAACCCATATTCTACCAATGTTGTTTTGCGACTATTATCGCCACCATACATTGCTCTGATTTGTGGCAAGGTAACATGCGACTCGTCAATAACTGTTAAAAAGTTTTTTGGAAAATAGTCTAACAGACAGAAAGGTCTGGAACCCTCACTCCTTCCATCAAAATACCGGGAGTAATTCTCTATACCTGAACAGTATCCGAGTTCACGTATCATTTCTAAGTCAAAAGTAACTCTATCTTGAAGTCTTTTTGCTTCAAGATGCTTTGACTGACTCTTAAAATATTCAACTCGTATATCCAAATCCTTTTCAATTAGCCTAATAGCTCTGTCAATTCTATCTTTGGTAGTTACAAAAATATTTGCGGGGAATATTGTCAGTTCAGAGCGTTTTTCGATTGTGGTTCCATCAATTGGGTTAAAGGTTGCTATCTCGTCAATCTCATCTCCCCAAAATGAAACCCTTATCGCAAATTCTCCATACGCAACCCATATTTCAACCGTATCGCCACGAACACGGAACTTGCCACGAGCGAATATATTTTCATCACGGCTGTATAGCGACTCAACCAATTTTCGCAAAAACAGGTTTTGTGCAATGGTTTGACCTTTTTTTATGGTTATAGTGTTATCGTAAAAATCATCGGGATTACCAATACCATAAAGACATGATACAGAGCTAACTACAACAACATCGTTGCGTCCACTCAACAGAGCTGATGTTGCCCTAAGTCTTAATTTCTCTATCTCGTCATTTATGCTTAGATCCTTTTCTATATATGTGTCGCTAACAGGCAGATAGGCTTCCGGTTGATAATAATCGTAATAAGAGACAAAGTATTCGACTTGATTATCTGGGAAAAAATCTTTAAACTCGGCGTAAAGCTGTGCGGCTAAAGTCTTGTTGTGACTAAGCACCAAAGTTGGAAGTTGAACCTGCTCAATAACATTCGCTATCGTAAACGTTTTCCCCGAACCTGTAACACCAAGCAACGTTTGAAACCTGTTTCCATCAATTATATTTTGTGATAATTGGCGGATGGCTTCGGGTTGGTCACCTGCAGGACTATATTCAGATACAACCTTGAATTTCATAAACTTAAATCAATTAGCAATGTGCAATGAACAATTAACAATTGGTTGAAAACTTTTGGCTTTTAGCTGTTAACTGTTGACTATTAGCTGTTTAGCAATATAATATAAAAAAACGTAATATCTTGTTTTCTTCACACACATTTACACTTCACTTCTATACACTTCGACAAGCTTCGACTATGTTCGGTATAACGCTCTGCTTAACGCATCGCCGGCTTCCAACTTTCTACTTCCGACTTCACACTTCCGACTTCGGTCTTCTGTCTTCCGACTTATTAATTTTATTTCTTTAAATAAAAATATATCGGAAAGTGGTCGCTGTAGCCGTTGTAATATTTTTCTCCGCTATATGTTCTTGAAGGGGCAAGTTCTCCCTTTTTGGTTTCGTAGCAAATCCATTCGGGCGAGAAAATAAAGCCTTTTCCGTCAGTTCGCAATCCTCTCTTTTTATTTACTAATGACTGAGATATCACAATATTATCAAGCATGCTAAATTCGCCTCCATAAGAATAAGTTCCTTTGTTTTCTTCATACAACGGATACATTATGTTTATTAATTCGGCATCAGTATTAAGTGTTTTAGCTCCTAATACGTGATAAACAGCCGTATCGCCTGGAGTGTCATTGAAATCTCCCATAATAATAAGTTGTGACTTTGAATTTCTTACCAACAGCGAATCTACATAATAACGCAAAGTTTCAGCCGCAATAATTCTTGTGCGTTCTGTTTTTTTCGCGCCGCCCAAGCGACTTTTCCAATGACTAACAAATACATGCAGAGTATCTTTTGCCAAAATTCCTTTTACATACAAAATATCACGTGTTCTATACCTCTTTAGCGTATCAGTATATACAGGTAAAGGTCTCTCCTCCAAGAGTTTAAATCTATTGCTGTACAACATGGCAACATCAATTCCACGAGGATCAGGACCATCGAAGTGCGAAACTCTATATTTGTTTTTAATTAAAAGCTCTTGATTGGCTAAATCTTCAACAACTGCCCTGTTTTCGACTTCTATCAATCCTACGATATCGGGCAATTGTTTTGAATCTATCGAAGCTATTACTTTTGATAGATTTAGTAGCTTATTGTTGTATTTTTCGGTATCGTACTGTTTTTTTCCTTGCGGAGTAAAATCCACGTCTAATCCAGAACTTTGAATTGTATCGAACAGATTTTCAACATTATAACTAACAACTAAGAATGTTTTTGATGGTTGACACGAAACAATAATTAAAGTAAATATAATGCCTAGAAAAAGGATAATTTTGTTTTTCATTGATTTAATA
This sequence comes from Salinivirgaceae bacterium, assembly GCA_035407925.1. Lineage (GTDB taxonomy): Bacteria > Bacteroidota > Bacteroidia > Bacteroidales > Salinivirgaceae > JAAYQU01. Next base: position 44,451 of record DAOOBP010000004.1, read on the forward strand.
AATAGTTAATTGCGAGTTTGGGAAAATTTCACTACAAATACTCAAATGAAAATATTTGCTTTGAGTGCTTATCTAAATATTTGATTTATACGATTTTAACTCTGAAATCATATCATCAATTGATTCGACAAAAATATTAAATAAAGATCTTATTTCGGCTTCATTTGGAGATTCTTTTGATAATATTTCAATTTGTCTCATAACCAATCTCAAATTGTGGTTTCCCATCATTGCAAACGATGATTTTAAACTGTGAGAGACTAATGAGACATTTTTCCAATCTCCTGTGGATATAGCTTTTTCAAGATTTTTGTGATATTCGGGGATTTGCTCTAAAAAGGTATCTATAAAATCGCATATTAAATTATTGTCATTTCCCGTCGCTTCTCTTAAATAGCCAAAATCGAGATGATTATAATTTAATAAGTCTGGGTAATTTTTCTCAATTAAAAAGTCAATTTTCGATATCAACTCATCAGGTTTATATGGTTTGGAAATGTAGTCGTCCATTCCTTCGCTCAAACATCTCTCCTTTTCACCTTTAATTGCAGCTGCGGTTACTGCAATAATTGGTACAGTATTTACGGGTGAGCTCATTTCGTTTCTGATATGACATGTTGTAGAATATCCGTCCATTTCGGGCATGTGCAAGTCCATGAGAACTAAGTGATAATGATTGTTCTCCAACTTTTCAATCGCCTCGACTCCCGATTCGGCATATTCAACCTGAAACCCACTGTTTTGCAAAATAGAAACTGCCAGCAACCTATTGATACGATTATCTTCAGCTAACAGAATTTTAACTTTACTTCTTATAGGATTTTTTGTAAACACCTCCTCTGTTTCAACAACATCTGTTGTTTTTTCTACCGGTATGTATGTTATTCCGTATGTTATAGTAAACGAAAATTCCGAGCCTAAACCTTTACGACTTTTTACTGTCATTTGTCCGCCCTGCAACTCCACTAATTGCTTTGAAATTGTGAGTCCCAAGCCTGTTCCACCATACTTTCTTGTTGTGCTACTCGATTCTTGGCTAAATGATTGAAAGATGTCATCTAGTTTCTCTTTGTTTATTCCAATTCCCGTATCGATAACGCTAAATTGCAAGGAAATAGCGCCTTCTGTTTTATCTATCACCTTGATTACAAGGTTGATGTAACCTTTTTCTGTAAACTTTATTGCGTTGCTTATCAGATTAGTAAGTATTTGCGATAAACGAAGCTCGTCGCCTATTAATGTGGGTATTTTATCGGGTATTTTATATTTCAGCTGTAATTTTTTCTCATTGGCTTTTACAATTTGCTGTGAAATATTCTGTTCAACAACAGCCGATAAATCAAACGGTTTCTTTTCAAATTCGAGCTTGCCAGCTTCAATTTTTGAAAAATCTAAAATATCATTTATAATTAAAAGTAGTGACTCTGCTGATACCATAATGTTGTCGAGATATCCGCGTTGAACCTGCGACAACTGAGTGTCTGACAACAAGCTTCCCATGCCGAGTATTCCGTTCATAGGTGTTCGTATTTCATGACTCATGTTTGCAAGGAAACGTTCTTTTGCCTTGACCGAACGCTCTGCTTGTTCTTTTGCATATAGTAGGGCAACGTTCTGCTCTTCTATTTGCGATAACATTGTATTGAAACCTTTGTTGAGGTAACCTATTTCATCATTTCTATCATCTTGTGCCCTAATAGAGAAATCGCGCTTTTCGGATACATCTTCCATAACTTTTGCGAGCTTCATGACGGGCATTGTAATAATCTCTTGAAGTTTAATAGCTAATAAAAATGCTATTGCCAACGCTGTAAGCAAGATAATAGCGATTACATTAATAAAACTCGACTTACGTTCGTCATACTCTTCAAGGTCTGCGAAAATAGTGACTTTGCCAATTTTTTCGTCTCCTAAATATACATTCCGCCAAACGTAGAAGCCCGTTTTAAGCAATACAGAACTGTCTTGCTCTGACAAAAACAGAGGTCTTTCATAATTTGTAATATTGTCGGTATATTTAGCTAAAGTGTCACCAGAAGCCAAACATATACTTGCACTCCTAATATTTGGATTTGCAGCTAATGAATAGAGTATTTCATGTGCAGCAGCAACATCTTTAAACATAAGTGCGGCAGTACTATTACTTCCAATGATACCTGCCATCATTTGCAAATTATTTAATGTTTTCTGCTCAAATTGTTTTCGGTCATAGGCAAAAAATATACCTCCTGCCAAGATCAAGGCTATTGAGGTAATAATAATGATTACTCCTACAACCTTTATTTTTATGGATATATTGTTAAAACTCCACTTCATTGATAGTAACTATCTTAGCTAAAGACAACAGTTTAGAACTAATGATTATTTCATTGTTTTTTGCCGTTGTGTTGTTTATTTCAAATCGGTTTCGGGAATATTGTGGAGCAAAATTTATTATGCCTCCAATTTGACAAAAGCCTTCTAGCTGGTCTCCAATTGTTAATATTGGCTTGTTTCTAACGGCTCTTATCAATTCAATCATCTCACTTTTAGGTATCCCCCCAACAAACAAAATGTGACACTGCTGTATCTGAGAAGGTTTATTGTAATATTTGACTACAAAGGCTCTATTGCCTACAGTATTGTTTCTTATAGTACGTTTAATAATATCTCCAAACATATCCATTCCATAAACGCCTATTACGAATGGCGATGTGCTGCTCGAAAAACACGATTCTGGCCACGTAACAAATTTAACAAAATTATAAATATACCCCGCTTTTACCTCATATTCAGTATATTGTTGAGAATAAAGTTCCTCCTTTGTTGGTAGTAAAACTACCAGCACAAACAAAATGAATATTGTTTTAAACAGTTTATTCATAACTTGTTAGCTCAAATACATTAATCTCAACACGACGTTTTAAGCCAAAAACATCTTTGTTCTCTTTAAGTTCAGAGGGTGAATAATCAATACCATGGGGTATTATTATTGCCCTGTACCTATCAACACCTAAACCAGAAATATGTTTTAAAACTGATTTTGCTCGTCTTTCCGATAAATGCAGATTATATGATTCAGCTCCCTGTGGATCGGCGTAACCGTGCAGTTCTACCCCTAATTTACTGTTATTGTTCATTAAATCAGCTATTGACTTAATTATAGGATAAAACTTTGATGCAATAGCTATATCATTAACATCGAAATAGATAGTCTCTTTAAACAGGATATGTCTATCTGACTCTTTCGATTTACGGAATTTTAGCTCTGCATCGCTATCATCTGTTATTTTGGGTACTTTAATCCTCTGCTCATCGGTTTTTATAGGCGATACAACTAACAACGTATCACTTTTGTAAATTTGCTCTGTGAGTGATTTCGAAGGATCACCTTCACGGTAGTATGTAGGCGAAACTACAACTTCATCGTAAAGTGTGTTATGATCCAATATTGCTAAACTCAAACTATCGGTTTTTTCAATGGCTTCTCCAATTAAATCAAAGAGCGCAGAATAATCTTTATCTGAAGAGTATTGATTTTGATGTTTTGTTGAAACCATTTTGTCTAAATTCTCTAATCCGATGCTGTCGGTTTGACATATTATATCTCCTATTAATTGTAGTAAATGATCGTAGTTTTTTAGTTCATCATCTTTATCATCAACAATTAAACTATCACCCAAGTATGTTTTATAAATATCATAAAAAGTGTTTCTAACTTTCAAATTTTCACCAATACGCCGATTTTGAATTTCAATTGACTCAAGAAATACTTCTTGATACAATTCGTAAAAATATTTTTGTTCGGGGATAAAAACACTAACTAATTGAGGTAAAAATCCATCGGCTTCAATATAAATATCGTAGTTTCTTCCGGGAGGAAATATCATCAAATATCTGCCCGTAAACTCATCGGGGCTATATGCATATTTTACCCTCTCCTTTGTCTCATTGTCATAAACTTTGATTTTTGCTTTATGTGGTTTTGGCGGTGTTCCTGCTTTTATCGAACCTTTAACCATTGTTAGAGGAATATTTTCTTGCAAATCTGTCGAAAATATTTTATACCTGCTTGGATAAAAGTTTAACGCTTGCGCAAAAAATGCTTTTTGACCTTTTGCGTCAATTCTATAATACTTGTCGTCATATACAGTGTTTGCAAAATCAATACTTACAGGAGTTGTCCAAAAGCCGTTTTCATTTAATTGTGTAGCGTACAAATCATATCCACCTATTGACTGATGACCTTCTGAAGCAAAAACCAATCTTTTCCCATCGGGATGCCAGAACGGCATATCCTCATTATGTGGCGTATTGATGGTTGGACCAAGATTAATAGGATCTGACCATGTTCCGTCTGAACCAAATACTGAGCTATACAGGTCTATACCTCCCACTCCACCGGGACGGCTGCTACTGAAAATACAAGACTGCCCGTCGTGGCTATATGAAATGCCATATTCACCAAAACGACTGTTTATAACATCAGACAATTTTTCTACATTTACAATTTTCGTATCCTTAATCTGCGATGAATGCAGATTGCACGATGTCTTATCTCCTACTGACAGGTATAGCGTAAATCCATCAAAAGAGAGTCCTGCCAAATCTACTTGGTTTATATCCATGTTATCGGGTAGCTCAAGCTCAATTGGCTCACTCCACATATTGCCACCATCACTGTGTGATATCATAAAACTTTTCCTCATACTATTGACATCACTGACATCATAAGGATAAGAAATGCGGGTAAATATCATAGTCTGCATATCCGCAGAGATAAGAGGAGAATATTCAGAGTAGGCTTTATTAATAGTTTGCGGCAGCAGTTTTATACTTTTATTTGTTCTATTGCCGGCTATTTTTTTAGCGTTAGCCGAGGTTTCAATCATCCTTTCGCAATATTTTATAAACCCATCATCAGAAGGCGCTTTGTTCAAATATGTAGAAAACTGTTTTATTGCCTTATCGAAAGCAAAAGTTTGATGATAAAGCGTTCCCAACTGCCGATGAACCTCAATAGGCAAATTACGCATCTTTAGCGCTCTTTCGAAATATGGTATTGCGTTGAGTTCCTGACCTTTAATCTCTAAGTAAGTTTTCCCAATCCAATAAGAGGGTGTCAGGTCATGCCTTGTGATTGAATCTGCAGAACGAAAACAAGCAAGGGCTTTATGATATTTTTGGTTAGAGTACAGACTCTGACCTGTCTGCATCAATGATTTGAAATTCGTCTGAGCATCCACGAAAGCGACGGATGCAGAGAATATAAATAGAAAAATGCCAATTATCTTTTTCACTTAATAATAATTTTTTCGCTAAGTTAAACATTATACAGTACTTAAAATAGCTTTGAAAAGATTATTTTTGACATATGTACAACAATTATCTACAATTACAAAACTACTGATTAATTTGTTATCAAACAACAAACTGCTGATTATTAAATATTTTCAATAGTGAATTGATTGAAAAATGAGTGAAAAATAATGTAAATATTTTTGACGATTTTGGGAGCATCCAACACAATGCAAAAACTGAAATAACGTTATGCAAAAAAACTAGCCTAAAAATAACTACTAACATATATGAGACTCTTACTTACCATATTACTTCTCATTTTAGTACAAATATGTAGTGCCCAAAATGATTTCTACTCGCAACTTGTTTCTGCCGCCCTAGATTTGACAAAACAAAATGTACAATATGACCCAAGCTATTATTCAATCCCTTATCCTAACGGCGACATCGCAAGCGACAAGGGTGTTTGTACAGATGTCGTTATCAGAGCATACAGAAAACTCGGCATAGACCTTCAGAAAGAGGTGCATGAGGATATGAAAGCCAACTTCTCACTCTACCCCAAGATTTGGGGACTATCCCGAACAGATACCAATATAGACCACAGAAGAGTACCAAACCTTATGACTTTCTTTTCAAGAAAGGGCGCCACGCTTCCAGTTACAAACAAACCGGAGGACTACCAACCCGGTGACATTGTTTGCTGGGAGCTTGACAACGGCATGACACATATAGGAATAGTGGTTAATAAAAAGTCTTCCGTTTCAAACCGATACCAAGTCGTACACAATATAGGAGCCGGACAGGTTCTTGAAGATTGCCTCTTTCAGTTTAAGATAATAGGTCATTACAGATATAAGAATTAAAAATCCTCAAAAGAGGGTAAAAAAGTTCTCTTTTCTTCCTGATTTCTAATAGATGTTTTGATAATTCGTAAGAAAAATAAATACCTTTACAATCACAATTACCATATTAAAACATTAGAGCTATGATTAAAAGATTTTTCTCCACACTTATCGACTTGTCGATACTCCTGATTTTCAGTCTTCTATTTTGGGCTGTTTTGGGAAGCGCATCGGGAACTATATTCAACAATACCCATTTCACGGACGATACAGTTGCCGAAAATAACTTCAAATTGATTTTCTCAATTTTTATACTGTTCGCTTTTATTTATCACACAGTTATTGCTATTCGGGGCTTATCGTTTGGAAAACGTCTAATGGGAATAACAATCGAAAGCCAAACTGTTAGCAGAAAACGATTGATTATAAAAGAGTTAGTGTTAAAATGGGCACTATTTTACACTTTACCTGTTTTGCTAATGTTTATTAACTTTAAAATAGGCGCTTTAATTCTATTGGCGATGATACTGTGTTACTTCGTTGCAAGTCTGATACTTTGGCGAAAACGCAGAGCGACACTAATTGATGCCATTTCGGGCATAAAAATCACAACAAAGGACGACGAGGCACTATCAACCCGAAACATGCACAGGTTGTCAGTATCGGCACTTTTTATCGATATGAGCATTATCTTTTGTTTAACAACGGTTGCAAACACCTTGATTTCAGAGCTATATAATGTCGAGTATTTTAATATTTTCTTCGTAACCGTTTTGATATATCACGCACTCACTATTTTTACACAAGGCTCGACAATTGGCAAGCTAATGCTTGGACTTAGAATAACAAAAGATGATTTTGCGCTTAAAACCATTTATATTATCAAGCGAGAAATCCTGTTTAAATACATCACTTTTTTTGCCATTCCTTATGTCATTTTGAGAATCATTGGCATTATCGACCCTTACTGTCAGTTTCTCAATATCATTACTATTGTTGGGTTTATTGCCATTATTTACTTTAGCCATTATGGCGAAATGTGGTGGACATCGCTGGCGGGAACAAGAAAAAGCGTGGAGAAGAAAAGTATCCTTTCTACAACGCTACTTTTCGCAACGGTACTAATAATTTGTATAGGCAGTTTCCTGTTTGTACAAACCAAAAACAATGAGTTTCAAGAGAGTAAAATGAAATTTTTGGGATTTGAGTACCCTTTTAAATTTAAAACCGCTAAAAATCTTGATGTTACAGAATACACATCGTTCCTTTCCAAGCAAAACAGCTCTCCGAAAGAGTACATACTTAACCTTTTTGAAAAATACGATATTGTTATTTTGTGTGAAAATTTCCACGGTGAAGCGACACAATGGGATTTAATTTTCGATATAGTTAGCGACAAACGTTTTATCGAAAATGTAGGTGCAGTTTTTACCGAATACGGTAGCGCTGCACATCAAGATAAAGTGGACAGATTTCTTTTTACACACTACGAAAGCGATACATTAAGAGAAAGAGAAGCGGCATCAATTATGTGGTATATGTCGGGTGGATTTTATTCATTTTTGGTAAACCTTAACAAGTTAAACTCAACGCTTGACGACAGTTTAAAGGTTCGTGAATATTTTACAGATATGATTGATTGGGATTATTTTGTAACTGGTTCAAGACGCGACATCCCACTTATAGAAAAACGCGACAGTCTGATGGCGCAAGTAACTATCGACTGGTACAATCATGCGGTAGAGTCAAGCTCACGGAACAAATGTCTTGTAGTCACTAACTACCGACATGCTTTTGGATACCCCAATGGAGTAGAACAAATAAAGGATAATCCAAAATTTCTTAACCTGACATCAGGCTGTCAAGGTCACTATATTTTTGAGGCAATCCCTGGTCGAGTGGCTAATGTAATGCAGTTAGCGCCCAGAAAAACTCAAAAATTCTTTTTCCCTTTCGTGTTCAATGAGCTTATACAAAATGGCAAATGGCAAAAAGCATTTGAAGAGATTGGAAATCAGCCTTTAGGCTTTGATTTAAAGGGCTCGCCCTTTGGCACAGACGGCTTTGATATGTATCCATTGCGTGGAGGCAAACTAATTCACACCTATCAGGACTTTTTCACAGGTTTAATTTTTCACAAACCTTATGAACAGCTTATAAGCGCCGATTATCCGTATCAACGTTACGCTATGGAGCAGGAGTATTTTCAAAAGGAAGACCGACTGAACCCAACACAATTAGATTATATCAGAAAATACTTTAGAGACGAAGCTATGGAACCCGATACAGAAAGATGGAAAATGTCAGTAAGTCGTATAAATTTCGTGGAGCTGTTATCCTTAACAATTTTTGCAGCTTTGGGTGTCATATTTGGGCTATTTCATTATTTGAGAACAGTATTAAACAATAGACAATCAGCGAAATAAGTAATAACAGTGCGTCTCGACAAAAATATTTTTCAAATAAAATTACCGCCGAAACAATACGATTTACAATATAAAAGGTTAATTTTGGGGAAAAAGCAAACTAAAATTATAATAATATGTACGACAAATTTCAAAAACATCTACAAAACGAGTTAAAATCAATTGAAGAGGCAGGATTGTATAAACACGAACGGATAATTGTATCTCCACAGGGAGCTGAAATTAAAGTCAGCACAGGTAAAGAGGTGCTTAACTTTTGCGCTAATAACTATCTTGGACTTTCAAATAATCCAAAGTTGATTGAAGCAGCTAAAAAAGCGTTAGACACACATGGTTACGGAATGTCATCGGTACGTTTTATTTGCGGTACCGGCGATTTACACAAAAGTTTAGAGCAAAAGATTGCTCAATTTTTCGGAACAGAAGACACAATTCTTTACGCAGCCTGTTTCGACGCTAACGGCGGCGCTTTCGAACCACTCCTAACCCAAGAAGATGCTATTATCAGCGACTCTCTAAACCACGCTTCAATCATTGATGGCGTTAGGCTCTGTAAAGCTCAACGATACAGATATAAAAACGCAGATATGGCTGACCTTGAAGCCCGGTTAAAAGAGGCTCAAGCTCAGAGATTTAGACTTATCGTTACGGACGGTGTTTTCTCAATGGACGGGAACGTAGCCCCAATGGATAAAATATTTAAGCTTGCAGAAAAATATGATGCAATGGTAATGATTGACGAGTCACACTCAGCCGGTGTTGTTGGAAAAACAGGACGCGGTGTTACCGAGCTATACAACTGCATGGGAAAAGCCGAAATGATAACAGGAACACTTGGAAAAGCTTTTGGTGGTGCAATTGGCGGATTTACAACTGGTAAGAAAGAGATTATTGATATGTTACGTCAACGTTCACGTCCATATCTTTTCTCAAACTCAATACC
>DAOOBP010000005.1:0-51805 GCA_035407925.1 Salinivirgaceae bacterium
TTTTAGTATCTGTTCCCAGCGTTTTAGCTACGTTCCACGCTGCTATCCAAATATAGTACTCCTCTTCGGGATTAGAAAGATATTGCAACGTGTTGATAATGGCGCTAATAGCAATGCTTTTATCAACCGAAAGCACATCAGACATTGCAATTTGCAGATTGTGTTTTTTGATATCGGAACTGCACGAAAGTAGCGCTTCTGCGATAATTTGACCATGTTCGGCTTTGCGAACTAAAATTGCAATATCACCCTGTTGTACACCATTATCCAACATTTCTATGACTTGGTTTATTACTGTGTTTACCGTTGTTTCTCTATATTCATCTTTCTCTAAAGCAACAACTTGCACATAGCCTTGTTTCTCCGTTTCGTGTGGATATTGTTGTTTATAATCTTTATAAAGAGATTCTAAAGCGTTTCGGTATTCAATTGGTACGTCAGAGAAATACTCTAACGGCAACTCCTTTCGTAGAATATCAAAAGCGGTATTGTTAAAATCGATTATTGTTCTGGAGCTGCGCCAGTTGTGGTTTAATACTTGGTTATCTATACCGAGGCTACCGAGTTCTTTATCAACCTGCTCGTTCAGAAGTGACCAGTTGCCGTTTCTAAACCTGTAGATAGCTTGCTTTACGTCGCCTACAATCAAATTGTTAACATTACTTTTTTGTTGTTGAGGATTGAACTGCGCCATGCTATTAGCAACAAAAGGTCGCAGATTGTTCCATTGTAGTGTTGAGGTATCTTGGAACTCGTCAATTAAAAAGTGATTAAATCTGTTTGCAATTTTTTCAAAAATAAACGAAGTGTCGTTTTTGTCGATTATTTGCGATAGTAGGACAGGGGAGTCCCCAATAACAAACAGGTTTTCATTCTTTTTTATTTGGTTCATTTCGAACCAAATATTTGCAAAAAACAGTATATGCCACAAATTTCGGTGTGCGTTTTTAGCAAAATAGTATTGTGGATAGTTGTCTGTAAAATGTTGACAATCAGAGACAAATATTTGGTGCAAACTATCGTAATCGCTACCAATATTTTTAAGAAAATCCTTTTTTAGAAACTTATCCTTCTCTTCATCTATATCTGTACCGAATAGCTTTTTTAAATCATCAGTTTTAAATTTAAAACCGTTCGATACCGCATTATATAAATATTTCGCTCTTGTGCCGTTTTTTAAATCACTTAGTTCGAGGTTATGGTGTTTTAGTTGTTCTTCGAAAACATTTGTGCGTCTTTTTAATTCATTTTCAAAGGCATAGAATTGTGTTTGCAATGTTTTTTGGTATGTTTGAACAATACTTTTAAAATCGTTATCACCAATTTTTAAGAAAGCATCTTTCAAATCTTCGCGCAATATTTTTTCAACAAATTCTATAATTGCGTTATGGAAAATATGACTTCTGTTTTCGTCTATCACTTCGCTTTTCACATACTCTAAAAACAGATTGAATAGCTCCTCGTCGTCACTTGTTTTATCTAACATGATTTCAACTGCGCGCGATAATATTTTTTTCTCGTCCATTTCAATTCTGTATCCAGCTGGTAGTCCGAGTTCACGCGCAAGGCTACGAATTATACGTTGAAAAAATTGGTCGATTGTGGTTATGGAAAAATTCGAGTAGTCGTGCAGTATTGACGACAATAGCTTTTGTGAGCGGACTTGTAGCTCATCTAAACTTATTCCCAATTCCTTGGAAATATATTCTGCATGCTCTGATTGCGAGATGTTCGAAGACAACAGTTTAAGCTCATCGACAATACGTTGTCGCATTTCGGCTGTTGCTTTTCTTGTAAAGGTTATGGCTAAAATATGAGTATAATTTTTTTCTGATTCGAGCGCCAAGGTCAAATAATGCCTTGTAAGCATAAATGTTTTGCCTGATCCGGCTGATGCTTTGTATATTGTTAATGCTTTTTTAGTCATTTTGTACCAATTTGAAATTTCAGGTATAGGAACACAGAACACACGGATTAAACGGATTTACACAGATTTCGGATTTTTGAACACAGAAAACACAGATTAAAGGGATTTACACAGATTTCGGATTTCTACAAATCAAAAATCTGCCTTCACTTCAACTTCCCTCAGTAATCAAGCGACCGAATGTTAAGCCGACTTCTGTCTTCCGACTTTATAAACTATTAACTATTGAACAGACAGCGTATGCGCCGTCTCTACTTTTAACACTTCGGTTGCACTCAGTGCATCGCTTTACAAACTTTTAACTTTTAACTTAATTACACCATAATTAATGTTATAAGTTCCTTCATAAGTTCGCCATCTTCTGTGCCCGAATCGTTAACACCTTTGCTATAAGCATCATAATGTCTTAGATAGCTTATTATTTTTTCAACTTTCGCTTTTGGATAATTTCGTGCCGCTTCGATATATTCGGAAATAAAATATGCGTTGATAGATAGTGCATTGGCTAACTCCTGTCTGCCAAGTCCATGATACGTGGTATGTATCATTAAAATTTTTAGGAAATAGTTAAACAACTGTCTAATAACCAACGGTAAAGGGTTGTTTTTTGGATTTTTAGCAAAATGTGCAACAATAGTAAATGCTTTTGTTGTATCGCGCATGCCTACGGCTTTGTTGAGTTCGAAGATATTGTATTCTTTAGAAATTCCAATATTGTCTTCGATGTGTTGGCTATTAATTGCTGTTCCTTCTGGTAGTAAGGTCATTAGCTTTGATAAGCCGTTTGTTACTTTCGACAAATCGTTGCCCAAATGCGATACTAAAATTTGCGCCGCTGCTGTTTGAATATCATAACCTTTTGATTTAACGTATGATATAATCCATTCAGGCATTTTAGATTCATAAAGCCTCGATGATTCGAGTATAGCTCCATTTTTTTCGAGCGATTTGTACAGTTTTTTACGTTTATCAATTGATTTTGCCCTGTAAGCTATTACTAACATGGTTGTAGGAATTGGATTTATTGCATAGTTCAGCCAAGCCGATTCTTTTTCAGAATCGCTTCCATCAATCCCTTTTACGTTTTGAGCTTCTTTAACAATAATTACTCTACGTTGCGCCATCATTGGATATTGTCGAGTTTCAACAATAATTTTTGGTAATGTAATATCGTTGCCGTAAAAAATTGATTGGTTAAAATCTTGCTCCTCTTTTTTTAAAACGTTTTTGGCTATATATTCGGTTACTTCATCGATAAAGTAATCCTCTTCGCCCATTAAAAAGTATATCGGATAATATTTTTTAGCCTCCAAACTGGCTATCATGTCATTAAAAGTCATTAAAGGCATATTCTAAAATCTAGGATGTTTGACCTTTATTAGCGCTGTTATGCAATTTGCGACTGTAAACATTAAATATGTTTTTAATCAATCTTAAAGAAATGCTTTAAAATGATATCAATCTGATTTCGCCACGCTCCCCAGGAGTTGCTTTCGTTAACCTCGATATACTCTAACGGATATCCTTTGTAAATCAGCACGTCGCGCAGCAATTGTGAGTTCTCTTTTACATCGTAAAATGTGCCACAACTTAAATAAAACTTTATAGGTAGTTTTTTTACTTTACCATATTCGCGTATTAAATTTTCGTCTAAAACAGGTGATTGTGCAGCTATACAGCCAAATATTTCGGATTTTTTAACACCAATGTAAGTTGATATTCTTCCCCCGTATGATGTTCCAAGTATTGCGCGGCTCTCTGGTTGAGGGTCAGTTTTATACGATTTATCTATCTCTGGCACAAGCTCATGAATAATAAAATCGACGAAACGGTCATTGCAGTCATATTCACTAACAGAACGATTTTCTTCTAAGTTTTCAGGGTTGCGAGGGTCAATAAAAACGGCTATCAAAGGTTTTATAACATTGTTGGCTATCATGTTATCTAAAACGGTTATCATATTGCCTAACAATGGATTGGCATACTCGTGACCATCGGTAACATAAATTACTGGTAGATTTTTTTGATTTTGATAATCGTGTGGTAAATATACCTGATAATTAATCTTATAATCGAGATTTGTTTCGTTACTTAAAATTGTTTGAGTATTTGTAAGTGTACCTTTTGGAATGTCGGTTTTTTCAAGACTGTATTTAGAAACTTCCCAGTAGGGCATTCTTAATTCAGAGTTTGGACCAAGTATGTTATTTTGAACTCTATTGTTTAATGGGTCAAGAATTAATTCTCCCTTGTTAACTGATACTTTGTAGTCGAAACGGGCATCGTCAGGGAAATTTTGTTCCAATATCCACAAATCAGCGCCACGTAGTTTTTTAGCCTCATATTTTTTGTCGTTAATTGTCCATTGATTGAAATCGCCTGTAAATGCTACGTTTTTTGCCTTTCCGTAATATATGAACATTACTGAAGTGTCTTTTGCAAAAGGTATCTCTTGGTTTGATCTTAAACTATCAATAAATAAATTGATTAAAGAATCGCGGGTTGCCGATTTGTTAATTGAAGCCAAATCGGTTATTGTAGTTTGAAATTCGGCGTAGCTATCAAATTTTTTATATGGATTGTTATCCATGTAGTAGGCGCTATTGTCTGGCTTGCAACTAAATAGCAATGCAGAAAATGCAAGTATTATTTTTAAACGTTTCATCATGTCTGACTTAAAAGTTGAATATGCAAATATAACAATTTACTGTTTATACAGTTTACAATTTTTTACTATCTGCTATGAGTTGTTTGAAAATTTCTCTTTCTCTTTCTATCTCTCGTTCCAATTCTTCTTCTGATGGCAGGTAAGGTAGATATTTATTGGCAAAAAGTTGTTTATTATCGTTCAAAACAGAGTACTTTGCAATGGTACGGTCGGTTTCGGTACACAGTAGTATGCCGATTGTAGGGTTATCGCCCTCTCTTTTTTCTAAATCGTCGAACATTCGTATGTACATATCTAACTGTCCAATGTCTTGATGAGTAAGCTTGTTGGTTTTTAACTCTATGATTACAAAGCATTTAAGCATGTAGTTGTAAAACACAAGGTCTATGAAAAAATCAGTAGTCTTTGTGCGTATATGTTTTTGTCTGGCAACGAAAGCAAATCCTTTGCCGAGCTCCAACATAAAATTTTGTAGATTGTCAATTAACGCTTGCTCCAATTGATTTTCTGTATAGGCATATTTCACAGGGATATTAAGAAATTCCAAAACTGTTGGATTTTTTATAAACTCATAGCTATTTTGCTGAAAATATTTTGTTTTTTCGTGCATTTCCGTTTCAACCGGTTGTGGAATTTGTGACGAAATCAGGCGTTGGTAGTATAAGGTGTTAATATTTCTTTCCAGTGTACGAACAGCCCAGTTTTGTTCTGCTGCCTCTTTTAAATAGTATTGGCGAGCATTACTGTCTGATACTCTCATTAACAGTTGAAAATGAGACCAACTCAATTTAGCAGACAGTGTCTGCTGAATTGTCGGAAAGTCTGGAAAATTAAGATAAAAGAGTCGAAAATTTCGGATATTGGTTTCAGAAAATCCCCGTCCTAAACTATTTGACAGTTCAATGGATAATGATTTTATGATTTCCGCTCCATATTTGGCTCTTTCTTCGCCATCTTGTTCATGTTCTATAATCCGTTTATCAACTAGCCAGTAAGCCTCAACCATGGCAAAGTTGGTTGCAGAGTATGCTTTTTGCCTTGCCTGTGAAAGAATCTGTTTTATATCTTCAATAAATTGATTATAACTCATATCCCAAATCTTTAAATAAGTTTTTCAACTCTGCTCGAGACTTTTTCCTGCCATAAAGATATAGATTTTTCAATAATTTTTGGATGTCCACAAAGGACCCCATATTATTATTCATCGCTTTTAACTTTATAAACTTTTAACTTTTAACTCAATTGTTAATTGCATAAAGGGTTGAAGACCAAACCCCAACCCTTTATCCTAATACAATTAAAATCTTATTTTTACACCCTTTCCCCTACGATATTGTAAAGTAGTCTAAATGTTCTTTAATTCTATCAGCCTGACTGTTCAGTAAGTTTGCCGTATTCAATAATGTGTCGTGCGAATGTGCGTTTTGCTGTGTTGCGGCATTAAGCTGCTGAATTGCGTTGTTAACCTGATTTGCACCATTTCTTTGTTCCATACTTGCCGCAGCAATCTCCTCAATCAATCCACTGGTTTTGAGAACCTCTTCTTTAAGTTTCGCAATCAAGGACGAGGATTTTTGGATAGCTGCAACCCCGCCATTTGATAATGCGATAATCTCTTCAGATGCCACTTTACTACGCTCTGCTAATCTACGGACTTCAGCTGCAACCACGGCAAATCCTTTACCATGTTCGCCAGCTCGTGCCGCTTCAACAGCAGCATTTAATGCTAAAATATTAGTTTGAAGTGAAATCTCTGTTACCACATTGATTTTATCGGCAATTGTGCGCATTACATTAAGATCATTTTCTGAGGCATCGCCAACTTCATTCATCTGTTGCGCTAACATTCGAGAAATTTGACCAGCCTGATTTGCATAATCTGAATTTTGTTCAATGGTAGAAACCATCTCTTCCATTGACGACGAGATCTCTTCAACATTGGCGGCGCTTTCTGTAGCCCCACTTGAAAAGTTTTGAGATAAATTATGCATATTCTCACTCTCTTTCAACAGTAATTTCGTCTCTTTCTGTAAATCACTTGTCAATGAAGTTAATTTTTCTTGAATGTTTTCTGTAGCACTAATCAACATCCCAAAATCAGTGTCAGCAGCTATACCTTTATATGATATTTTAACTGTTGTGTCAATTTCCCCGTCCGATATGGATTTAAGAATCTTAACAATATTTGTGAGAGGTATAACATATTTAGAAGCAACAAATTTAATGCATATAACGCTTACAATGACGTTTGCCGCCAATAGGAGAATTTTATAGAACATTGTATCGGGAAAAACTGTAAACTTCATTGTAACTGTTGCAGCAATAAAAACTAAATTAAAAGCCCATATTTTCCCAACCAATACAAAAAACGACTTCTTGAATAGAAGATTTAACAAGGTATATGTCACAATAGCCGTAACTACAACTGAGAGTGAAATTAAAAATAATGCTTTCATAGGATTACGATTTTGTTAGTTAGACTTAGTATGAAACTCACATGCCATGATCATTCCCTAGTGTGTTAGGTTTAGGCTGGCACACTCGTTTCAGATATATTATTTAAAAGTTATATCTGCAAATATAATAAATTACTGTTTACCAAACTATTCAGGGTAGTTAATTTATTGTTATAATACCGATTGGACATCTACTATAGTTCAAACAAACGATAGTGAAGTTTGGACTATGTGTCTGCATATCATCAGTATTTACAATTGTTAAATTTAAAAAGATTGGACTGTTTTTAAATTACAATTGGTATAATATATTTTAAGATAAAATAAGCTAAATTTATTCTCTAAAGACTTATAGTTTTTGATTATCATAGGACTTTTTTGTCAGTAGGACAGCATATGATTAACCATACGCGCAAGCCTATGGGTGTGCTGTAGCACACACCACCCGTAGGGTGGCACAAACCAGATTAGAAATTAGCGATGTACTGAGTGAAGTCGAAGTAAAATCCAAAATACTTTGCTCAGTGCAACGCTTCGGCTTCGCTCAATGACCATGTACAACGCTCAGCTCAGCACACCGTCATTCAAAAATCTATTACCTAAAAAATTAGGGTTGGGGTTTAAGCTTTTATTCTGTACAATTGAACTCTTAATTTTTTTCTTTATGATACTGTAAAATAGTCTATATGTTCTTTAATTCTGTCAGCCTGATTATTCAATAAGTTTGCCGTGTTTAACAAAGTGTCGTGCGAATGTGCATTTTCCTGTGTCGTAATGTTGAGTTGTTGAATTGCGTTGTTAACTTGATTTGCACCATTTCTTTGTTCCATACTTGCCGCAGCAATCTCTTCAATTAATCCACTGGTTTTGAGAACCTGTTCTTTAAGTTCCACAATCAGAGATGAAGATTTTTGGATGGCTGCGACTCCGCCATTTGATAATTCGATAATCTCTTCAGATGCCACTTTACTACGCTCTGCTAATCTACGGACCTCAGCTGCAACCACGGCAAATCCTTTACCATGTTCGCCAGCTCGTGCCGCTTCAACAGCAGCATTTAATGCTAAAATATTAGTTTGAAGTGAAATCTCTGTTACCACATTGATTTTATCGGCAATTGTGCGCATTACATTAAGATCATTTTCTGAGGCATCGCCAACTTCATTCATCTGTTGCGCTAACATTCGAGAAATTTGACCAGCCTGATTTGCAGAATCTGAATTTTGTTCAATGGTAGAAACCATCTCTTCCATTGACGATGAGATCTCCTCAACATTGGCGGCGCTTTCTGTAGCCCCACTTGAAAAATTTTGAGATAAATTATGCATATTCTCACTCTCTTTCAATAATAAATTAGTTTCTTTCTGCAAATCAATTATCATTGAAGCCAATTTTTCTTGAAGGTTTTCTGTAGCACTAATCAGCATGCCAAAATCAGTGTCCTTAGCAATACCTGTACTTGGTATATTTACGTTTTTATCAATTTCCCCTTCCGACAAGGCTTTAAGAATATTCACAACATTTCCAAGAGGTGTTACATACCTTTTAGCAACAAATCTAATGCATATAAAACTTACAATGACGTTTGCTAACAACAGAACAATTTTATACACAATCGTATCGGGAAAAACTGTAAATTTCATTGTAACTGTCACAGCAATAAAGACCAAATTAAAAGCCCATACTGTTCCAACAGATGCAAAAAACGACTTCTTGAAAAGGAGTTTTAAAAAGATGGGGGCTACGACAACAGTAACAATAACTGAGAGAGAAATTAAAATTAATGCTTTCATATGTTTATCATTTTTTTAGTTTAAGGTTATATGGAACTCACATGTTTTATAATCATCTAATTGTGTGCCGAGTTAGTTTGGCATGTTCGTTTCATAAGATTATTATTTTATTAGTTTGACTTCATATAAAATTCACATGCAATAATCATTCATTTGTGTGTTGGATTCAGGTAGGCATGTTAGTTTATATGATTAAATTATTTTTAACATATAGTTATTTAGCTGGTTCAAGTTCAACAGTAAAGTGACGCATTATAGGCTCTTCGCGAGTAATAACGTATCCGCGAGTGATAGTTTCACGACGGTCATAAACGTTTTTCAATGCAGCAGCAATTACGTCCATATGATTGTTCGTGTAGGTGCGACGTGGAATAGCAAGACGCAATAGTTCCAATCTAGGATAGCGATTTTCGCGTGTAACTGGATCACGGTCAGCAAGCATTGCACCAATTTCCACACCACGAATCCCTGCTTCCAAATAAAGCTCAATACCGAGAGTTTGTGCGATAAACTCTTCCTTAGGCACGTTTGTCAATACTTTCTTAGCATCTACGAAAATAGCGTGTCCGCCTGCAGGACGTTGATACGGAATACCATACTCATCCAATTTGCTCCCTAAGTATTCTACTTGTTTGATACGAGTTTCCAAATAGTCAAATTCTGTTCCTTCGTCCAACCCTACAGCAAGAGCATTCATATCGCGTCCGCTCATACCACCGTATGTAACGAAACCTTCGTTCATAATACAGAATTTTTGACAGTTTTTCCACAACTCTTCCGATTTGAAAGCAACGAAACCACCCATGTTTACAATAGCATCTTTTTTAGATGACATAGTCATAATATCGGCATACGAGAACATCTCTTTAACAATCTCTTTTACTGTTTTGTTTTCGTAGCCTTTCTCGCGTATTTTAATGAAATAAGCGTTTTCAGCGAAACGAGCAGAGTCTATTTGCAACAATATGTTGTACTTTTTACACAATTTTGAAACCCCACGAATATTTTCCATAGAAACAGGTTGTCCTCCGGCGGTATTATTAGTTACTGTAAGGATTACACATGGAATTTTTTCTCTTGGTGTCTCTTGTAATACTTTTTCAAGTTTTTTTAGATCCACATTTCCTTTAAAAGGAATTTCAAGTTGTGTGTCGGATGCTTCGTCAATCGTGCAATCTAATGCGATAGCTCTTCTAAACTCGATATGTCCTTTAGTTGTATCGAAATGCGAGTTACCCGGAAGTATATTACCCTCTTTTATGATAGTTGAATACAACACGTTTTCAGCTGCACGACCTTGGTGCGTTGGTAAGAAATAATCGAAACCAAGAATCTCTTTTATCGCATTTTTCATATTGTAATATGAACGTGCTCCTGCATAACTCTCGTCACCAAGCATCATAGCCGACCACTGTTGGTCGCTCATTGCACCTGTTCCCGAGTCTGTTAGCAAGTCGATAAAAACTTGATCGCTTTTCAGGAAAAACAAGTTGTACTTAGCCTCTTTAATCCATTGTTTGCGCTCTTCTCGCGTACTTTTTTTAATGTTCTCTACCATTTTTATGCGGTAGGATTCAGCAAAAGGTAATTCTATTGACATGGTTAAATATTTTTAATTATTTGTAAATTAAATCTTTAAAGTAAAATTATTAGGATAAATGTGAGGAATAACACAATCTTTATGTGTTAAAGTGTAGTTGTGTATGGGAACCCATCACGTTTTTTAATGTTGGTGTAGCGGAATATTACTTTTACTTCGATAAAGCCAAGCATCTTTTCGTTTTTTTGCTAAGGTAACAAATAAGTTAATTTTCTACAATTTTTTGCTACTTTATTGTTAATTTTGCCAATATTTTTTTAAAATGAATATTTATGTACGACTTTCAAACCAACCAAATGCGTGGATTTGCCAGTGATAATAGTTCAGGCGTTCATCCACGAATTTTGGCAGCTATGATAGAAGCTAACGAAAATCATGCCATAAGCTACGGCGATGATTTTTTTAGTCAAAAAGTTGTGGAAATGTTTCGTAATCTATTTGGTTCATATACAGAGGTTTTCTTTGTGTTTAACGGTACTGGAGCCAACGTTTTATCACTTATGCAAACTACCAAGCCGTACAGTTCAGTTATTTGTGCTGATACAGCCCACATTAATGTTGATGAGTGTGGCGCACCCGAACGTATAGCAGGTATTAAGCTGATATCAATACCTAATAAAAACGGAAAACTGTTTTGCGATGATATTGTACCCCATTTACATGGATTTGGTTTTGAGCATCACAGCCAACCGGGAGCGATAAGTATCAGTCAGTCAACCGAAATGGGCACTGTTTATACGCCCGATGAGATTCGCAAACTAGCAGATTTGGCACATAAACATAGCATGATTTTGCATGTCGATGGAGCTCGAATAGCTAATGCTGCGGCAGCTCTTGACTTGCCCTTCCGCGCTTTTACTGTCGATTGTGGAGCTGATGTTGTATCATTTGGTGGAACAAAAAACGGAATGATGATGGGCGAAGCAGTTTTAATATTTGACCCAAAATTAGCCGAGGGATTCAAATATCGCCGTAAACAGTCAATGCAGTTGTATAGCAAAATGCGGTTTGTAGGAGCGCAGTTTTTAGCTTATCTTTCTGATGAATTGTGGCTCGAAAACGCCAGACATGCCAATGCCATGGCGCAAAAGTTAGCAAAAGCAATTTCTGATATTCCGCAGATTAAAATCACTGTTCCTGTCGAGTCAAATGGAATTTTTGCTACTATTCCAAAAGAGTGGATTGAGCCATTGCGTGAAAAATTCTTTTTTTATACATGGAACGAAGAGACATCAGAGGTACGTTGGATGTGCTCTTTTGATACTACCGAACAAGATATAGATTCGTTTGTGGAGTTGCTTAAAGAATTTTCAATGCGCATGTAAAGTATGTACTATAACGGAGAACGGTTTTATAAATATAGTAGATATTTAGAGAAAAAATTCGGAACTAAGGTTCAGAAAGTGTCCATCGATGCGGGATTGTCGTGCCCAAATCGTGATGGCACAATGGGAACTGAAGGTTGTATTTATTGTAATAATCAGAGCTTTACACCTAAATATTGCACCCCTTCAACCTCAATTGCTGAACAAATAAATGAAGGTATCAAATTTTTTGAACGCAAGCGACACTATTCCTATTTAGCATATTTTCAATCATATACCAATACCTATACAGATCCAGAAACACTCTATCAAATGTTGTTAGGTGTTGTTGAAAATCAAAATGTTGTAGGAATTATTATCAGTACACGACCCGATTGTGTGAGCGATGATATTTTAGAAGTCTTATTGAAAACCAACAGGTTAAAGCCTGTTGCAGTTGAGTTTGGCGTAGAGAGCACACTCAATCGCTCACTGGAATTACTCAATAGAGGTCATAATTACCAACAAGTTTGCGATTCAGTAAATCGACTGCACGAAGCAGGTATTGAGACAGGAGTCCATTTGATTTTGGGCATTCCCGGCGAAACACGTGAGGATATGGTAAGTCACGCCACCGAAATATCTAAGTTGCCAATATCAACAGTAAAGCTACACCAGTTGCAAATAATAAAAAATACAAAATTGGCAGAAATGTACCGTAGCGGCTCTCTTTCATTTAAACTGTTGGATTGGTGTGAATATGTCGAACTTTGCGCCGATTTTGTAGAACATCTCCGACCCAACATCGCCATAGAGCGCTTTGCCTCCCAGGCTATTCCCGAACTGATAGAAGTGCCTATGTGGAAAGATGTTAGAAACCACCATATTACACATTTTGTTCAAAACAAATTGATTGAACGAGATACTTTTCAAGGAAAGTTTTATCAAAAAGGACCTTAAAATATCAAAAATATATTAACTTTATGGAATAACATTTGTAGCTATAAGATGCGAACTTTAAATTTAACTAAATTGTAATAGAGATTAAAGTTCTTTGTAATCTCTTTAACCTAATTTTGTTTGAAATAAACTTGCAGTTGTAAAAATTTTTGAATTGTTTGATTTAATTATTGATAGATGAAAAAAATAGTAAGAATAATATTAGGTATCGTTATACTATTAAGTTTTAATGTAAAAGGTTGGGGACAAGTAAATATCTCGGCTGGAAGCACTTATACGCAAGACTTTAATGGTTTGGGCACAAGTCCAACAGCTACTTTACCGGCAGGCTGGAAAGTTGATAAAGATGATAATTCAGTTAGAGTTGTTGGCTCTTATTTTACTGCTGGTACTGCAACTGAAAGAAGTGGAGGAGATAATATGTCAGCAGCTGGTGGTATTTACAATTTTGCAGCTGGCAAACCTAATTCTGCAACTGATAGAGCTGTTGGTGGAAAGTCTGGCAACAATGATTCAAAATCCGTGAATGTTTATGTACAGCTTAAAAATAACGGCTCTGCTAATATTAATTCATTTACAATATCTTATAATGTTGAAAAATATAGAAAAGGAATGAATTCTGCGGGTTTTTCGATTCAAATGTATTACTCTACAGATGGCACTAATTGGACACGTGCGGGAAACGATTTTTTGACAAGTTTTATCCCCGATGCCAATAGTGGAGGTTATTCATCCGCACCTGGAGAAACAGAAGCAGTAACATCAAAAATACTCCCGCTTAGCGAATCATTGACTACCAACGATTTAATTTATTTAGCCTGGAACTACTCCGTAACTAACGGTATTACAACTAATGATGCACAAGCATTAGGAATAGACAATGTTAGTATTACTGCAAATGAAACTTGTCCTACAATAACTGTAAATTATACAAGTTTATCAGGGTTTTTGTACTATTTGGGTAGTGGTCCTAGCGTAGAACAGACCCTTTCAGTTTCAGGAACAGATTTAACCGCCGATATTTTGCTTACAGCGCCAACAAACTATGAAATTTCCACAAATTCTGGAACAGGATTTACAAATTCGATAACTTTAAATCAAAGTGGTGGTGCAGTTGCAACTACAACTATTTATGTAAGATTAAAAGCAGGACTTTCTATAGGAAATTATGATAACGAAGAAATTACGGTAAGCTCAAGTGGAGCCTCTAATAAAACAGTAACATGCAACGGTTCGGTTATAGATTATTGTTTTAAGGAAGATTTTTCCGGATTTTTAAGTGGTACCCATGCAAGCCCAAGCAACTCCGATGTGTCAGGTAATTTAGATGCTTATACAGCTATTTCCGGTTGGACAGGAGATAAAGTTTATCAAGCAGGAGGTGAGATTAAATTAGGAAATGCAAGTTCAAAAGGGTCTATTATTACTCCAGTCTTAGATTTATCTGATGGAGATGCAACTTTATATTTTGACGCTGCTTCTTGGGATGGAGATAACGCGACTATAATAGTGTTCCATGCCGTAGATAGCACCAATTTTATTCAAGTAGATTCGGAAATAAATTTATCAACAAGTTCTTCTACCTACTCTGTTTTAATAACCGGAGGTAGTGTTAATTCAAAAATTAAAATAGAGGCTAAAAGAGCTACAAAATGTAGGTTTTATTTAGACAATTTCAAAATTAATTGTGCTGAACCAATCTCCACCCCAGTAATTTTTGTAAATCCAGATACTCTGTCAAACTTAGATTACTATTTAGGTTATGGTCCCAGTGAAGTGCATACTTTTTTAGTTTCAGGAAAAAATCTAACTACCGATATTTCATTTACAGCACCAGCAAACTATGAAATATCAACAAGTTCAGGGACAGGATTTGCCAGTTCGCTTAATTTAAGCCAGACTGGCGGCACAGTCGCAACCACAACTATTTATGTAAGATTAAAAGTCGGGTTAGATTTAGGCTCTTATAATTTAGAAAATATTATTGCCAATTCCACAGGAGCAGATAGTAAAACGGTTTCTTGTAGTGGTTCAGTTAATTTAGCTCCCGTTACCAATTTAAGTTTAATATGCTCATCAAACACAACTGCTGAAATTTCTTGGACAAGCCCCGAAAGCAATTATGACGGTGTTGTTATTGCATTTAGGCAATCACCAACACTTGTGCCGCATGCTTTAAGCGAAGACCCCTCTGCAATAAACGCCAATTCCGTCTTTGGAAGCGGAACTCAATTCGGCACTACAGATCCATACTCTTATGTAGTTTACAAAGGCACAGGGAACTCAGTTGAAGTAAGCGGTTTAACCCCTGGAGCGACCTACAAGGTTAAAGCGTATGTTTACAAAGGCACAACTTGGCTCCCTGATATACAGTGCCCAACAATGACAATTTCAAATCTTGGCTTATCGAATGTTAATTTTGCACAAAACACAGACGGAAATTCACAATCTGAGTTGTCGTGGGTACTGCCTTCTGTTGCTTGTTTCGACCAAATTCTTGTTGTTACCAGACCAAATTCCAGTGTAATTTACACGCCAACAGGTGACGCATCAACTCTTACCGCTGACTCTACATTTGGTTCAGGCTCTGATCTTAGTTCAAATCAATTTGTTGTTTACAAGGGTGTAGGTACAGATTTCACAATAACGGGTTTAACAAATGGTCAGACATACTATGCAAAAATATTTGTACGCAAGGGAGTTGAATGGTCAACAGGAGTAGAATTAATACTTAATCCAATGGTTACCACCATCTTGGAACATGGTGACTTAGCTATTTTGGCAGTAAATACAGCGTCTGACTTCGGAGATGAAATTTCTATAGTAAGTTTTAAAGCAATAGCCCCCAATACGTCAATAGATTTTACCGACAATGGCTACGAAAGGCTTTATGCAGGAAAATGGGGTGATACTGAAGGTACCATTAGAATTACAAGAAAAAATTCAACCTTAGATGCAGGTAAAGTCATAACTTTTGAAATTAAAGGTAGCTCAGCCGAGTTGTCAATGGGCGCTGATATTAATGTTTATGTTGACGGTTCTAATGACAATACAAATTGGACGGCAAAGAAACTAGGAGGTTCTAATGATTTTAACTTAGCTGTTGATGATCAACTTTGGGTTATGCAAAATGGCAATTGGATAAATTCGGCAGACGTTCACAATGCAACATATTCTGGTAATGTTCTTTATGGCTGGACCACAACAATATGGAGGTCTGAACCAGGATACAACAACGCAAATGAATCTACAGTTTACCCGGGCTGTGAATGTGCTACAACCAATGTTTCAGGACTTACAAACAAAAGCAAGGTAAAATATGCAGGAAGTTTTGAACCAGCAAATAAATTTGAATGGATAAGTAGAATTAATAATCCTCAAAACTGGATAGGTTGGGCAAATAATACAGATTTTGAAGCAGGAGAACCCAAATATAAAAACGGACGAAGTTTAGGTATAACTGCATGTGATGCAATAGAAACAAAATGGATGGGTTACAAATCTACAGGATGGTGCGATTGCTCAAACTGGTATAACCTTCGAGTGCCTGACGAAAATGCTGACGTGGAAATAACACCATACAATGCAGGTAGATTTGACCTGAAACTTTGTGAACACGTTGACTCTTTAGCTGTTTGTAGAAATTTAACAGTTAAGGGCAACATCTATAACACTACAAATGCTACGTTAAAAGTAAAAGGCAATTTCATGTTGGATGGAGGAAGCGTAAATTTTAATGAAAGTATCATGAATTTCGAAATTGGTGGTAACATCAGTATTGATGATTTTAATAAGTTCAAAGTCTCAAAAGCAGACATAAAGCTAAACGGGAGTGAAGTTCAAAATATTAACGGAAACAGTGAAATTGTTTTTGGAACATTAACTGTCGATAAGTCTTCTTCCCATGTTACTATTAGTAAAGATATTAAAGTAGATACATTAAATTTGACCAAGGGAAAAATTACCACCGGAAATAATCGTGTTTATGTAAACAACACGGCAACCAACGCAATTACGATAAATGCAAATAATTCGTCGTGTATAAATGGAAATTTAAGGCGAGCTGTTGCTGAGACAGGTTCTTACACCTTTCCCGTAGGAAACGCTTCAAATCTTGAATTAGCTACTGTAAAGTTAAATTCAAGCTCAGGATTAACTTACCTTGATGTAAGATTTGACAACCACACTACTAGCATGGAAATTTCGTCTCTTAATCTTCGTGTTGGAGGGACACTCCTACAAACGCTTTTAGATGTAGGTTATTGGACTATCACTCCGAATACTGAATTAACAGATATTAATTATGACATTGCTTTAGATATGCGTGGAGCAACAAATACGGGTGATAGAGCTACACAACATACGATAGTCAAACGAGATAACTCTTTAAGTAATTGGTATTTAGAAGGAACTCTTGATACTGCAACGCAAACTATCGATAATAACGTTATTCATGCTGAAATAACAGGATTAACCTCTTTTTCGCAGTTTTCGATAGCCAAAAACAATAATACTCCTTTACCTGTGGAATTAATTAGTTTTAATGCTAAATGCAACAATAATTTTATCGAGTTAAATTGGATTACTGCCACAGAAACCAATAGCGACTATTTTGTCGTTCAAAGAAGTAATGATGCGATAAATTGGAAGAATTTAGATAAAATTCAAGGAGCGGGAACTTCATCTTCGGTATCAAAATATGAGTATTTGGATATAATTCAAGTTTCAGGGAACCTCTATTATCGTCTAATGCAGGTCGATTTTGATGGAACTACAACTCTCTCAAATATTGTAAATGTAAATTGCTCAGACAAACTTAATAACTCACAAATTGCGATTTATCCAAACCCTGCTAACAATATTCTATACTTTAGCGAAGCACAGAGCTTTAAAATTTTTGATATTTACGGAAGAGTGCTAAAACAGAGTAAAATAGAGCAAAGCTCAGTCAATATAAGTGATTTAAATAAGGGAATGTACTATATAAAATTTGAAAATAATCTTTTAAAATTTGTAAAAGAATAATATTTGTTTGCATTCGTTCTTATGATTGTTTAATTGAAAAGAGGCTGTCTCAAAAGTCTCATTTAACAAAAAGTGGTAAGGTGGCTCAGAAGTGTCCAAATGCAAGGCATTTGTTCGAAATTATAATCTACATAATCGCAAAACAATTATTTTTGTACAAAAAATAAATTAAAGTATGAGGACAATAATAACTTTCATAATTCTATTAACAATTACTCTCTTAGGATTTGCTCAACCGTACGAACATCAATATTTAGTGAAAGTTGGTGATACGGCGCCCGATTTTGTAATTAACGAAATATCAGGCAATTCGTATAAACTTAGCGATTTACGAGGAAGCGTAGTAATGTTACAATTTACAGCCAGTTGGTGTTCTGTTTGCATTAAAGAGATGCCATATATTGAAAATGAGATTTGGCAGGTTGGCAAAGACAAGGGTTTAAAAGTTATTGGAATAGATTTAGACGAGCCGATTGACAAAGTTAAAGAGTTTGCAAAACGCACCAAGGTCACATATCCGTTAGCATTAGATCCCGAAGGCGCTATATTTTATCAATATGCGCAAAAACCCGCGGGTGTTACACGAAATGTTATTGTTGACCGTAAGGGAAAAATCATCGCTCTGACACGACTTTTCAATAAAGATGAGTTCGACAGCATGAAAAAAGTAATTTTTGAGGAATTAGATAAAAAATAATTGAATAACTATTTGTCAGGCAAAATAAAAGAGTTACCTTTGCAGTTCGAAATTTTATAAAAAGAAAAAATTAATTTTTCAAACATGTACGCAATAGTAGAAATTGCCGGTCAACAGTTCAAAGTACAGAAAGATCAAAAGATATTTGTACACCACTTAGATAGCAACGAAGGTGACAACGTAGAGTTTGAACGAGTACTTTTAGTTGACGATAACGGCCAGGTAAAAGTCGGAACACCTGTAGTAGAAGGAGCAAAAGTGTCCGCAACTGTGTTAACACACATAAAAGGTAAAAAAGTGTTGGTTTTCAAGAAGAAACGCCGCAAAGGATACCAAAAATGTAACGGTCATCGCCAACATTTTAGTCAAATTCAAATTAATGAAATTAACGCTTAAAAATTTTAGATTATGGCACATAAGAAAGGAGTAGGTAGTTCCAAGAACGGACGCGAATCGGAAAGCAAACGTTTGGGCGTTAAGATTTACGGTGGTCAATTTGCCAAAGCCGGAAATATTATCGTCCGTCAACGAGGCACAAGACACAATCCAGGTCAAAACGTAGGTATAGGTAAAGATCATACGTTATTTGCTTTAACTGATGGTATTGTCGTTTTTCGTAAAAAACATGACAATAAATCATACGTATCAGTAGAAGCAATCTCAGAAAACTAAACATTGATAAATACGTTTTATTAGGTAAAACTCTCGGGAAATCAACTTTCCGGGAGTTTTTTTGCTTATTTTACCAATTGTAATTTTAAAATAGTCCAATCTTTTTAAAATTTTACAAATGTTTACCCCAGACTCCCCACGAGCGGAGTTAAGCGGTTACATACCAATGTTACAGACACATAGTCCAGAAGAGTGATAACGAAGTTTGGTCTATAGTGTATGTCCAATCGGTATTACTACAGTATTGATAAAATCTTCAAACGTATCACATTGATTATAAGTATTATAAGTTCTGTATTGTCTTAAACTAAAAGAACATTTTTTTTATAATGTATTTGTTAAAATTGACTTTTATAATGCCAGAATTTTTGTTAATTTTGTACGCCTTTGATAGGCTATGTTAAACTATAATGTTTAAATATAAATAATCATATAAAAATTAATCAACTATGTCAAAAGTAAAGTATGTTTACACCTTTGGGGACGGAAAAGCCGAGGGTCGTGCCGACATGAAAAACCTTTTAGGAGGTAAAGGCGCCAATTTATGTGAAATGAATCTTTTAGGGGTTCCAGTTCCAGCAGGATTTATTGTTACAACCGAAGTTTGCACAATATATAATCAAAAAGGTAAAGATGCTGCGGTAAATCTTATAAAAAATGAAGTTGAGACCGCGATTACCCAAGTAGAAAAAATAATGAAAGCGAAATTTAATGCAGCTGGTGATGGTTTCCCGTTGTTGCTTTCAGTTCGCTCAGGCGCCCGTGTCTCTATGCCCGGCATGATGAACACCGTATTAAACCTCGGTTTAAATGATAAAACAGTAAAAATATTAGCTGAAAAATCAAACAACGAACGCTTTGCTTACGATTCATATCGTCGTTTTATACAAATGTACGGTGACGTTGTTATGGGAGTTCAAGCTGAAAAAGGACACCATGACCCGTTTGAAGTGGAAATCGACAAACTAAAAAAGGAAAAAGGATATAAATTAGATACCGAGTTTACCGGAGATGATTTAAAAGTCTTAGTAGATAAATTTAAAGCAGTTGTAAAAAAACATGCAGGACGTGATTTTCCAACAGATCCATGGGAGCAACTTTGGGGAGGAATTTGTGCTGTATTTGATTCATGGAACACAGAGCGTGCAAAATACTATCGTATGATGCACCAAATCCCTGAGGAGTGGGGAACAGCTGTTAACGTTCAAGCAATGGTTTACGGAAATATGGGTAAAACATCGGGTACCGGAGTTGCTTTTACTCGTAGTTCATCAACAGGCGAAGATATTTTTAACGGTGAATATCTACTTGATGCACAAGGAGAAGATGTTGTCGCAGGAATTCGAACACCACATCAAATTACTTTGGAAGGATCACGTCGCTGGGCTGCGGGAATGGGCGTTTCAGAGGAGGAACGTAAAGCTGAATTTCCTTCGTTAGAAGAGGTTATGCCCGAAGTTTATGCTACACTCGACACTGTACAGCAAAAATTAGAAGATCATTACAAAGATATGCAAGACCTTGAGTTTACAATTCAAGACGGTAAACTTTGGATGCTACAAACAAGAAGTGGTAAACGTACAGGCGCAGCTATGGTTAAAATTGCTTGCGATATGCACGATCAAGGTTATATTACCGAAAAAGAGGCTCTACTACGTTTAGAGCCAATAAAACTTGATGAACTTCTACACCCAGTATTTGATAAATCAGCTATAGCTAAGGCAAAAGTTTTGACTAAGGGATTACCCGCATCTCCTGGAGCAGCCTCAGGTCGCGTTGTGTTTTTTGCTGACGAAGCAGAAGAGTGGAAAAAAAGAGGCGAGAAAGTAATCCTTGTGCGCACAGAGACATCACCCGAAGACCTTAGCGGAATGCACGTATCAGAAGGCTTTTTAACTTCTCGTGGTGGAATGACATCACATGCAGCAGTTGTAGCGCGTGGAATGGGTAAATGTTGTGTTTCTGGTGCAGGAGACGTACATGTTGATTATCAAGCAAGAGAGTTTAAAATAGGTTCTAAAGTATATAAAGAGGGTGATTGGATTTCGTTGAATGGCTCGACAGGAGAGGTTTACGATGGCAAAGTGGCTACAATAACCCCTTCACTTGATGGCGATTTTGGTCGTATAATGAATATGTCGAGTCGTTATGCAAGAATGAGCGTAAGAACAAATGCTGATACCCCTGGTGATGCAAAAATTGCACGCGAATTTGGTGCTAAAGGCATTGGTTTGTGTCGTACAGAACACATGTTCTTTGAAGGTGATAGAATTATGCTAATGCGCGAAATGATTTTGGCTTCTGATGAGAATGGTCGTCGTAAAGCTCTATCTAAACTTCTTCCTATGCAACGCAAGGACTTTGAAGGCATTTTGGAAGCTATGGACGGATTTGGCGTAACAATTCGCTTGCTTGACCCACCATTGCACGAGTTTACTCCAAATGATGATGCTTCGCAAGCTGCAATGGCAAAAGAGCTTGGAATATCGGCAAAAGAGGTTAAAGAAAAAGTTGAATCTTTACACGAATTTAATCCAATGTTAGGTCATCGTGGTTGTCGTTTGGGTATTACTTATCCTGAGATTACCGAGATGCAGGCACGCGCCGTAATTGAGGCTGCTTGTAACTTAAAACAAAAAGGAAAGAACCCAATGCCTGAGATAATGATTCCGTTGATTGGGTCAGTTAAAGAGTTTAAAAATCAAGAACTAATTATTCGCAAAGTAGCGGAAGAGGTGTTCGCTGAGAAAAAAGTAAAAGTTCATTATTTAGTTGGCACTATGATTGAGATACCTCGCGCTACATTAACGGCAGATCTGATTGCAAAAGAGGCAGAATTCTTCTCGTTCGGAACCAATGACTTAACACAAATGACATTTGGTTTTTCGCGTGATGATGCAAGCAAATTCTTACCTATTTATATAGAAAAAGGGATGTTGAAAAATGACCCATTCCAACAGCTTGATCAAGAAGGAGTTGGTCAATTGGTTGACTTGGGTATTCAAAGAGGTCGTAGCGCTCGCCCTGATTTAAAAATTGGTATTTGTGGAGAACATGGTGGCGATCCAAGCTCTATTGAGTTCTTCCACCGAGTAGGTATGGATTATGTTTCATGTAGCCCGTTTAGAGTACCTATTGCTCGTTTGACAGCAGCTCAGGCGGCAATACGTTAGAATATATTATTCGATAATAACAAAAAACCTCTCAAACATTGTTTTGGGAGGTTTTTTTGATGGGTTAAGTTATTTAAGACACCACAAATTTATATTGTAACGTGTATGCTTTCCGCATTAATATTCATCTGTTTGCTTAAAAACGAATCAAATTGTGATACACTCCCTGTAGTTAAAAATATTGTCTCTTTTTGAGTAGTATTTCCTAAGATTTCGTACTTCTTCAGTATATTAAGAGTCTGTTTTGATACAGCAGGAGCAGGGTCAATAAGTTCTATTGTTGGGAAAAGCTTGTTTATTGTTTTCTGTAAAAATGGGAAATGTGTGCAACCAAGAACTATCAAATCGGCATTTTCATTTACCATAGGAGAGATGTACTTTACCAGAAGTTTTTCAATTTCACTACCTTCAGTTTCTCCTTTTTCTATCAATTCAACCAATCCATTCCCTGCTTGAATATTGACCTTGATACCAGAAGTGAATTTTTCGCAGGTTTGTTTAAATAGTCTTCCGTTGAAAGTTCCTTCTGTTGCTAATACTCCAACAACTTTGCTTTTTGTTGATAAAGCTGCTGGTTTTATGGCAGGCTCCATTCCAACAAACGGGATGGTGTAACTCTCTCTCAAATAGTCAATTGATGCTGCTGTTGCGGTGTTGCAAGCAACAACTATCATTTTTACATTATATGTTTTAATGAAGAAATCAACGATTTTTTTTAATCGTTGACGAATATCTTCGAACCCTTTTTGTCCATAAGGGCAGAAAGAGCTATCGGCAAAATAGACAAATGACTCTTGTCGCATGTCTGTGAGAAGGTATTTAAGAACGCTTAATCCTCCCATGCCACTATCTATAACTCCAATAGGGTTATTGGTCATGTTTGCCAGTTTATAATATAAAAAAGCCTCCTACCAAACCTTAATTGTTTGACAGGAGGCTTCAGTTTACTTTTATTTACTGAATACCTAGTTTTTTCTTAACCAATGCTGTTACATCAACCGATGACGGTGATTTGTATAAGATACCTTGTCCAGGGGTTCCGTCAAGTATGTAGGTAAAGTTATTTTCTTTACCGACCTCTTCTATAGCTTTCTGCACTTTTTCTATTATTGGCTCTTGAAGCTCAAGTTCTTTGTTTTGAAGCTCTTGTTGTGCTGTTATACGGAATTGTTCAACACGCTTTTGAATGTCTTGTAATTCTTCTTCACGTGATTTTTTTAAAACTGCACTTAAAGTTTCGTATTTTGCTTGATAATCTTGATATTTTGTTTGAAACTCACGTTGCATATCTGCCATTGCTTCTTCAAGTTCTTTAGCGTGCGCTTGAAGCGCCTCTTGAGCTTGTGCCAATTCTGGCATAGCTTGAATTATTTCGTGCGAATCAACATGACCAAGTTTTAGCGACTGTGCGTTGATACCGGCTCCTATAAATAGCAGAAGCCCAAATGTAAAGATTGCTTTTTTCATTATAGTTCGTTTTATTATTTTCAATTATTAAACATTAAACAGACAAATATAAGAAAAGAATAAATAATAATTGTAATTCTTTAAAAAGTGTTACTATCGATAGCCTAATTTTTGAAGGACTTCTTCACTTTTATCGTATTTAGGGTCATTGTAAACAACACCTAAACCGCTTGCAATATCAATAACTAAGGCAAAATTACCTTCAATACCAACATCTTTAATTGCATTAAACACTTGATCTTGTATCGGTTTAATCAATTCTTGTCTTTTTTGGAAGAAACTTCCATTTTTACCAAAATACTTATCCTGAAGTTTTTTTGCCTCTTTCTGTTTTTCATCAATTTCTTCTTCACGCTTTTTTTTGAGGTCTTCACTTAACAGTATTTTTTCTACTTCATAAAGCTTTAGCAGTCTGTTTGCTTCGTCATTAGCTGCGCTTATTTCTTCCTGCCATTCATCCATAATTATTTTCAACTGTTCTTGTGCTGATTCGTATGCTGGGATATTGTTGAGTATATATCTTGTGTCCACATACGCAAACCTTTGACCTATTAAAGTTTGTGCTGCTGATGCGATAAGAATTGTTATAAAAATCTTTTTTAGCGACATATTTGTATTTTTTAGAATTGTTGTCCAATTGAGAATGCAAAGTGAGATTTGTTTGCGCCAGGTCTATTCGGGATTTCATCAAACCCGTATCCCCAGTCAATTCCAATCATCCCAAACATTGCCATAAAAACACGTAATCCAATTCCTGCTGAACGTTTAAGCTCAAATGGGGTAAAGTCTTTTATATCATACCATGCATTACCTGCTTCGGCAAAGCTGAGAACATAAAATGTTGCATTAGGATTTAATGATAACGGATAGCGCAATTCAAATGTTATTTTTTCGTACAAATTTCCTCCCTTTAGAGGGGTAAGAGAACCTGTGTTATTAGGCCCATTGTCATATCCTCTTAAGCCAATAAGTTCAGCTCCATAAAAGTTATAACCACTTAATCCATCTCCTCCTAATTGGAATTGTTCGAAAGGAGAAGGACCTAAGTCCTTGTTATAATGTCCGATGTAGCCAAACTCTAATTTTGAATTTAGAACCAAATCTCCAACAATGGTGTTAAAGCTTGATGCTTTGAACTTCCATTTATGATATTCAATCCACTTATATTTAAGGCTATTTTCTTTAAGTAATTTCTCTTTTGTTAAATCTTCTATCTCTGCAATAGAAAGATCTGTAGTGTCTATAGCGGGTTGTATCCACCACTTGTTTGGTTTAAAAAGTGAATATGGTGGAGTTATTTGTAATGAAACTGATAGCAGTGCACCTCTACGAGGATATATTGGAGCGTCTATCGAGTTTCTTGAGAATATAGTGGTAAAACTAAAGTTGTTTGATTTTCCTGTGTTGAAGAAAAAACTACCTCTATAATCTTTTAGGTTGTACTTTTCAAAGTTTAGTGAATTAGAAAGAGAAAAGTAGTCGTCTGGCCACTCTAACTGTCGTCCAAGTCCAATACTAGCCCCGGTAACTTTCATATAATTAGATATATCGGCAATATGTCGTCCACTAGAAAGTATTGAGTGATATAAAGATACTGAAAGGCTATTATTTCTTACTCCTCCTAACCAAGGTTCAACAAATGAAATACTATAAGCTTGGTACTGGACGCCATTAGTATATGCTGCTAACGAAAGACGTTGTCCGTCGCCAGTAGGAAACGGTTGCCATGCATCTTTTTTGAAAAAGTCTTTAATTGCTAAGTTAGTTAGTGTAAGTCGTAGAGAACCAATAAAAATACCTGCTCCCCAACCTCCAGAAAGCTCAATTTGATTGGAAGGTTGCTCAACTAATACATATTCCAGATCTACGGTTCCATCGTATGGGTGAGGGACTGTTTTGATATCGAACTTTTCAACGTCAAAATAGCCAAGTTGAGCGAGTTCACGTTGTGAACGAATTATATTGGTTCTACTGAACAGATCACCCGGCCTTGTTTTTATCTCTCTTCGAATAACGTGATCGTTTGTTATAGTATTTCCTGATATTAGTATTCGGTTGATATGGGCTTGTTTTCCTTCATAAATTCTCATTTCAAAATCAATGGAATCGTTTTGAACCATTGTTTCAACAGGTGTTATGTTAAAGAAAAGGTATCCATCATCGTAATAAATTGAACTTATGGCATCTTGAGCTTGGTACATGCGTTCGTCCATTACTTTTTGGTCAAAGATGTCGCCTTTCTTGATACCAAATGCTTGAGATAAATATTCCGAAGTGTATTTAGAGTTTCCAACCCATGAAATATCTCTTATAAAAAACTTTCTTCCTTCTTCAATTTTAATGTTAATTGTTAAAAGATTTTCTCCCGAAGCAAACACTGTGTCCGCAACAATTCTGGCATCTCTGTACCCTTTTTCGTTGTATTTATCAATTATTTTCTTTTTATCGTCATTGTAAAGGTTTTTAATATACTTTGAGGGTTTAAACATTCCATACCAACGCTTTTTTTTGGTATCTTTCATCGCTCTGCGAAGCTTACTCTCTTTAAATACAGTGTTTCCCTCGAATGTAATAGCCTCTATTTTTACTTTGCCATGTTTTTTAACATCAAAGAGCAGATTTATATGATTAGTTAATGTCGTATCAGGGGTTTGTTTAATGTTTATATCAACGTTGTAGTATCCCTTGTTAATGTAGTAATTCCTTATGATACCCTTTGAACGACTTAGTGTGTTGTCAGTGACTTGTGTTCCTCTTAAAAGTTTAATTTTTTCGCGGATTTCGTCAGCTTCGCCTTTTTTAACACC
This sequence comes from Salinivirgaceae bacterium, assembly GCA_035407925.1. Classification (GTDB taxonomy): domain Bacteria; phylum Bacteroidota; class Bacteroidia; order Bacteroidales; family Salinivirgaceae; genus JAAYQU01. The sequence continues at coordinate 26,550 of DAOOBP010000005.1, forward strand.
TTTAAATGAAAATGATGCAAGTCTTGGTCTTTCAACCAGTTGTATTTCAAGAAATATTTTATTCCCGATAATTTTTGTAGCAACTATTTTTACATCTGAAAAAAGTCCTTGTTTCCATAACCTTTCAATAGCTTTTGATATTTTATCACCTGGAACCTTTATTGTGTTACCAACTTGAAGTCCTGAAAGAGCAATTAAAACAGAGTGGTCTAAATATTTTACCCCATTTACTATAATTCCTCCTATTTCATACTCAGTGGGTTTGGAATAGTCTATATTGTCTAATTCGTTGCCAATTATAACTTGTGAATAGTTGTTTAAACAAAAAAGCGCCACGAAGGCTATGGTGAAAAATATTTTTTGCATTTTTTAATTCAGTTTTACGTAAGTTGTTCGCTCGTTTTCCCAAACCTTCTTTCACGTTTTTGATAATCTAAAATGGCATGAAAAAGATCTTCTTTTTTAAAGTCGGGCCATAATTTATCTGTAAAATACAATTCTGTATATGCTAATTGATAGAGTAAAAAATTTGAAATTCTAAGCTCTCCTGATGTTCTTATGAGTAGCTCGGGATCAGGAATATCTTTTGTTTCTAAGTATGAACGGAAAAGTGTTTCATTTATTGATTCTGATGTAATTTTTTTGTTTACAACGTCATCTACTATATTTTTTATGGCTCTGTTAATTTCCCAGTGAGACGAGTAACTTAAAGCTAAAATAAGTGTTAGTCCGTTATTATTCTCAGTTTTTGCTATTGCATGTTTTAGATTATTTACAACGTCAGATGGTAAACTTTTCATATCACCAATAACTTTTAATCTTACGTTGTTTTTGTGTAAATTATCAACTTCATTATGTATAGCTTGTACAAGAAGTGACATCAGCGCTGCTACTTCCTCTTTTGGTCTGTTCCAATTCTCTGTTGAGAATGTGTATAGGGTTAGATATTTAACTTGTATTTCACCCGAACCTTCAACAACCTCGCGAACTGCGTTAATGGCGTTTTTATGACCAAAAATTCGTGAGTTTCCCTTTTTCTTAGCCCATCTTCCATTTCCGTCCATTATTATAGCAATATGGTTAGGGATTCTATTATTAAGTATTTGCTCTTTAATCGACATTTTTAGTACATTGTGTTATGAGACATTGAATAAGCGGGGCAATTTACTGAACTTTTAAATTTATATGCTAAATAAAAACCAAAAAATGAATATGAGTCATTATTCTCAGAATTTGAACGTTGTTTTAAAGGGAAGTGATCTACTATGCTAAACTGGTGTGATGATATTCTATCTATATCGTCTCTGAATGTATAGTTGAAAATATATTCAACACCTGCATTCCATCTGTATGACAAATTTATTTTAGCGCCTATACCAAATGGTGTCATAAAATTATTAAAAAAACGTTTATCAAACTGTAGGTTAACTAAATTTGCTCCAAATCCTAAAGATAAATAAGGAGAGAATTTTGAGCTTTTACAGTCCATTGCAAATGGCAAAAAGTTTAACTCCAAGTTCGTTGCTAATGAAACTAAGTATGATGAAAAGACCAAGTCGCGCTGTAAATTGTACTGATATCTTGATAGAGCGTCTTTACCTGACAACATAGCGAAACCAATATTACCGCGTAAAGCTAACTGTTTATGGAAATTATATCGTCCAAAAACCTGTAAGCCAGGTCTTATTCTATGTACGGGATTAATGGTATTTAATTCACCAAAGTAAGTCGAACCACCTAACATTCCACCAATTTCGATGTCTTTTTTCGCTATTGACCAACTTGTTATGCTCATTAAAAAGCATAGGGTAAATACTTTTTTAATCATCAAAAATAACTTTTTGATTTAAACGAAATCATTTCTAAATTAGTGTAGAGCTTAATAAAATTTGAGTCTTGGACGACCTTTTCGATTTGTTTTTAAAATAGCGCTGTAATTAACTACTATGAATTGATATTGGTCAATCCAAGCACCACCACGCCGATCCCCTCCCTTAAAATTAATATTGTAGCCGTTTAAACTTCCATGCATTCTGTATGATAATATAGCAGCTGTTTCTCCAAAATTATCTAACATAGTTTCTGTAGAAGGATAACGACCAATTCCGACATCGTCAATATAGTCAGTTATAGCAAATCGCCACCCTGCTTCAACACCAATAGATCTGAAAGGAGATATTTTAAATTTTACTCCGAAGCCTACGGGAAAAGCTACGGCGATTCTGCTATAATGTTTGTTGTATCCGGGTAATCCTTGACCCTCTGTATGTAGGGGATGTAAATTATGCCACTTGCCTTTTGTGTACGCTTGTGGGTTAAAATAAATAGCCGATACACCAGCAAATAAATATGTGGGTGGTATTCTATAACGGATTTTTTTTGGTAGGTTAAGCCATTTATAACGGTTTCTTTTTTTTTGTTCACGTATAATATAATATTCGTACATACCAGACAATTCCACTATGGGAGTTCTAAATTGTAGAAGCCTTTCTGGCCAATCTCCGTACCTGTCATCATTATATAACATGCCAATCGCTAAGTTTGCCCTAATTTTTTGTCTGGGATCTAATGCCATTCTGCCTCCTGCTTGCACAACATACCTGATGGCTTGAGGATTAATCCATACATATTCGGTTACTCCTCCCTGTTTTCTTATGCCTACATCCCCCATGAAATTAGTTGCGCCCAAGCCTACATATCCCTCATACCTAAGCCTCTTCCAGTTATATACTTGGGCTGATGAATAACCATACAGTAATATTATAATTAACGGAGTAAGAAATAAGACTCTTTTTGTTTTAATTAATTGCATACTAGTGTACGTTTTTAGTCAATTTGTCAAAAATTAAGCCAAAAAAGCTTAAAACTTAGGTAATCCTCTACGGCCAGTCCTCATTTTATATGACAGAGTAATAACAGTAAACATATAATAGTCATCATCAAGAGAGTTTCCACGCTTGTCGTTGGGTCCGACTGAATAGGGATTACCATTTTCGTCAGGTAATCCTGGGTTAACTAAGTATTGGGCAATCGGGTCGGTAAAAAAATCTGTACTTACATAGTTGCGACTGACATCATCGATATAGTCAGTGAAAGTAAAGCGCCCTGCATATTCCAAACCAATAGAGAATTTTCTATTTATGGCATAACGTGCCCCTACGCCAAACGGTATAGCAACTTGTATTCTTTTATACGGTTTTCTTGTTGGAATTACGTATTGCCCCTCAGTTCCAATTTCTCTAAGTTTGTACCACTTTCCGTCGTTGGCCATCCCTTGTGGATTAAACCAAAAAAGCCCTATGCCTGTAAAAACATATGCATTTATGGGTAGAGATTTGATAGTTTGCAAACTGAAAAAATTTGCTCTACGTCTTGGAGCTCTTCGTTCGAACTTTTCTTTCAAAAAATGGTACTCTGCATAAGTTGCAAATTCGACAATTGGCGAGCGGAAATTTAGATTCCTTCGTTTGCGAAATTCATTATTTGACCACTTGTCGTCTCCGCGTAAGTAACCAAATGAGAGTGAGACTCCTGCCGCTAGGGGTTCCAATATTTTGTACCTACCACCGACAACAAATAACGGTCGTGTAGCAGACATGTCCAGGTCTAATAGCCAGTGAGAGGATTTTCCTCCTCCCAAGTCCCCCATGAAGTTTGTTCCTCCAACACCAGCAAAAACGTCATACCTTTGACGTTGCCATGCATTACGTTGTCCAAAAGTTACAGATACTGATATTAGAGTTATTCCTATTAATAGAATTGTTTTATTCATTATTTTACTTTGTAGTTGTTTTAACATCTTTTAACATTAGGCAAGAATAATAACTTGATAAAGTGACGTTTGTGAAAAAATATCAAATATTTCAGAAAATAAACAAGGTGTAAAAATAGGCATATTTTTATATACAATCAAATTCAAATATAAATATTCACAATTATTATTGATTTTAGTCATACTTTTTTTGAGTAAATGCTTAATTTCTTTTATCAATGCCCCACATTAACTTACTTCGCAACGTATGAAAAAAGTGATGATCTGGTAGTTGCGCTATGTCAAGCGTAAAGTCGGCTGCACGAACTTTGAACTTAGTGCGTGTTGGCACTTGTATGCTGCGGTTATCAAATGTTGCAACATGAAGATCGTTTCGACCTTCAATTACTATTTCTATCATTGAGTTTTTTTCTATTACTAAGGGGCGAACTGTTAAATTATGCGAGGCTATCGGGCTTAATATCAAGTTCTTGCTTTCTGGTACCAATATTGGACCTCCAACACTCATAGAGTATGCTGTAGAACCCGTAGCTGTGCTTATTATTAAACCATCAGCCCAATATGTGTTCAGAAAATAGTTATCAACAGATACAGAAATTTGAACGAGTGTCGATTGATCATTTTTTCTTAACGTAAAATCATTTAGTGCGAAATTGTACGTGGGTATCTCTATGTCGTCAGACAATACTTCTATTAATGTTCGTGGTTGGATTTTATAATTACCTTTTAATAAATTGTCAATTGATTTGCTTATTTCATGGGGAAAAATTTCAGATAAAAATCCAAGTTTACCTGTATTAACTCCCACAATTGGAATTTGACGATCTTTAACTATCGTCAGAGTCTCTAACATTGTTCCGTCCCCGCCAAGACAAAGTATTAGTACGGTATCAGGCAAAAGTTCTTCCGATGAACTATAAGTTTGACATTGTATGTCAATACCTTTTGTTAATAGCTCGTCATAAAGCATTTTAAAACAACAGAAAGGAGTTTTATTTGCTTTTAGCAATGTTATAATTGTGTTTACTTGAGGTAAGAAACTATCTGGCAATGATTTTCCAAAAATGGCTAACATTTACAATCTCTTTTATTGTGTCAAAAATAGATAAAATTTTAGAAAGCAGTACCTAAATGGATATTAAACGAATAGTTTTTATTAATATTTAATGCAAATTCAAATCGGGAAACAATATCATAATATGATACAAAATCGATACCCGAACCAAATGACCATAAGAGTGCATTGTTGTTATCAGGTTTTATTTTGAATACATATCCAAAGTCGGAAAACATTGTTGCATAAACAGATAGAAAGGGTTTGTTAAATTTGTTAGATTGCAGATTGTAGATTTGATAACTGCGTTTTTTAAAAAAATTCCACGATAATTGCTGGCGACTACCCATAACACTGTGTGCTTTCCATACATTATCCTCGTAACCTCTGAAATAATAGTTGTCGCCAATATTTTTTCTTAGCCCTATGGGTGGTAATTTATTGAAAAACGTCTCTCCGAAATAAGATGATGAATAGGTTAAATTATAATCAAATGGGATATGTATTTGATAGTTTACAAATATATTTTTCCAATTGTTTACATCAAAATCACTCCCGGCAGTTAATGATATTAGTAGTCTTTGTCCAAAAGTTGGATAATATATGTAATTCAAGGTTGAGTATATAAAATTATAATCGACACAATACCACTTGTTTGACTTTGTTTTATTGCCGTATAGAGGTAAACTAACAAGGGGAATAGTATCATTAATATTAAAACGATTGAATGTGCCGAAAAGCGTGTGTGTTATGTTGTGTTCTGGTCTATATATCAAGCCACCGATAAAGCGACCCTCTCTGTATCCATAGTTTTTTAAATCGTACAATTTATATCGCAAGCTGTCTATATCGTAAAAAAATGATTTTTGACGAAACATTGACATATCGAAATGTAATCCTAATTGTTGTTTCTTACTACTTATCATTGGGATATAGTAGTTTAAGCCGAATTGTTGTCTAAATCCTAATCGACATTTGAAGCCAATATCCTCTTTTCGTCCTCTGAAATTGTGTTTCATAATCATTACTCCGTAATTAATGCGCTCCCACTCTTTAGAGTGTATAAAGGTAGCTAAATTACGATCGGCATGTTCTAATATGGGATAGGGCCAGAAGTACCATCTTTCGGCGACATAAACATAAATTACGTTTTGATTATTTATAATGGTGTCAACTACCCTTATTTCGTTAAATAAACTTGTGTTATATAGGTTTTCTTCGCTGCGTTTGAGTTTGTTAATAAGGTCACTATTTATAGTGTCGCCTTTACTAACAAGCAGTTCGCGCGTTATTATCCAGTCTTTAGTAGTCTCATTGTTGTCAATTACTATATCTTCAATAATCTGGGATTGACTAAAAAAAGAGAAAAACAATAAAAATAGAGTGAATACTCGAGAGATTGCTTTATAATGCATTAGTTCAGAATTGTTTAAGCCAAGTTAAGTGTCAAGTATTCAAGTAACTCATTAGGGAGTTGTAACGTTCTCTTATAATCTCTTTCATTGTATCTTTTTCTTCAAACGTTGCCTTAATGTCATACTCGTATCTTTCAAAAGTTCTGATAATTGAGGTGAGTTCAGAAGTATTTAGCTTTATTGTAATTGCAAGTCGCATAGAATCGGGTTGAGAAACAACGTACATTGAAAGTATTTTAGCATCGTTGCCCTCAACGATTTGAGCTATTTGGCTTAGAGAATAATCGTTAACATGAACTTCAACAACAATTATTCCGCCAATAACATTTGCGTTTATTATTTTAGAAATATTTTCAATCAGCTTAGGTAAAACAATAATGCCTAAATATTCTTTATTATCACTAACAACGGGAATAGCGGTTAGTGAATATTTGCTACAAATATCTATTATTTCAAAAATGTGAGTGTATTCTGATATTGATATATTAATAAAACGATCGCTGATTTTCTCAATAGGTTCATCAAAAATCCCGGTGTCGTAAATAATTTCATCGGAAAGAAGTCCAAGAAACACACCATTATTTACAACCGGTAGATGTGAAAGCTTGAAAACATTCATCCAGTTGAGCGAACGGTATGCGCTGTCACTTGGTTTTAGTGACGGAACAACATCAGACATCATTTCGTGTGCTAACATAGTTTCGATTAAATCGATAAAAGATTAAATTTGCGATTTTAAAATTTGTATAAATGCAAATGTACCATACAAAAATAAGAAATCCATAATAAACTTAAACGCAATATGACAAAATTAAGTGTAAATATTAATAAAATTGCTACAATACGAAATGCGAGAGGAGGCGATATTCCTAATGTATTGGAAGCTGCAATAAATTGTCAGAGGTTTGGAGCACAAGGGATTACTGTACATCCACGACCAGATGGGCGACATATCAGATACAGCGATGTGCGTGATATTAGACCTATAATAATAACAGAATTTAATATTGAGGGATATCCGTCTGCGGAATTTTTGTCGTTAGTTAAAGAGGTTAAGCCACATCAGGTGACGTTGGTGCCTGACCCTCCCGATGCTATAACTTCGAATGCAGGATGGGATACCGTGAAAAATTTAGAATTTTTGCAAGAAGTAATTCAAGAGCTAAAATCAAGCGGAATACGCACGAGTATTTTTGTTGATACCAATAAGAAAAATATTGTAGGTGCAAAAAAAACAGGAACCGACCGTATTGAGCTATATACAGAACCTTATGCAGCTTTGTATCCTTCTAACAGAGAAAAAGCAGTTTTGCCATTTGCCGAAGCTGTACAATCCGCTCTAAAAGAGGGACTTGAGGTAAATGCGGGTCACGATTTGAACCTCGAAAACCTAAAATATTTTGTTCAAAATGTACACGGCGTTTCAGAAGTTTCAATTGGGCATGCTCTTATATCAGACGCGCTCTATTATGGTTTGGAAAATACTATTCAAATGTACTTGAAACAACTTTCTAAATAGGATTATATGATTGAAATGGCTTATAAGGTTTTTGGTCAAGGACAACCTATTATTATTATACACGGCTTGTATGGTATGTCTGACAATTGGTTGCCCTTTGCCAAAAGAGTGCAAAGCCAATACAGAGTGTATTTAGTTGACGTAAGAAATCATGGCTCATCACCTCATACTGAAACACATACATACGAAGATATCTGTTCAGACATATTACTCTTCTTAAAAAATCATAACATTGAAAAGGCTACATTAATGGGTCATTCAATGGGTGGGAAGGCAGCAATGTTATTTGCTCTGCAAAATCCGGAAAGAGTTTCGTCTCTTATTATTGTCGATATCGCACCTGTAAATTATCAGAGTCAAATGTGTGATTCACAGATATATAATCATTCGGATATTATAAAAGCTATGTTAAAATTAGAGGTTGGAAAAATTAAAAATCGAACTGAAGCCGAAGTTTCATTAAATCAGTATGTTGACGACATTCGCACAACTCGTTTTTTACTGAAAAACCTGGTTAAAACAGAAGAAGGCTACAGGTGGCGCTTAAATCTTAAAACTTTGCAAAGTTTCTTGACAAATATTGTAGCAGGATTTGATTCAAAAAATCTTGAGCCTGTGACGTTATTCCCAGTTTTAGCGCTAAAAGGCTCAAACAGCAATTTTATAACATACGAAGGAGAAAAAGCTATATGTAAATATTTTCCGCTAGCAAAAATTGTTACAATTAAGGGTGCAGGACACTGGTTACATGCTGAAAAACCCGATGAATTCTATGAAACTGTAAATTCATTTTTAAACTAACCAAATTTCTAATTTCTAAATTTTTTCAAGATGTGTTATCTGAAATTTATGGGTTTGGATTTAAAAGCACTATATTTGTAAATTAATTTATCGTACTATGGATTTTGATCCTGGATTTTGGGAAGATAAAGTCATTAACCTCATATTTAAGTTTGAAAAAATGTTGAAATCAAACAAAGAGGAGTACTTTGATATAGACGACTTTATCGATATTATAGATATCTATTTAGATATGAACAAAATTGAAGCTGCCGAAAAAGCAGTCGATATTGCCATAAAATATCATCCACTTTCTGTTGATATAATAACTTTAAAAGCAGAAGTGTACCTAAAGAAAAATGAGTTAAATAAGGCATTTAAAGTTCTAAAGTTTGCCCAAACGCTTAACGAAGATTCTATTGATTTGATTTTGACTTGGGGGTTTTATTATCACAAATGCCGTCAGAATCAAAAAGCCAAGATGTTTTTCGAGAGAGCCATAGCCAAATCCAATGGCGATGATTTGAAAGATACCTTGCTATTTATAGCGCGCTTTTATAGCGATGAGAAAGAGCATTTGCAGTCAATAGAGTATTTTAATCGTTTGTATGAGATAGATACAGAAAATTTGGATGTAATATTTGAATTGGCAAGCCTTTACTACGAGGTAGATGATTATGAATCAGCGCTTTTGATGCTTGATGCAGGCTTGGATGTCGATCCATTAGATTTTCTGTTTTGGCAACTCAAAGGAGACGTTTATCACACATTAAACAAAATACCGGAAGCTATTGATGCTTACGAGAATTCACTCGCAATTGAACCTGGTAGCTATTTCGCATTTTACGGATTATCGAACTTATATTTTTTGCAAAAAGAGTACAAAAAATCACTCGAAGTAAATAAGATATACACCGACGAGTTCTTCGATGACGAGTACAGCTGCTACAACAACGGTTGCTGTTATTACGAGATGGGCGAGTATGATAAAGCAATCGAAAATTTTCAAAAATCAATGGCTTATGATTCAACACCCGATCCATACTTAACTTGGTTTGGATTGGGGAAAGCCTATTATAAACTGAAAGATTACGATAAGAGTTGTGAATATTTTAAAAAAACTCTCGACATAAACCCAGATTTAGATTATGTATGGCTCTATTTAGGATATGTTCAATTGGAGTCGGGACGTTATTTACACGCAGCTAATTCGTTCGAAAAAGCTGCGAATTGCAATCCTGAAAATGACGAGGCGTGTGACTGTTATTTTAAAATAACGTACAATTTTTTGGGAATTGATGAAGCTTACAGAGTTATCTGCGAAATAATAGAAAAAAATCCCAATAATCCCAAATATCTCTTGTTAAAAACTGCCTGTTTGATTGAATTAGACAGAATTGACGAAGCCGAACAAGAGCTACGCACGGCGATAGCGCAAAAACCCTCATTGGACGATTTTTTTATATTCTATCCAAAGATAAAAGAGCTCGAAAATTTTATGCATATCATAGAACAACAGATAAAAACACAAAAAAAATGACAGCAACAAACAAGTTTCACTTCCGATGCCTTAAATGTAACTATATAATAAAAGACTTTAAAGAATGGTTTAGCCATAACCAAATGTGCCCGAAGTGTAAACATAAATTCGTATTTACTGAATATAAACAGAATATCAATCATGTAAAAACTCTTATAGAAGACAAATCATATAAACCGAATGATTTTTGGCGTTATTTTGACTTCTTGCCACTAAATAACAAAGAAAACATAGTAACTTCAGAAGAAGGAGCAATACCTGTTGATGAGTGGAGCTTTTTATCAGATTACGCAAAAAAACTGTATGGGCTTGATATTGAGGTTTTTGTCTATCGAAACGACCTGAATAACGGAACAGGAACATTTAAAGATGTTGCGGCGTCAGTCGCAGCAAGCGTATTAAAAGAAAATGGAATTAAAGAGTATTGCATTGCCAGTACAGGAAATATTGCAAACTCGTATGCTCATTACTTTGCAAAAGCGGGCATATCGTTATCGGTCTTTATTCCGCAAGATGCATTAGTAGCAAATGAAGCCGAAGTAAGTAGTTATGGACAACGCATCTATCGAGTTAAGGGCGATTACGCAATGGCAAAAAATATTGCAGCCCAGTTTAATGAAAAATATAAAATCCTGATTTCAGGGGGAAATATTGACCCTATGCGCGTTGAAGCCAAGAAAACAATGGTTTTTGAATGGTTAAGGCTAATGAAAAAAATGCCAACCGTGTATGTTCAGGCGTTGAGCGGTGGCACAGGTCCTATCGCTATTGACAAAGCATATCACGACTTAAAAGATACAGGCGTCGTAGGCGAGTTGCCACGTTTTATTATGGTTCAACCCGACCAGTGCGCGCCAATGACAGCAGGATATCGTGAAGCTAAATCAAAAGGATTCCCACAAGGTTGGCTGCAAAAATATCCAATTATTGAAAATCCTGTAACTGCTGTGCCAACTCTTGCAACGGGAAATCCTGGCACTTATCCTATTATTGCAAATTTAGTACATAAGACTAATGGTGATATACTGGAGTTTTCAGAAAAAAGTATTATTGATGTTGCACGACTAATAGCTTATGAAACACATGTGAGTATTGGACCAGCTTCGTGCATTGGTGTAGGCGGATTTTTTGAAGCGCTTTACCATAACAAAATTAAAAGCGGAGACGTTGTTTTGATAAATGTGGGAGAGGGAGTTAGACGTGCTCCTGAACTGATGAAAGAGTTGATTTATACAACAAAACACATTAGCTCAATTGAAGAATGCGACCGATTTAGTCGTGATTCTTATAGCGCCCAGCTTTGGAAACCTTTTTATGAGTATGATAAAATTGCGATTAAAAACATATAAATACAATATACAATGCGAGAATACTTTTTAGGCTTTATAAAAGGCATAGGAATGGGGGCTGCAAACGTAATTCCCGGAGTTAGTGGAGGCACTATAGCATTTATCACAGGAATATTTGAACGTTTGGTTAATGCATTAAAGTCCTTTAATTTAACAGCTATAAAATTGTTTTTTACAGGTAAATTTAAAAAATTTGCAGAACACACTGATTTATACTTCTTAATATCTGTTTTTTTAGGGGTAGGTATAAGTATTATAACTTTTGCTAAATTACTGCAATATCTGTTTGAGCATTATGAGGTAATGGTTTGGGCATATTTTTTCGGGCTTATATTAGCATCAGTTTATTACGTTGGCAAAACTATCTCCAAATGGACATGGAGTGTTATAACCCTGTTTATTTTAGGCTTTGTCATTGCATTTGCATTTACAATGTTAACGCCTGCACGTGAGACAAATACAGTACCTTACAATCTCTTTGCAGGAGCAATAGCTGCTTGTGCCATGATTTTACCAGGATTAAGCGGCTCGTTTGTGCTTTTATTATTGGGTAATTATCAGCTTATTATGATAGAATCAGTCAGTAATTTCGATTTTACTGTATTAATCCCCGTAGTTATTGGAGCTGTTTTAGGACTTATAGCTTTTAGCTATTTTCTTAGCTGGGTATTTGCAAAATATAAAGATCAAACAATATCTTTGCTTACAGGCTTTATATTAGGTTCATTGGCAATAATCTGGCCCTGGAAAAAAGTTATAAGCACCTATACCGATAGATATGGTGAATTACGACCACAAACATCTGTTAACGTAATGCCAGACGCTTATAGTGGAGATCCTCAAATTTGGCAAGCTATACTATTAATGATCCTCGGTATAATAACCATAGTCGTAATGGAATATATAGCTGAAAAATCAAAAAAGCAATCTAAATCGGAATAATATCATGGAAAACTTAATTATAGAACAAACTGATACGTCACCTAAAGTTGAGTTTGATTTGGATAAACAAACCTACGAGATAATAGGACGTTCGTTTCCTGAAGATCCTTTCACGTTTTTTGAGCCTATTCTTGAATATATAGGAAAAGTGTTTCCTGCAATTGACCATCCTGTAAGATTAATTATAAAAACTGAATATCTAAATTCAGCCTCAAGTCGTTACATGCTTATTATATTTAGAAAACTCGCCGAATTTTATGCTCAAGGCAAGTCTATAAAAGTAATATGGCAATACTATGACGAAGATCTACATGCTGATGGTCTTTTGTATCAAAATTTAGTAAAATTACCATTTGAGTTTGTTTCTGTTGAGAGTGAAAGTTAGTGGCACAAATTCCTAAAAAATATTTAATGCTTTATAGCAATTGTGCTATTTGTGGCGAACCTTTGATATATAGAAAGAGGTTAGCTACAGAGAAATGTTACCATTGCGGTATAGATGTAAGAACAAACACAGTTTGTACAAATGGGCACTTTGTTTGTGATGAATGCACAAGGCGTGATGTCTATGATATGATTGTTTGCGAGTGCTTGAATTATGACGGACTTAATCCAGTTGAGTTAGCAGATAAAATAATGAGTTCAAATATTGTGAAAACACACGGACCAGAACATCACCTAATTGTACCAGCTGTGATGTTGAGCGTATATTTGAATTACAAAAAACAGTCTGAATTAAAGAAAGAGATGCTCGAAGACGCCAAAACTCGCGCACTAAAAATACATGACGGCATTTGCGCAACGCACGGAGCATGTGGAGGAGCAATAGGAGTTGGTTTGTTTTTCAGTATTATACTCGAAGTTAACGAATTAGATATAGAAAACTACTCTTATATAAATAATGCTACAGCCAGTACATTAGTGAATGTAGCAAAGTATGGAGGTCCAAGGTGTTGTAAACGAAGCTCTTATTTTGGAATTCTGCAAATTAGAAACCATTTAGCTGACGATTTTGGCATCAAAATTCCGGTACCCGATTTCATAAAATGCCCATTCGTGGCTAAAAATAAGGAGTGTACAAGAGAAAACTGTCTTTTTTATTAGTTAGTTTAAAAACATAAACATTATGGAACCAGATAATTTAATAGAATTAATAGGATATATCGCCGCTGTGATATTAGTCATCAGTATGATGATGAGTTCATTCGTAAAGTTTCGGATTGTGAATTTGATAGGAGCATTTCTGTTCTCACTGTACGGGTTTATCATTGGTTCTTACTCAGTTGGAATTTTAAACGGATTGATAGTTTTTATTAATATCTATCAAGTTTATAGACTTTATAATCAAAACAAAGATCTTGAAATCATACAACTCCCTGTTGATAGTGAGTATGTCAAAAGTTTTATAAAGCATTACAATAAGGAGATAAAACACTATCAGCCCGATTTTGAGTTCGACACAAATGCATTAGATACATGTATTACTATTCTTAGGAATATGAATATTGTAGGCATAGTGCTCGGCAAGAGAGATGAAAACCAGTGGCTAACTATAAAATTAGATTTTGTTGTTCCACAGTATCGTGATACGAAAATTGGACAACATCTTTTTGTGTTAAATAAGCAATATTTTAAAGATAAAGGCTTTGCAAAAATTATCATTACAGGAAAGGACAAACAACGTACTCAACACCTGCGCGAAGTAGGATTTTTATCAATAGACAATGACAAGTTCGAGCTAAAACTATGAAAAGGTACAAAGGACAAGGAGCAAGGCGATGCACTGTGCGGAGCGTTGCACTGGGTCCTCGGTCACTGAGCGGAGTCGAAGTGTGCTGAGTGTACAAGTAGAAAGTACTTTTAATAACTTTCAACTTTCAACTTTTAACTCAATGTAGTAAGTATAAAAGCGTATTACTTGCAGCAATAAAAAGAGTATCTTCGCGAAAAATAAAAATGGTACAATTATGATGGATATTTTCGAAAAAGTAAAAGCAGACCGAGGACCTATAGGTCAGTATCAAAAACAGGGGCATGGCTACTTTGCGTTTCCAAAGTTAGAGGGTCCCATTCAACCAAGAATGATTTTTAACGGAAAAGAGGTATTAACCTGGAGTTTAAATAATTACTTGGGCTTAGCAAATCACCCTGAAGTTCGCAAAGCCGACGCCGAAGCCGCAGAAAAATTTGGCATGGCTTATCCTATGGGGGCAAGAATGATGTCTGGTCAAACTAAATATCATGAAGAACTTGAACGCAAATTAGCGAAATTTGTAGGAAAAGAAGATGCTTTTCTTTTAAATTATGGTTATCAAGGCATGGTTTCTATAATTGACTCAATGGTCGATCGCAATGACGTGATAGTTTATGATAGCGAAGCACATGCCTGCATTCTTGATGGTATGAGGCTTCATATCGGCAAACGATTTGTTTTCCCTCATAACGATATGAAAAGCCTTCGCAAACAATTAGAGCGAGCAACAAAATTAGTTGAAAATACAAATGGAGGAATTTTAGTTATTACCGAAGGTGTTTTTGGTATGGCGGGCGATTTAGGAAATTTGAAAGAGATTGTCGCCTTGAAAAAAGATTTCAAATTCCGACTACTTGTTGATGATGCACATGGCTTTGGGACAATGGGGAAAACTGGAGCTGGAGCCGGTGAACATTATGGTGTACAAGATGAAATTGACCTCTACTTTGCTACATTCGCTAAGTCAATGGCAGGTATAGGAGCTTTTATTGCTGCAGAAAAAGAGATAGTTGACTACTTACGATATAACATGCGTTCACAGACCTTTGCAAAATCACTGCCAATGCCTATGGTCATTGGAGCTTTAAAACGTTTAGAGCTTTTACAAACACAACCAGAGCTTAAGGCAAATCTTTGGAAAATTGTTGATGCCTTGCAATCAGGTTTAAAAGAGAGTGGTTTTGATATAGGAGTGACAGAATCGCCGGTAACACCAGTTTATATGCATGGAGGTGTTATTGAAGCAACAAGTTTAATAATGGATTTACGTGAAAATTACGGAATATTCTGTTCAGTTGTTATATATCCTGTCATTCCAAAAGGTGATATTTTGTTGAGATTAATTCCTACGGCAGTACATACTTTAGAAGATGTTAAAGAGACACTTGATGCGTTTGATGCATGTCGAGAAAAACTTGTAAAAGGTCATTATAAAAAAGACGAATTTCCTGTTATACCAAAAATAAGTTAAAAGTTAAAAGCGGTACACTCGGTCGCTGAGCTTGCATTTTGATGGTTGCTGAGCCGGTCGAAGCGCAAGCTCAACAACCATCGAAATACTACGCACAACGCACTGCTTTCCAATTTCAAATTTCTTCGGGAGGATTAAATGTTTTTTTTTTTTAAAGAAGTGATAAAATACTTTTTATCTTATCTTTAATGTTAAAACAATTTAGTATTTTTGTATTTCCTCAAATTATTATTAAAAATGAAAATATTACTACTTTTCTATGTTCTTTTATTAGCCTCATTTAGTATCGTTTATGGGCAAATCAATAAACATGGCATATCTGAGCTTCAAAATTATACCATTGAAGCGTATGATGGCGAAGAACAGAACTGGTCGATAGTTCAAGATAAAAGAGGAGTTTATTATATAGGAAAAACATCTGAGGGTATCATGGAGTTTGACGGAACTAACTGGACAAAGATACCTGTTCCTAATACAACAATGATTAGAGCGCTTGCAGTTGGAAACGATGGGATGATTTATGTTGGAGCAACAGGAGAAATAGGAAGATTAAAACCCGATAGAACCGGAGTTCTTAAATATGAATCGTTATTGCCTTATTTTAGAGACACAGTTGCTAGAAATAAGTTTACTTTTGATGTTTTTAAAGTTTACGACTATAAAGACCAGATACTGTTTTCAACGCGACAATATTTGGCATTCTTTGATGGCGATTCTGTATCGACAATTGATATGGGCAAATCGCTAAGTACAGGAAATTTTATGACTTTCGTTGTCGATGATGACGTTTACATCGGAAGCTACACAAGAGGCTTACATAAGCTAGTTGGAGATACTATCGAAGTTGTTCCAAATTCCGAGATACTTAATGAAAAAAATGTTTATGCAATAGTAGAGTACAGTAAAGACACTCTTTTGATAGCTACAGCTTGGAGTGAGTTTTATTTATTTGTTCCCGAAAACAATGAATTTAAGCCTTGGACTATTAAAGGTAATTTGATTAAATATATAAATGAAAAAGAAGCCATACTTTATAGTGGTATAAAAATGGCTAACGGAAATTTTGCTTTTGGCTACGTTGTTGGAGGTAGATGTAGTTTTATCGAAGTAAATAAAAAAGGAGAAGTGTTGAGTCTGTTAAATACAGAGCTCGGACTTAACGATGAAAGCGTTACATCTCTTTTTCAAGAATCCTTGGAGTTGAATAGCAAGCCAATGTTATGGCTAACACTAAACAATGGTATTGCCAACCTTGATATTAGTTCTCGGATAAAAAAATTAGATGAAAAAAACGGACTTAACGGAATAATCTTAGATGTAATTGATTTTGAAGGACGAACTTATGTGGCAACAATGTCAGGATTGTTTGTCGGCATTGTCGATGAGCTTGGAGTGTTAACGTTTAAGCAAATTAACGGTATTAAACTGACCTGGACGTTATTGAACTTTAAGGATCCAAAAACTGGGAAAAATATATTATTGGCAGGTACTGGAATTGATGGAGTATATGAAGTTAAAGGAGATAGAGCCAAACGAATTTATGAAAATGCAGATAGACACACTCCACCGTTGAATACAAAGAAGTTAATCCAATCGACTAAACAACCAAACAGAGTATATATAGCCCTTGAAGGTGGCTTTACATGGATGGATTACTCTAACGGAAGATGGATTACAACCAACGAAGGATTCAACAAGCAAAATCTTCGAGGCGATCTCAGAAGTATAGCTGAAGATATAGAGGGAAATGTTTGGGTAGGAAGCTATTTGAAAGGCGTGTTTAAATTCGAAAGGTTCGATATAAAAGACACTCTGAATCTCTATTCAACCGAACGCGGGTTACCCTCTGATTGCGGTCAATTAATAGTAAGTTTTGATAATAAGGTTTACTTCGGCGCTGATGACGGATTGTATGAATATAACAAAGAAAAAGACCTAATGGTACAAACTGATGATTTTGGTGGGCTATTAAAAGGTCGTCATATTCACAGAATTGTCAAAATTCCAGACGGTTATGCAATAGCCGAAGCATCTGAAGAACAGAAAGTTGTTGAGATAATTAAAGAAAAAGATAGAGAATGGACAACTAATGGTTATCCCTTCAAGGTTATTCCGAATACTACCGCAGATGCTCTATATGTCAGTGATTCGCTATTGTACATCGGAGCATCAACAACCCTGTACGTTTATAATCTTAACGACACCCTCGATTATACACGTTTAAGCAAATCGAGAGAATCATACGATGTGCTACTTCGAAAAATCTTTACAGGAGACAGTCTGTTATTTGGCGGAGCGTTCTACGAAAAAACAGAAGACGGAAAACTGAGAATTATTCATAAACAATCGGAGAATAATATCCCCCAGATTGAGTATGTGAATAATAGTTTGAATATAGAATGGTCTGCATTGTGGTTTTTACAACCAGAAAAAACACAATACAGCTATATGCTTGAAGGATACAGAGATCAGTGGTCAAACTGGAGTTCAGAACACAAAAAAGATTTTACTAACCTTAATGAAGGGTATTATACTTTTCATGTAAAAGCAAGAAATGTTTATGGTGTTGAAAGTAACGTAACACAATTCTCTTTTAAAATTTTACCTCCTTGGTATAGAACAATATACGCATACGTTGGCTATGTTTTATTACTCCTTTTTGTTGTTGTTGCAATTGTTAAAATATATACTCGCAGACTTATAGCTGAAAAAGAACGATTGGAAAGAATTGTTGCAGAAAGAACAGCTGAGGTTGTGGCTCAAAAAGAAGAAATCGAGGCTCAAAGCGAGAAAATCTTCCAACAAAACGAACATATAAAAAGTAGTATTAACTACGCAAGTAAAATTCAAAATGCAGTTTTGTCACCCGATGAAGTTGTTACTCGTATTTTTGGAGACTACTTTATTTTGTATTTACCACGAGATATAGTTAGTGGTGATTTTTATTGGGTTGCCGAAATCAGAGGACTAAAATATTGTGCAGTCGCCGACTGTACAGGTCACGGCGTACCCGGCGGATTTATGAGCATGATGGGGATGTCATTTTTAAATCAGATTATTGGTCAGGATATGATACTTAGGGCAGGAGAAATTTTGGATCATTTAAGAGAAAATATTATCCGTTCACTTCATCAAACAGGTAAAGTCGGAGAAAACAAAGACGGAATGGATATCGCACTATACATTATTGACCCAAAAACAAATGTTTGTCAATTCGCAGGAGCAAACAACCCGTTGGTTATAGTAAGAAATAATGAAGCAATTGTTTACAAGCCAGATAAAATGCCGGTAGGTATTTATGTAAAAGGAGATCAACCATTTGAAACCCAAGAAATAATCCTCGAAGATGGCGACGTATTATACACATTCTCAGATGGATATGTAGATCAGTTTGGAGGTCCTGATAAAAGAAAATTTATGAGTAAACGATTTAGAGAGCTGTTAGTCGAGATTCACAAAGAACCTATGGAAGAACAACATAGAATTCTCGATCAAACTTTATTAGATTGGCACGAAGGAGTTGATAGAGTTGATGACGTTGTTGTGATGGGATACAGGCACATAATAAACGGTACAAGTTAAAAACTAATTGCTTTAAATAGCTTAAGCATGAATGGTTAAAAATCTCGTTCATGCTTTTTTTTAAAATACAATTGTAAAAATTAAATAGATGATAGTAGTAACTGGCGCAGCGGGTTTTATCGGTAGTAATTTGGTTAGCAAATTAAATGCAAACGGATTTGTAGATATCGTCATCGTGGACGATTTTTCAAACCCCAATAAAAATAAAAATATCGAAACAAAACAAATAAGTGCACGGGTTGACAGAAATCGATTCTTTGATTGGCTTGATAAAAACCACCGTTGGGTCCAATTTCTATTTCATATCGGAGCAAAATCAGCAACCGTAGGATTCCCTAAATCTGTTTATGATGAACTAAACCTTAACTATAGCAAAACAGTTTGGAATAAATGTGTGGAGTATGGACTACCACTCGTTTATGCCTCAAGCGCCGCCACATACGGAGCTGGAGAACTTGGCTATGATGATAGCCACGATTTAATCCCAAAACTCAGACCTTTAAACGATTATGGACACTCTAAAAACGACTTTGATATCTGGGCATTACAACAAGCTAAAAAACCATATTTCTGGGCAGGATTGAAGTATTTTAACGTATATGGACCAAATGAATATCACAAAGGTCGTATGGCTTCCGTTATATTCCACGCTTTTAATCAAATTAATGAGACAGGGAAAATGAAACTTTTCATGTCGCACAAACCCGACTATATTGATGGCGGCCAAATACGTGATTTTGTGTATGTTAAAGACCTGTCAGAAATAATGTGTTTCTTAATGAATAACCGAAAAGATAGCGGCATATATAATGTAGGAACAGGTAAAGGAAGGACATTTTTAGATTTAACACGTAACACCTTCTTAGCAATGGGTAAACCTGAAAACATTGAGTTTATACCAATACCCGAAGATATAAGAGATAAATATCAGTACTTTACTGAAGCAAATATGAGTAAACTTCGACAAATAGGTTATGATAAAGAGTTTTATTCACTTGAAGACGGAATTCATGATTACGTGAAAAACTACTTGATTAAGGCTAAACATATTTGACACAATGTATAAGCTATCAAATAACATAATACAGCAAGCACAACGACGAGCATTTATTATGGGTTATTTGTTTGTTGCTTTAATAGCTTTCATGTCATCATGTTCGAAAGAGGATAAAGAGATGGAAGCATTTTATTTTCTCGAAACTGTTACCGATATCGAGGGAAATCAATACAAAATAATTAAGATTTATAACCAAACTTGGTTCGCAGAAAACTTAAAAACCACAACTTTTAATGACGGCACACCTATAAACGATGGAACAGATGCTGACGTATGGTCAAAAACCGATTCCGCTTCTTATTGCTGGTACTCAAACGATTCTAATCAGTACAAAGATATTTATGGAGCATTATATAATTGGCATGCAGTTAACAGTGGAAAATTGTGTCCACAAGGCTGGAAAGTCCCCGATGAGGAAAATTGGCAATGGCTTGTCGATTCTCTCAAAGGAGAAAATGTGGCTGGAGGTAAAATGAAGCATCAGGGAACTCTTTACTGGACAGCAACAAACACCGGTGCAACTAACTCATCAGGATTTAGAGCGCTACCCGGAGGGTACAGAAATATTATATCGGAGTATAAAAACTTGAAAGATTATGGTTTTTGGTGGTCAGCATCGAGTCAAGATGATGGAAATGCGTGGTATCATTGTTTGTATTACTATTCAGCAAAAATATACAGAAATCACACAAAACACAATATGGGTTTTT
The DNA here is from genome assembly GCA_035407925.1 of Salinivirgaceae bacterium. Taxonomy (GTDB): domain Bacteria; phylum Bacteroidota; class Bacteroidia; order Bacteroidales; family Salinivirgaceae; genus JAAYQU01. Next base: position 47,494 of record DAOOBP010000005.1, read on the forward strand.
CCGTCCGCTGTGTAAAAATAGAGTAAGGAACTCTAATCTCGCAAGTTAAATAACTTGCGGAGGTTGAATTAATTTATTATGGTACTCTGTGGATTGCCATCTTTGTACTGTTCTATAAGTATTGTTCGTTGCACATCATCATCATAATGTAACGTCCACTTATCAGTTTCTAATAGATTACGATACAGTTCGCGACCTATGTATCTAGTCCTTTCAAGTTTAATTCTAACTCCTTTGGCGTTCCATCTGTAGAACTCATGTTCGTAGTCTGAACTTTCGTTCCAGCGACGCATTGGAACATATTCAGGATCAACCCCTAATTTTTTGCTCACAACTTTAATAGCGCTATTAATACGATAGTCGGGAATATTGTGCCGTTCTATAGAGTATATTTGATTGTAACCTATAATTTTTATTTTTATGTCCTTGTCATCTTTAAGCTCACAATCTTCAATAGTGTATGTGTCATAGTTATATATTCCACGCGTTTTTAGCAAGTCACGATCAACAAAATCGCCGATAGAAAAACCATCTATTTCAAATTTTTCGCGTTGAAAATTGTTAGTTGGTTTTGGTTTAATTTTATTTTTTGATATACAAATCTTAGGAAAGCTTTGCAAATAAAGAATTAACTTAGGCTTGTCATTAATGTAGATAAAATCGTAAAAAGCTGTATCGGTAATGATTGTATCACCTGTGACCTCAAAAGAGCGTCCGTTTCTATATACACCCTTCTCACGTACTAAACTATAAATAATCATTGAGTCGCTGAAAATAATAGGGAAAGTGGTATCTCCAACTAAAGCTTGCTTTTCAAAATCATAATACTTTGCTGAAACTGATGAGTCGTTCCTAAGAAATAACTCACCTGAAATGTACCATTCGTTTCCAATAAAGTATCTACGTAATCTTGAATTAGGCGTGTCGCAACTTGAAATAATAACGGCAATAATAATTAGAACGACGGGTAGTGATTTGTATTTCATAGTTTTTGAGTTAAAAGTTAAAAGTAGAGAGAGGGCAATGCCCTGTCTGTACAAAAAGTTAAAAAATTTGGCATATTCGTTTTTATTAGAAAATCAATTATAATACTGAGATATTGTACAAATTTAATGTAATATTTTAGAATAACGTAAGTTATGGGAAAAATTGTTAAAGCAAAGTTAATGGTATTTTTTAAATTATTATTAGTATGTTGTTATGTGTTTACAATTTTATATCTTTGTCAATAAGACAATTAATTGCCAATTGTGCTTTAAATCACGCTGTTAGCTTTTTTGCAAATAGTTTGAAAGTGTAAGTTATATCTATTAAATCATAAACCAATAAATTAAATAAAAATGAAAAGAGCATTGGTGTTAACAGGAGGGGGCGATTGCCCTGGTTTAAATGCGGTTATACGCGCTATTGTAAAACGCGCTGCGCGAGAGCGTGATTGGGAAGTTATAGGTTCAATACAAGCCTTTAACGGTGTATTGTGGGAGCCCACCGAAATAAAAATTCTTACCGAAGAAAGAGTCGCAGGTATTCATATTCAAGGAGGAACAATCATTGAAACTACTAATAAAGGAGGTCCTTTTGCGTGGCCCATTAAAAATAAAGACGGCACGACCTCAACAGCTGATCGTAGCGACGAGCTAATTCGAAAACTTCAATTCCTTGGTGTTGATGCAGTTATTAATATCGGTGGAGATGGCTCGCAACGTATATCTCAAGCTCTGTATGAAAAAGGTCTTAATATTATAGGGGTTCCAAAAACCATTGACAATGACCTTTCAGCTACCGATGCCACTTTCGGCTTTCAAACTGCAGTACAAATTGCAACAGAAGCTGTAGATAAGCTTGTAACAACAGCTGCCAGTCATAACAGGGTTTTTATAGTTGAGGTTATGGGGCGTGATGCGGGTTGGATAGCTTTACATGCTGCCGTGGCAGGCGGCGCTGATTTGTGTCTTATCCCTGAGATTCCTTATGATATAAACATTGTAGCTGAAAAAATTAATAGCAGATTTAAGCGCGATAGGGGATTTGCAATAGTCGTGATCGCCGAAGGCGCCATGGCAAAAGATGGGCACACTTCTATTCAGGAAGATGGCGTAACAGGATTTAAAAATGCCAGATATGGAGGTGTGGCAGTAGCTCTACGTCAACAATTGATTAATGCGGGATGTAAACATGATATCAGAGAGACTGTTTTAGGTCACCTACAACGTGGCGGCATACCTATTGCTTACGACAGGGTTTTGGCTACACAGTACGGTGTTAAAGCCTTTGAAATGGTTCTGGAAGAAAAGTATGGACATATGGTTGCGTACAAACATCCCGATATTATTTCAGTTCCATTGACTGAGGCGATTTCAACATATAACATTGTGCAAAAAAGTCATTATCTTGTTAACGCCGCAAAAGGTATAGGGATATCTTTTGGAGTGTAAGAAAACGCAATTAGCAATTAGTAATTAATGGGATGATTATCAGATCGATAGCTGCGATTTTCAAGTCGTGGAATAAGTTTATGTGTGCTTTGTGGGCTTTAGTTCTTGGTGGCTGAGTTTATGTTTCGACGGTTATTGAGCTTGTGCTTCGACCGGCTCAGCAACCATCAAAATGCAGTCTTAGTGACCGTGCGCTCAGTGACAAAAAAAACGCTTCTCTCAGGACATGCCCTCGAAAAGCGTTTCCAATTAACTAAGATCAAATAAATGAAAAATTAATAAAGATAAAAATTATTTAGTTTTTATCTGTTCTTTAACTGTTTTTAACTCCTCAATGAGCTTGTTTATTAGCTCTTGTTGCTCTTTTATAGCCTCATTTAGTTCTTTGTTCTCGTTGCTTAACTCTTTTATAGCTTCAACTAACACAGGGGTTAGTGTTGCATACTCGATGGAGTAATAAATTTCGTTGCCTTGTTCATCTTTTCCGCCGCCGCTAACAATTTCGGGTAGTATCTCTTTTACATCTTGTGCTATAAATCCTATGTTTTGTCCTGGGCGGTGGTTGATTTCATCTTTCCAGTTAAAGGTTACTCCTTGCAATTTAAGCACGCTTTGCAGGGCACCCTGTAGGGGTTTTATATTGGTTTTAAGGCGTTGGTCGCTTTTGGCGTTCCAACCTCCCGTCCCTCCAGCAGAACCGTTTACGTAGAAAGCCATTCCATTAACATCGGTTGTGTTTATTCCTACTCTTTTATTATCAAGTTCGCCGTAAATAAGATTGTTCTGTCCTATTCGCAATCTATAACTTTCTGTTTGTTCCGTTCCTGAATAGCCGGCATAATATCCTATATGAATATTGTTGCTCCCATTACTTCTATAGCCTGCATAAGTACCGATAAATACGTTGTTGCTACCGCTGGTATTATTATTTCCTGCTCCTGCTCTTCTTCCCATAAAAACATTGTTAGCACCTGAGTAGTTACTCTTGCCAGCTTCTTCACCCACAAACACGTTGTAATTGGCATTACGGTTATTTTTGCCAGCTTCACTACCTATAAAGACATTAGAAAACCCTTCGGCATTTTGTGCACCAGCATCGCTACCAATAAACACATTTTTGTAACCTGTTGTCAAGTTTCTACCTGTATACTGACCTATTCCAATATTCAGAGTACCCATATTTTGTCTATTTTCAAATCCTGTTCCGCTAAGAAAACCCACAAACACGTTGCATCCATTACCGTTGCCTATATTTCCTTCTAAGTATTTTCCACTTTCAGCACCAATGCACACGTTACGTCCAAAAGTGGCATATGCACCTGCATTATCTCCTATGTAGACATTGCAATTGCCACTGCCTGCTGCAACTGATGTTAGTGATCCCCAACGACCAGCGTTTGTACCTATTGCCACATTGGATGATCCTGTTCTGCGCGAGCCAGCGTAACTACCTATGTATGTATTGTCTCCAAACATAGATTTGCTACCAGCTTTAACTCCAATAAATGTATTATTGCTTGACATACAACTATCACCTGCCTGATAGCCAAGCATTACGTTATTGTTATCATAAGTCAATAGTCCGCCTGTTTGATAGCCTAGTAATGAGTTATACTTACCCGATGAAATATATTTACCCGCATCGTAACCGATTAAGTAGTTGTCGGCTGTAATATTCATATATGAGTTTGTTGTAGCCTTATTGTTGCTTAATTCGCCCACGACAAACCCACCTTTAGCAGCATCGCTTGTATCAGCGTTTACATAAACGCGAGTGCTGTCGGGTGTTGCAACAAATATATCTTTTACTACGCCTTTACCTGCTGAGACGCCACCTATTGCGAAACCGCCTTTAGCTGCTTTGCCGCCACTACTGC